>JAIQFW010000017.1 GCA_020073105.1 Terriglobia bacterium
ATGCATGAGACTCTGTTCCCGGAGATTCTTAAGGAATATGGCGACCGGGTCACGTTTATCTACAAGGATTTTCCGCTGGCGGAGATTCATCCCTGGGCAATCCACGCCGCGGTTGATGGGTTCCACCGGCAACCCCAGAGCATCCCGGTAGGCCATGTGACAGACGTTCACACCGCAGCGGGCGGCAAATTCCACATACCACCACGGCCGCGCATTGATTTCCAGGATCTTGAACAAGCCGTTGCGGGGGTCACGCTTAAACTCCGCACTGAAGATGCCACGATAAGGTACGGTTGCGAGCAATTGTTCGAGGATCGCGACTGCTCCGCCGATGTCGCTTAGCGGCACGCTTGCCGTCAGGCTGCTATTCCCCAAATCGCTCGGATGCATTCGCAGACGTCGGCGGGCGAAACGCGCGCAGATTCGACCGCGGCGGTCGGCGAATCCGTCAATGAAGTGACTCTCCGTGGGTGGACCCGGAACATACTCCTGCAGCATGATGGGATATTCCAGTCTGGGCGCGAGTTTCAAAGCCTCGGCCTGGCTGCGCACCAAGTAGCCCTTGACCCCGTACTTGGCCGCAAACTCGATCGAGGAAAGAGGCTTAAAGATGGCCCCGTCGAAGTCTTTTTCTGACATTTCCTGCAACTGTTCGCAAGAGTGGATCAGAACTGTCCGTGGATGTGGAGTGCAGCTGCGCTCTAGCAGTTCCGCGAATCGCCACTTGTTCACCATGGTCTGAACGATTTCGGCGCGCGGCAAACTCGACCGAAAGCGGTTCATCAAGGAAGACGGTAGCGCAACTACGGCTTGCAGCCAGTCGTCCGAGCACGGCATCAACACCGCTTCGTGAAGGGGAAGCGCCCGTAGGAACGCCGCCAGCTCCGCGGGCTTGAGGTTTTCAGAGCCGCGCATGGGCGGCTGGCGATACCATCTTGAGTGCGCCGCAAAATCACCCTGTGCGCAGACCGCATATATGGGTACCCCGGCGCGACCGAAAATCCTTAAGACGCCGCCTAGCGTGAGGCCGCCGCCGAAGGCCAACACTGGTACGGCTGCGGTTTGGGCTAGCAATTCCTGGGGCTGCGGCCGGTTGGGAAGAACCGTTGGTACAGACATTGTTTTAGGACTCCGTGCATTGTTGCGTGTATGCTTCGCAGTACGCGTCAGATTGCTGCTCGGCCGTCTTTCGCTGCACTCTCACAAGGGCCGATAAATCGCGGCACCGACAGCAACTTGCATGATGGCATCGAGGGTTCGGCGTGCGGCAGCTCTACCCTCGCTGCGCGGAACGAAAACAATGTCATCCGCTTGCAGTTGGATATCCGCAGTTTTTGCCGTCATGATGTTCTTGAGCGGAATGGGGGTTTGCTGCGGGCCATCCGTCGATTTGCGGATCAGGATGGTCTTGTCAAGTTTGGCCGTACTGTTCGTACCTTGTGCCATGGCAATCGCTTGCAGGACCGACAATTGGGAATTCTCCATGACGAAGCCACCCGGCATGCGAACGTCTCCCACTACATAAACGATCCCAGCTTTGGATACCACCACGGTGTCTCCAGGAAAGACCGCGACATTGGTCTCTGGAGGAAAGGTCTGATTGGAAGGGAGCACCACCGTTTGCGGGTCTCTGGGGTTGGCGCGCCGAGTAATCATGATCTTGTTTCCGGCCTTTGGCGTCAGTCCGCCGGCAGCCGAAACCGCATCGAACAGCGCATGCTGGCCCAGCAGCGGATAGATCCCCGGCTTCTGCACTTCCCCCAATACCGAGATGCCTTGGGTGGCGTACTCCCTTTCAAAGATGGAAACTTGGGGGTTGGTAAAGAAGCCACCGTCGGACAAGCGCTGTTGGACCAGAATCTCTGCCTGCTGGATGGTTAGCCCGCCCACGTGTGTCGCCCCTATCAGGGGCAGCGAGATATCTCCCGAATCAGCCACGCGCACCGCTTTGGCAAAATCGGAGGCACCGTAGACAGTGACCTCGAGCAGGTCGCCAGCGCCAATGATCAGCCCGACCGTTCCTTGCACCTCGGCTGACGTTTGTGTGGCTGCGCTTTGAGGCGCTGCACCTGCGGCGGTCGGTGAAGACGGGACCTCGTTGCGGAGGGAACCACTCTGACCTTCGGTTCCAGGAGTCGCAATCAGAGAAGCCAACAGCACAAGAAATGTGATCAAACCAACTTTTTTCCCACGCATGGGACACCTCCGGAATCGGGCTGCGATTAACAACGGGTTACATTGGAGGAAACGATACCGCGCGTGGCATTGCGAGTGTCAATCACCAAGCGCGATTCACGCACGATCCGGGCATAGTCATAGTCAGAGTGGTCGGTCACAATGACTACGCAGTCGTACTGCCACAAATTGCTGAGCGAAACGCTTTTCAGCTTAAGGTCGTATTTCCGGCCTCTGCCGATGCTGAGGAAGTAAGGGTCGTTATAGCTGACCACGGCCCCCTCTTTCTGCAGAAGCTCGATGATGGTAAGGGCCGGCGCTTCCCGCAGATCATCAATGTCCTTTTTGTAGGAAACCCCGAGAATGAGCACGTTTGCCGCTTGCAACGGTTTTGAGCGCTGGTTGAGAGCAGCCGCGATCGACTCCACAACGTGATAAGGCATGGAAGAATTGATCTCACCCGCCAGTTCGATGAAACGGGTGTGAAAGTCCCATTCCCTTGCTTTCCAGGAAAGGTAGAAGGGATCCACGGGAATACAGTGTCCGCCCAGGCCGGGTCCGGGATAAAAGGGCTGGAAGCCAAACGGCTTAGTAGAGGCTGCTTCGATAACCTCCCAGATGTCGATTCCCATGCGCTGACACAACAACTTCAATTCGTTGACCATGGCGATGTTGACACAGCGGTAAATATTCTCCAGCAACTTCGTCATCTCTGCGGCCGCGGGGCCGGACACAGGCACGGTGCGGTTGAAGATGGAGCCGTAGAGGCTGCAGGCGAGTCCGGTCGCCAGGCGGCTGGCGCCCCCCACAACCTTGGGAATATCTCGGCGAGCCACCGTATTGTTGCCCGGGTCCTCGCGCTCCGGAGAAAAGGCTACATACAGTAAGCGGTCTTCTGCTTGCCCATGGTTACGATCCACCCTGAGCCCCAGCCGGCTCTTCGATTCCAGCAGAGGGATCATCACCTCCTCTGTCGTTCCGGGATAGGTGGTGCTTTCCAGCACAATCAGCTGGCCCGGCTGGACATGAGGAGCCACGGATTCAAGTGTGCTGGTGATATAGGAGAGGTCAGGTTCACGATGCTCATTCAGAGGGGTGGGAACACAAATGATGATGGCATCCATTCCGGTCAGCAGCGAGTAGTCGGAAGTGGCGCGGAACCCCTGAGTGCGGGCAAGCTGTATCTCCGTGGCAGGGATACGGCAGATGTAAGAACTCCCTTTACACAATAGGTCGATCTTGTTTGTGTCGATGTCGAATCCAGTAACAGGAAATCGTTCCTCACTGAAAAGGAGGGCCAGGGGCAGCCCAACATACCCCAAGCCGATGATCCCGACGTGGGCAGTGCGGTTTCGAATCCGCGTCTTCAGTTGCGAACTCAAGGATGTGGGAGCCGTAACGGTAGTGGTCGACATGAAAATCCTCCGGAAAAACCTTCTGGTTACGCTTCAGTAAGCGCAGGCATCGAACTTCTATTTAGAATGAGAACCGCAATGGATTTCGTGTACAGGTTCAATGAGTAATGGCGGTTGATGAAGGTATGCGGTAGCCTTGCGCTTAGCGTCAATGGAGTCGCACACGGCCTTCGCCTCATCCGGGGTGAGGCCGGCGGCTGCAGCTACTTCATCATAGGGAAGTCCATTGTTCTTACCGTACAAGCAAAGATCCAGGGTGCGAAGAGGCACGGAAAAGTAGAACTCCTCTTGCGACTGGGACATGGAAAACGTGTCGGTGGTAGAGGGCCGTTCACGGATCTCCGCCGGCAGACCGAGATATTCTGCCAACTCGTACACCTGCGACTTGTAGAGATGGGCGATGGGCTTCAGATCGGCGGCGCCATCGCCGTTCTTGACGAAAAATCCCTGATCGTACTCGAGACGATTCGGTGTGCCTGCGACCGCGTATTGCAAGCGGTCCGCGTGGTGGTATTCCAACATCTTGCGGATGCGCTGTTTGAAGTTGCTTGCAGCAACCACCTCCCAGTACACCTCTGCCGTCAGGCGTACCTTGTGCAGCCCGCCATTAGAAGTCTCAACTACGAGCGAAGGCAGAGCATAGCGTGCACCGCTGGCGATCTCCGCCATCACCAGCTTGCATTTGTGTTTCCCGCCAAAATCCGGGACGAGCTTGCGTATGGCCTCGTCGCGACGGCGGTAGCAGCCTGCGGCTTCCAGGATGGGAGTGATGTCTTCAAGCACGGTACGGATCCGCAACAGGTCTGCCAACTGCAGGCTCAAACGGAGACCCTCGTCGGAACACTCACGCTCTGGCATCAGCAATGCCAGTACGCGTTGGTTGCCCAACGCCCGCACGCAGAGTGCTGCGACCACGCTGCTGTCAACACCTCCGGAAAGCCCTAGAACAACCCCCTTCCGCCGCAGCTTAGAAAGAACGATGGTAGTGATTGCCGACGTAATCTTTTCAGCGGTTGCTTCGGGGTCGATTCTCAACCAAGGTGTGGTACTCATAGCTGTGCTCATGCTGCTGCTCCTGCCAGAGTCTCGTGGTCAACAACGAGTTCCCGCTTGGCGATCTTGCCGTTTGCAGATTTTGGCAACACCGGTCGGAACTGCACGATCTTGGGAACCATGAAGTCTTCCAGTCGGTCCGCACAGAAGGCCCGCAGTTCCATCTCGGTGAGTACTTCTCCCGGCTTGAGGCTAACGAATGCGCAAATCGCATTCCCGAATACCGCATCGGGCACACCGATCACAGCTGCCTCGGCAACTTTAGGATGCGTGTACAGGATGTTCTCCACTTCGCGCGGGCTTACTTTCTCGCCCCGGGTTTTGATGATGTCGTCCGTGCGACCCACAAAATAGAGGTAGCCTTCGTCGTCCGTACGAAACAGGTCACCGGTATACAGCACCTTCTCATTCGGGAAAGGACCGGGGCGCAACACTTTGTCGGTCTCTTCGGGAAGTTCCCAGTAACCCTTCATGACATTGGCACCACGCACTACCAGCTCTCCCACTACACCGGAACCCACGCGGCCACCACACGAGTCCACTAGGTACACTTCTTCGTTGGGCATCCCGCGACCGACCGAACCGGGGCGGAGGGTGAGTTGATCGGGGGGCAAGTAGGACACGCGCTTGCACTCGGTCAGGCCATACATCGAATAAAGTTTCACTTTGGGAAATGCCTGGCACAGCTTTCGAATGTGTTCGACCGGTAAGGCGGCCGCGGTGTTGCTGATGTAGCGTAAGTCGGGAAAACTGTAGCTCCCCAGATCCATCTGGAGCAGGATGGAGGCGATGGTAGGGACAATTGGGAATCCGGTCACGCGCTCTCGCTTCAGAACTTCGAGCACCGCTCGAGGGTATGTGAAAGATTGCTCCAGAACGAGAGTTCCGCCAATTGTGAATGCCATGAGCAATTGGTAGAGACCATAGTCAAAAGCGAGTGGCAACACGTTGATGATGATGTCCTCGGGTGTGTTCTCCAGATAGGTCGTGATGGAAGTGGCGGCGGAGACCATGTTCAGATGGGTCACCATGACGCCTTTCGGCCTCCCAGTTGATCCGGACGTGTAGATCAGAGCGGCGAGATCAACATCGATGTTTCGTTGAATGGGGCGTTCACTAGACCGCCCCTCCATCGTCGCGCTCATGCTCGCCACACGCTTGCCAGCTAGAACGGGCAGGTCGGAGACTGCTCCCCCAACGATGACGTCGTTCAAGGATGGAACCTCGGCTGCTGCCGGCAGCGCGCCGGACAAGAGTTTGTCGGCGGTGATCAGGCATACCGCCCGGCAATTGTTGAGAATATAGGCAAGCTTGTCCGGCTTGGTCGTCGGATTAATAAGCAGGAAGATAGCCCGAGCTTTCAAGATAGCGAAGATCGCCACCACCGTGTCCATCGAATTATTGGCGAAGACGGCCACTCGGTCCCACCGCTGCACGCCGCGTTCGATCAAGGCATGCGCGAGTCGGTTGGCTAGAGTGTCAATTTCTGCGTACGTCACCCGATGCGGACCGCAAATCAATGCCGTCTTCCCGGGATTCGTTTGCGCACTTCGCTCCAGAAACTCTTCGAGTTGCATGACGTTACCTTCGTATCCTGTGGTTGTGAGCTAGGCGGTTTGGTGTTGCAACCGCTGGGAAGCAACCGGCGCCAGCTGCAGCTCCAGTTTACGGCGAAGAAATCGCGCGAGTTGGGCAATCGAATCCAGATTTTCGGGCACGAGATCCGCTTCTTCGACCTGAATTCCGTACTGCTTCTCCAGGAAATTCACCAGTTCGAGCAATCCGCTCGAGTCGATGATTCCCAAGTCCAGAAACGAATCCTCATCACGCATCTGACACTCCCGCCCGTACATGAAGTTGTCGATTACGAAACGGCGTAGTTCTGTCTGTAGTCGGTCCACGATGGGCCTCCTTGTTGAAAACTGGTTACGAATTGATGGATGACAAGCTGGGTGGAAAGCACACCCACAAGTGCCATGTCGTCCTTCACTCCGATCGCCCGGCCGGTCTTGAATTTCTCAACCAGCTTGGCCACAGCCGGTGCATCAAACAAGCCACCGTCCTCGATGGTTCCGGGTGCCAGCAGTTCCTCAAGATAAACATCGGCGCCGCCGGCAAAGAAGCTTCTTCCGTCAGGAGCACGGTAGGGTTGCTTGTGTCGATTCAGAATGGCAGGCGGTAGCAGCTGACCGAAGGCCCGCTTCAGAATGTATTTTTCATTCAGAACTTTCATTTTGAGATGCTGCGGAAGCTTGGCGGCAAATTCCACAACACGGTAATCGAGAAAAGGGTGCCGCGTTTCCACCGAGTGAGCCAGGGCCACGCGGTCGCCTTGCGATGACAGAATGTAGCCCGGCAACAGGAACATGGTTTCTAAGTACTGTGCCTGACAGAAACTGTTCCAACGGAAGTAGTCCAGCGGCAGTTTCCCGGCTAGTTCACTCACGGCATTGTTCTCGGGAACCACCTGGTGCATCTCGTCTGAGAAGAGCACCTTTAGGCGCGAAGTTAGCTCCCATCTCGGCAGGTGCGAGAAGAAGGGATTTCTGAGGTCTTCCTGGCTGGCGTGAAAGAACTTCTGCAGATAGGCATCCGGTTGCTTCTGGAGGTTATTCTGATACGGATACAGCCGACGCAGCAACCGGGGGCGGTAGGCCGACTGGGGTTGTGCCGCCCAGAACCGGCGGATCTTCTGCTCCTTATAGATGTCATAACCGCCGAAGATCTCATCGGCACCCTCGCCGGTGAGGACGACCTTGTACCCGTTATCACGCACCAGCCTCGAAAGCAAATACAGCGGCGCTGGGGCCGCCCGGATGATTGGTTGCTCCGTATGCCAGATCATTTCCGGAAACGCGGCAGCCACATCGTTGTACCCACAACGTATCTGTTGGTGAGCCGTGTTCAGGAATCGGATTGCGTCCTGCTGAAACGGGGTCTCATCCAGTTCTTCCGGAGTGAAGCCAATGGAAAAGGTGCGCAGCCGGGAACCGACTATCTGGTTGGCCAGCGCAGTCACAATAGTGGAATCCAAGCCCCCGCTTAAATAGGCGCCGACAGGAACATCGGAGCGAAGACGGATACGAGTGGCATCGGTAAGCAGTTCCGAGAGTTGTTCAACATACTCACCCTCGGGCCGCACTATTTCGGGACTGTCAAAATCGAGCTGCCAATAGCAGTGAATTCGGATTTCTCCGTCCTTGAACGTAAGTGAACTCGCCGGCGGCAGCTCACAGATATCTTTGAAGATCGTCCTAGGCGGAACCGTGAACCAAAAGGTAAAGATCTGGTCGAGTCCCGCCCGGTCTATCTCCCGGCAAACACCCGGATGGGCAAAGAGGGACTTGATCTCCGAGCCAAAGATCAAGTTGCCGCCCACCTTGGTGTAGAAAAGCGGCCGAACCCCGAGCCGGTCTCGAGAGAGAAAAAGTTTGCGCTCTCGCGCGTCCCAGACCGCCATCCCCCATTGTCCATTCAGATAGCGAACGCACTCCTCGCCTTTCTCCTCGTACAGATGAAGAATGACCTCGGTATCCGAGTGAGTCGCGAAGATGTGTCCGTGGGCAAGCAACTGCTTGCGCAGTTCAACGTAGTTGAAGATTTCACCGTTGAAGGTGATCCACAAGGATTCGTCTTCGTTGTGAATCGGCTGGTGGCCGCCATCGACATCAATGATGCTCAGCCGGGCGTTGGCCAAGCCGATACCATGGTCGGCGTGCAGACCCCATTCGTCCGGGCCACGGTGCCGAACCAGGCCGATCATGCCTTTCAGCACATCCGTGTCAACGTAGGCGCTTTGCGAATTGCAAATCCCAGCGATCCCACACATAAAACCTTCTTATAGTGATTGTGGTTTTTGGAGTCAGAAGGTCCGGGCTTCGCTTGTGTTGCAGAATTCAACACCCACGCAAGCCCACCCGAATCAAGCGAACTGCTTGTTTGACAATATGTTCCAGTGACACCAAAGCACCATGTGCCTCTGGTTTGAAGAAACGAACAATCATGCGCTGAATTCCTTGACCCTAATTCCTCGGGGATGGTAATCATGGCACTCAACATCACTCGTCGAGTCCAAGTATCGGACTGAGATCGCGTGAGTTCGACATTTCGACGGGGTTCTGTGGGACAACTCCCTGCAGAAACATTAGCTAGCATCAGATCTGACGAAAATGAATCCGCGGTTGGTCACGTGAGTCTCAAGCACTGGGAGCCAACAAGCTTTCTGGCGAAATCGATGGCCTCGAGGGCTCTGCCCAGAGCGCCTCAAGCAAGGTCAACGTCTGCCAGCAGCGGACACCTCGGGTTGTTGCCGTCTTGAGCATTTTTCGAACGACGCATGCATCCATCATTCCGTGCTCGCTGACGCTATCCACAATCGTCTGCGGCAATTGCGTGCGCCGGCTCCGGCCGAGAACCGCCAGAAGTTTGTGCCGAGCATTGGGAGGTACCCTCAAGCAGTAGGACAGCAATCTGACTCTCCATGGAAACACCCATGAATTCGGAGCCACGCCGTACGTCGCATCGGGAATCGCCGCAACCTCCGGGTGTAACTTTTTCTGAAATGCGCAATACAAACGGTTATTGGATTTGAGCGCGTCGGGCACCTGCATGGCATGTTGAAACAAGGGGAAAGAATAAAAGGGGGTAGTCTGCCACAAGAAAAATCGCGCCCGGTCTTCGCCTTCAAAAAGCCAGTTATGTCCGCGCTCGTAGATCGTGTAATGGACCGACTTGTGCCCCCAGTCTCGTTCGGGATAGCTGAGCAAAAGATCTCGCAATTCTGCCACGAGGAGGCCAGCATCCAAATGAAAGATCTGCTCGACGATTTGCAATGGAAGGATGGCATGTTCCTCGATCACATACTTGACCAACGCGTCCAGATTCACGACAGGTCTGCGCGGAAGAGCGCCCGGGAAGATTTTGTCGCCACCGTCACCTGTGACATAGGTTGCAGTTCGCCCCCAGCGTGCCACAATCACATCCATAAAAGCGAGGATGAAGGTCATGGTCACCAAGTTATGGCCATCGGTCATCGAGACCAGCCGTTGCTGCTGAACTGCATCGCCGTCGGGAACAGGAATGAAATGCCACGGTATCTTGAGTTTTTTGGAGATCAGCTCCGCCAAGTGGACATCTTCACTACCGTAGCCACTCGGCGTGGCAAAGGTGGCAGCGACACAGGAAGCATTTTCTCGTCTCATCGCGACCGCTACGGCCCGCGAATCTTGCCCCCCACTCAGCGAAATGACGTTGAGCCCGGCGTCGGGACCGCATCCACGGCTGCGGGTCGCAGAGAGAAACAAATCAACCAACTCAGTCACGACAGCATCGCATTTTCGAGACAAGTCTCGCTCCTCGAAATTGGACTGAAAGAGTGTTGCCACTCGAGTGGAGATCTCTGGCCCGGAAACCTTCGCGGCAAGCAGCGACGCGGCCGGCAATCGTTTTACGCTCTCGAACAGCGTTCTTGTGCCTAACGCATATCCCAGCCAGAGCGTCTGCGCCGCACCCAAGCGATCGAGGCCGACCCCTGCGAACCGGGCCACGAACTTGTCCTCCCGGCCAGCAATTAGCTGCTTATCATTGGCAAAGTACACAAACGGCAGCCGGCCCAATGGATCATTGAAGATCATCAGGTCCTTCGCGGCGGTATCGGCAATTGCGATCAGGTACTCGCCATCGGAGTCCAGAATCCACTGCTTGATGAGTTGCTCTCTTGCTTCTGGATGGATGTCAATGTCCTCGACGAGCTTACGCAATTCACGCTCCACCGAGCCCGACTCTTGGCCGTAGATGCGGCCTTCGAACGCGACAAGATACGCGCCGAACCTAATAACCCGCACCGGATAATCCGGATATCCCACGTGTCCAACAATCAGACCCGGCGAGCAAACGTCGATCACAGCCTTGTAGTCCCGGCTGTGCAGCATCAGTGATTGCAGGTCACGAAACCTGCGTTCGATGCCGTTCGAGATATCCGCTGTGAGACACAGAGTGAGACCGGGCATTCCTTCCTCGTAAGGAATGGCAATCGTTGCTGAACCAGAAGGAGAAAGATAAACCCTGCAGCCGGGAACTGCGACAACTCATCTCTAATTTCCGTGCGGTCTGGCCTGCTCCCCGCCCCGGATGAAGTGATCGACAATGAGTTTCGTCGAGAGAATACCGACAATGGCCATGTCGTCTTTGACGCCAATGGCACAGCCAGCACGACATTTATCGATTAACTGTGACATCGAGCTTGCATCGACGATTCCCTCCATCTCGACTCTTCTGAATGACAACACGTCCTCCACATAGCCGTTTCCAGAATCTGCGAAGAAACCTCTCCCCTCCGGCGCACGGTGGGGTTGCTTGTGGCGATGGAGGATCGAAGAGGGCAATAACCCTCCGCACGCCTGCTCAGGATGTATTTCTCATTCAGAACTTTCATCTGAGATGCGGCGGCAGCTTGGCGGCAAACTCCACCGCAAGGTAATCAAGAAACGGATGCCGTGCTTCCACCTCGGGCGGGAGCGCCACTCGGTCCCCTTGCGACGACAAAATGTATCCGGGCAATAAGAACATGGTTTCCAGATACTGCGCCTGACAGAAGCTGTCCCAGTGGTAATACTCCAGGGGGGAGCTTTCCCATCAGTTCGCCGACTGGATCGTGTTCCAGCAGCCGGTGTCTTGTCTCTTCGGAGAAAAGCACCTTTAAGCGCGATGTCAACTCCCACCCGGGCAGATGCGAGAAGAATGGACTGCGGAGATCCTCTTCGTTTGCGTGAAAGAACCTCCGCAAATAAGAATCCAGTCGCTTCTGAAGATTGGCCCGATAACGATACAAGCGGTGCAGAAGCCGGGCGCGGTAACTCGAACCAAGTTGCTCATTCAGCGTGACCTATTGCAGAAACAGCATCGCGAACCGAAGGACCGTTCCGCTCGGATGTGAAACTCATCGGTGTCCCTCACACTGCGGTTTACACATCATTAAATCCGTTAAAGATGTTCCACGCCCGGGCTTGCGCGAACGCGTGAGCGAGGGGATGCTCCCCCAACCAGAACCCGACCAGGGGAAAGTAAGGGTATCCACCAAGAGATGGAGGCATGCATACGAAGCCGTGCGACGTCAGTTGCGATGACAAAGGCAGAGAGCGCAAATGTGCTACCCAAACGGTGCTCCCCATCTCAGACCGGGCATGACATGCTTGCAGGATGGCGTGGGCTGCGGTCACCCGTTGGCTATCGATGCCGCAGTCTACGATCCACGAACGCTCGGAATTGTGGCGAACCACCACGTACGCGCAGGGTCGTCCCGCAGCCGGGACGATCGCCAGAATCTCGTATCGATTCACAGGATCCCTGAAAAAACGCCACCGCAAATACTCACTCGACACACGCTGGACAAAGCGCTCCTGGGGTGCCGACCAATCTTCGAGTGAAAGGTTCCCTAACTCGGCTTCCGGTACATTCACAACCCTTAGGCTGCCGTAGTTAGGATGTAAATTGGCAGCTAAGACTCTTTTTGCGGCGGCGCAGAAATCAACGATCGGACTCGCGACCCTACCAACCCAGCCGAGATGCGACTGCAATAGCTGGCGCGAACCGTGAATAAATGCATGAGTCGTCCAGAGATCGATAACTTTATATCCCAAGCGTAGGAAAATAGGCTGGGAAAACTGATTGGGGATGCCCATCAGAATGTCAACTTCCTTATTTGTGACCAAGGACTTGGTAGCACGCACCAGAGAGAACGCACCCAGGTAAACTCGTTTGCTGCGGTCCACCAAGAGGTTGCCGGCAACTCCAGCTTTGACTGTCGTTTTTCCATGACGTAGATCACGTACAGTTACCGAGCAGAGTCCGCATATTTCCCCCTTGCCATCTCGCAAGATCCAGGAGAATGGCCGTTCCTGGCCCTGGTCGCGATAGTACCAATCAAAACGTCGCGCGACCTCTGGGGTTCCATTCCTTTGACATAGGGCTAAGATATCGTTCTTGTACTCGCGCAAATCGACCCTCTCCACAACGGTGCTCGTGTTCGGCGCAGTGGGTGCGGCAAATTCGACGAAGTTGGTATCCATGAGCGTTTCCGTGAAGAGCGATGCTAGATAAGTTCGATCAATGGCCGCGTGAGGTTTACGGTTTCCATTACGAGATTTGAGTTACGGCGGGACAGAGGACCGACCAAAGTTCTTCCATCCAGTACTTCGTACCGTTTACTACGGTTGAATGTGTGCGTGCCCAGGTTGGCTTTCATCCATCCTGGTTTGACGGTTCCGACCGAGGTTTCGTGATATTCGGTTTCGGTCAGAACGTCAACACGGTTCAGCGTTACCGCCCAACTGTCGGCTGCCGAGTAATCCTGACCCGGCCGGATCAAATGTCCGTCCGCTAGAAAAAGGTGACCGGCGGGCCGACATCTTCGTATGTCAGAGACAATCGGATTGCGTGGGTGGGGTGCCCAGGGCCCGAATAAGGAATTCGAGAAGAACAGAAAGAGTTCACTCTTGCCGTCAAACCAGGAATCCGAGCTTCCGATCCCCGAGGTAAACATCCAAAACTTGCCTTTGTGGTTGAGTATGGTTGTGTCGACAGCGGCAACGCCACGAAGAAGTACGCCCGCCAATTCCCAATCCCATGGGAAGTCAATCGCACGGTACAGCTGAATCGTTTTGTTGTCCTTGGTTTCGGGCAGGAGATAGGTCTCTCCGTGCCACTCGAATATGCAGGGATAAGAGAGGTGATAAGGTTCTTCCAACACTATTTGAGGGGCGCCGCAGCCTTTCGCCGCGTCAATCTCCACAAAGGAGATAACTCCTTTCCTTTGGGCACAAGAATAGTCCTCGAAAAAGACATAACTCTTCTCGCCTCGATCAATCACGAAGGGGTCGGCATAAAAGTGATTGGACGGAGCGCGTACGATCGTGAGACTATTTCCTCCTGTTGTCCAGTCTTCATCAGGGGCTCTTTTCCTAAGAGCGATGAACCATTGCTCATGGAAGAGAATGGCGCGAATCAACTGTTTGACCATCCGAACCAACATCCGACTTAGCAGGCGCGCCGTTTCGACGTTCCCGCGTGCCGCGCCACGATTGGCAGCCGGAGTCTGAAGCAAGTCTTGGATGTACTGCGTATCATGGCGCCGCAGGTCATCCAAGCATTGGGCAAGCATCGCTGACCGTTTGGAGCACAGGTTGCTGTAGTTGCGAAACAGGGAAAGACCATCGACAGGCAGATAGGCGCAAGGAAGCCTTCCTTCTCGATTGCTCACCGCAACGTTTATGCAGTTTTCGATGGGAAGGCTAGGATGCGACATTCTCGAAACGATCTTGAGAAGCAGATCGTCTATTTCTTCGAATGACCAAACGCCGCATCGGACCGACTCCTGGAGTCGTACCTTCGGAACCACCGTGCTGAGATTCACCAACACATCCAGGTGCGCGCGCATAACCGCCTCGAGGTCTTTTGGATCACATTCGAATCGATTGTCGACCAGCGTAATCTGCACCTCGAGCAGCTCAGGGCGACTGCGTACCGGGGCAAATGAAACCACATCAAAAACATCCGGTCTCATAGAACGAGCCTTAAAGACCTTTTCGTCCAACTGCCGCCACAACTTGAACAACAGAGAGGCACGAGGGGCAACGGGCAGGACAATGGAAGCATCCTCGTCCTTTTTGACCGTGGCAATCAGCACCAGCTCAGCAATAGTCGACTGATCCAGCAGGTCGAGGATCTGGTGTACCCATCTGGGAACAGCCGGCGATTCCAGGATGACTCCAACTCGAAGCCGATGAGGGACGGGCTGAGCCCGCAAGCTCGGTTCAACGTAAGTGTCCACGATGGTCATTTCCGGTCCTACTCAGTCAACTTCGGTGGATTTATTGAACAATTCTGAGTTCCGCTGGAGGTCGGCTTCCTTGTGGATCATTGCAACTATCGGTGAGCCCTGATAAGAGTACCTTTGTCAATGAAGATATATCGTTGCCCGGTACCCAATAGATTATGTACTATCGAGTCTGGACAGCCACGCCCTTCCGAATTATACTTCCCGTCAAGATTTTTGAGTAAGCAGCCTGAATAAATTCCAAGAACTCAGAGGTTTTGTTTCGTGCCAGCATCCACTCCCCGTGTGCCCACTGCCCATTTCAACCTAACGGCTTTTGTTCCAATGTCGTACCGGCGTTGGTACTTGCTCTGTGTATGGCTCAGCGTGGTTTTGTTACTCGCTGGATGCGGAGGCGGGTCCTCGACCTCTCCGGCGGAATCGGGCATCAAGATGGCGATCTCGCCACGCAGCTCCACGGTCAGCGCGGGCAGCACTCAAGTCTATACTGCGACCTTGACGGGCAGCACGGACAAAGCCGTGACGTGGCTGGTCAATAACGTCGCGGGCGGAAATTCCAGCCTGGGAACAATTTCTTCGGATGGCCTGTTCACGGCTCCTGCCACTCCGCCGGACAATCTGTCGGAGACAATCACGGCGGTCAGCCACGCCGATTCGACCGTATCCGCCAGTGCCGCTGTAACGGTGACCCCCGGTGGAGTTTCGATCTCCATCACTCCGACTTCGGCAAAAGTTCAGGCTGGCTCAACGCTTCAGTTTTCCGCGACGGTGACCGGTACAACCGACGAAACCGTGACATGGCTGGTCAACGACGTCCAAGGTGGAAATTCCACCGTGGGCACGATCTCCTCCAGCGGGCTGTTCACGGCTCCTGCCAACCTGCCCGACAATCCGTTCGAAACCATCACTGCGATCAGTCAAGCCGATCCGACGAAGTCGACCAGCGCAGCCGTGACCATCAGTTCGTCCACAATTTCAGTCTCTGTCGCGCCTAAGTCGGCCACCGTGCAAGCGGGCCTGACGGAACAATTCACAGCGACTGTAACTGGCACGACGAATACAGCGGTGGTGTGGTTCGTCAATGACGTTCAAGGTGGGAATTCCACCTACGGAACGATTTCCACCCTCGGCCTTTTCACGGCACCGGCAACCGTCCCAGCAAACCCAACGGTCATTGTCAAGGCCACCAGCTATCAAGATCCAACCGAGTCAGGCACAGCTACCGTCATCGTCACCCCTTCGGGGACACCTGGCATCGACTATTACGTGAGCCCAACGGGTGGCGACTCCGGTGACGGCTCCCCGGCTCATCCTTGGGCAACGCTCAACCACGCGGACGCCATGATCGGACCTGGGGCTGTGGTGCATGTTGCTCCCGGAACCTACACCCAGGCTGTCTACCTCACCGCCAGTGGAACATCGTCGCAGCCCATCGAATACATTTCCGACATCACTTGGGGGGCGAAGTTCGTTATCAGGGGCAGTAACGACAGCTGCGTCTACAGCATTGGTAGCTATATCGAGATCATCGGGTTTGACATCACCGAGGACCCCACGAGAGGGAGCTGCCGTATCGGACTGCGCACGGAGGGGGAGCATGTTACAGTGCAAAAGAACTACGTGCATGACCTGAACCGCGACTCCACCATCAGCAGCTGCGCCAGCGCCGGCGGGGCAGGAATGCTGATCGATTCTCAGCTTGATCCCAGCCATGAGTATGCGACGGTTGATTCCAATGTGGTCGACGACATTGGCGGGAAAGCCCCAGGTTACGCCGCTCATACGTGTCACTACATTCACAATTACTACCTGAGCATTTCGCACATGACGGCCACCAACAACCTCTCGCTCCGAGCTGAGAGTTGGGGCTACAGCATGGGCGGTCACCCTCCGGCTCAGCCGGTTGGCTACCAAACCCTGGTCAACAATGCGTCGATTGCCGACGGCTACGGCGCCTTCTACCTGGTGTCGGACATCTCAGGCTCCACCGAGATTGCCAACAACAACATCGTGGATGAGCGCTGGTCGTCGGGCATCATAGGGTTTGGCGGCTCAGCGAGTCTGGGCAATGGTACGTTCTCCAACAATTTGACCTATATGCCGCTAGGCGGGAACGCCTATGGCATGATTTGCCCCACTTGCACGGTATCGAATCCTTACAGCGGCAATCCGCTGTTTGTGAAGTACACCGGCGATGCTGCGGGGGACTATCACGTTCAATCAGGCAGTCCGGGTATTGATCACGGAACTTCCGCACAAGCACCTCACCACGACGCGGGTGGCAAGAACCGGCCGCAGGGGTCGGGTTGGGACATAGGTTCTTACGAGTTTTGAAATAGAGAGAACTGAATCCAACAATGCGACGACAGTCGCACACTGAGTGGGCAAACTCAAGGGTAGCTACTTTTGATCGTAGCTACTTTTGATCACGGCGGCCAGAAAGCAAAACCGGCACCTTGCCTCGAAGTGCAGCTTTTGGCCGCGACTATGTCCTCTCCAGAGAAGACCGCGGCACAAGAGCTATGAGGTCTCCCCCAACTCCCACGATTCGACTTATGAGAGCAGACGAGAATGTGAAAGGAAGAGAGAATGCCCAACTACCGAACAAAAGTGTTTCGATTCGGAGTGAGAAGTACACTTTGGCTCCGGGATATGATGAAAAGTACTTTCTCGCATCGGATAAGGAATGGTGCATCCACGACTCGCTTCTCTTCCTTGGGCAGAGGATGGTACCGTATGCGAAGATCATCACCCCGCCTGGCCTAAGGTACTCAAGCAGTGCTTTTGTGACCTCGTGAGTTTGTTCGAGGTTCTTGCAGTTATACAGGGACAAACCACGCGCGAAAACGCAGTCGAACTCGCCCTTGTGGTCCAGCGACAAAGCTTCCCCTACTTCAAATCGGGCAGCGGTGGAACCGTAATCTTCTTCAGCCAAACGGATCCCTTCCGCGCTAAGATCAATGCCAAGTGGCTTGAATCCCAAATCTGCAATCAGTTGCGAGAAAAAACCCTGGCCACAGCCAACATCAAGAACGCTGCATCCCGCTCTCAGATTGGCTTTTCCGACCAATGCGCGAAGAAATGGCTTATAGAGCCATCTTCGGTAACTGAAGACCTTCCCATGTCGATAAGCCTCATCGTAATAGCAACTACCGATATTGATCATTGCTGCGTCCGTTTACGACGGCGGAACGAACTCATACGCTCCGACATCGCAAGTACTTTGCTGTGGACGGGGGTTGCCGTCAAAATCGATCGCAGGCGCATTCAGCGCTGTTCCGCGACCGATAGCGGGACTCCCAGGTTGCAGGTGATAGTCCCCAGTGGCGTCGCCGGTGTACTTCACAAACAGAGGATTGCCACTATAAGAATTCGATACCGTGCATGTCCTGCATAGGCTGTAGGCCCTGCCCCCGATGGGCATGTAGACTAGATTGTTGGACATGACCGCGGTGCCCACCGTGAGTGCCGTGGCGAACCCCATCACCCCCGCGGACCAGCGCTCATCCACGATGTTGTTGTAGGCATAATCGATTGTCCCAGCCACGTCGTTGACCAGATAGAAGGCACCGCGCCCGTCTTTGATGGCGGTGTTGTTGCCCAACCTCTGATTGCTGACCGGGTGACTCGGGGGATGCCCGCCCATGCTGAAGCCGAACCCGCCGGCCCGAAGCGATATGTTGTTGGTGGCGGTCAGATTCGACATACTCAAGTAGAAGTTGGCTATGTAGGGGCAAGTGTGCAGGGCGACAAAGTCTCCCTGCCCGCCGATGTTGTCAACCAGATTGGAATCGACTAGTGCGGTATCCGTTAGCGGTGGACCTGTGTTCTGACTGCTGATCACAATGCCCCCGCCTCCTTCTTTCTGGCTGCAGCCTCTAATCCTGGAATCGCGGTTCAGATCATGGATCCGGTTCTGCTGGACAGTGGTGTGCCCGCCTGTGACGAGCATTCCGATGCGGCAACTCCCGGTAATAGGGTCCTCGGTGATGTCGAATCCGATGTAGTCAACGTAACTGCCCGCAGCATTAAAGCAACTGTCTTCTTTCCCTGTAACAACCAGCTTGGCACCCCACTTAACGTCCGAAATGTAGGTGATGCGGGCGGTAGCGGCCCCGCTTCTTCTGAGGGAAACAGCATTGTTATATGTTCCAGGCATAACGTGGACTATTGCCCTCGGCCCGATCATAGTGTCGGCATGGTTGATGGTTGCCCAAGGTCTTTCCTTGGAACCGTTCCCAGTCTTGTCGTTGCCATTTGGCGATACGTAGTAGTCGTGAGGCTTTTTCCGTCTGGCAGCGCCACCACTTCCATCGTTCAATGCGAAAGAGCCATATGGGGCAGTGCCAGAACTACGCTCCTGTCCAGGGTTGTAAGGATTCTCGATACCGTCGGTCGGCACGGAAACGCAGAAAGTCGGTGTGCTCCATAGTGGCTCGGCAGCAAGAAAGAATAGAACAACCTGGACCAGGGATCTGATCCGCGTTTGAAATTCGCGAAATGGTCCGAAAGATGTTATGTCCACAAGTTCGTGTTAACGCGTCTCAACATCACTTCCTAGTACGCGCATCCCTAACGTTCGATTTTCCGGAAACGTTACGGTTTGATTTTGAATATGGTCCCACAGCCGAATGTCCCGCAGGGCCCTCCCGTTATACCTCCTTGCTCGGGGCTGCCGTACATTTCATTACCCGGCGCACGTACGAGAGTTGCCCGTGGGTATCCCCCATCCGAACCTCCACTGAAGTTATGCCGAACAGTGTATTTGCCATGCTGCGTTACCTCGAACACACTGCCATAGCCGTAATCGCCACCGCGCCCAGTGGTACCGTACAGTTTGGAACCCGCTAAGACCAGGCTACCATTGGGGAAGGGGCTATCTTGCCCGCCGGCGAAACTGTACAAAACGGCGAGGTTCCCTGCTCTGTCGAACTTAAAGATCGTGCCGTTGCCATTGGCTCCTCCTCCCCAAGTGGTGCCATAAAGATTCCCTCGGCAGTCGCGGACCAGTCCACCCCAGGGTCGCGCACCGTCAGCACCGCCTTTGAAGCTGTAGAGCAGTGTATAAGCTCCTGCTGCATCTAACTCAAAGATCGTGCCGTTGCCAGGATCAGGCTCGCCGCCGCCCATTGCAGTCGTGCCGTACAGATTCCCGGATTCATCGCGCAGAAGTTCGTTCGGCCCGAAGCCGTCGTCCTCGTCTGATCCGGTAAAGTCGTGCAGTAAAGTTTCCTGACCGAGCGTGTCGATCTTGAAAACAACGCCGCACCCGTATAAAGCACATTTTCCACTGCCGCCCATTGCGGTACCGTACAGATTGCCGTCCTGATCACGAATTAGCCTCGCGGTAGGATATGCGCCGTTGCCGTAATTGAAGGTAAGAATCGTGGTGAGGGTGCCATCTGGTTCCAGTTCGAAAACGGTTCCCCATCTGAGTCCACCCCAGCTAGTGGTGCCGTACAGAGTGCCATCAGGACCTGCTGTTAAGCCGGTATCCGGGTTTGCTCCGTCAGGGCCGTAGATGAAGCTGTGGATGATGCTTTCCTGGCCGTCGCTACCCAACTTGAAGATGGTCCCCCAGTTTGCGTCACCCCCACTAAAGGTGGTGCCGTAGAGAGTGCTCTTACTGTGGCGAATCAGAGTTCCTCTCGGAAAACCTCCATCTGGCTGACCCGGGAAACTGTAGACAGTGACAAAACGCGGCTCTCGCACGGATTGCGCCACGACGTGACCCGCGAAGACGAGCACAACAGCCAGAGACAAAGCTATCGTGCAGATGGTGCTTGGAATAAAACACCGCCTACCCAGAAACATAAGATTAGCTCCTTTTCGTCGAAAGAGAAGGGGTTTTCCCTTCCGCCGAATAATTGACTTGTGCGTTTGGTAGCACGAATCGTACTCAGGAACACGAGGGCGTGCCGCCACGTCTCTGAAGGAATGACCGCCTGATCTCTTCTTGTGCTAATAAACTTCTGAAGCTCGACATGAGCCTGGTGTCAGGCAAGCGTTCTAGCACTGACTTGAACGGCATAAAGAAGTTCACGAATGCGCGCATTGACGGCCGGTACACGACTTTCAAGTCGCAATACACTTTGTGAAAACCGAATTTTCCCAAGAACTCCTGGATATGGGTGTCGTGGACAATGGATCGAAAACCAAAGGTGACTCGTTTGTGTTCGTCCACAACGTAGGTCTTCAGCATTGTGTCGATCAATGCGTACACCGGATAAAAGCAAAGGTACGCGGGGTGACATTTCAATACTAAAGCGGACGTGTAGTCGTCTCCGACAACGCACTTGGAATAAGTCGCGAGCTTTCCCTCGTGAAGAACAGCCCAGAAATCAAATGGGCCGCCCACAGAGTCCATCACATTCTTCTCGAAGTCTCCTCGTGTCATTCGACAGGCTTTGTTGTATCTTTCAAGGGCCGCCACGTAACATTCATACCCATTAGCCGCAAGCCATCCCGGATGAACTCGTTGAACTATGCAACTCTTGTATCCGCGCCGGATGTAATACCTGATTTTCTTGGGTAGCTTATCGAACTTGTATTCGTCACAAGCGACGTACCAAAACTCCGTCGGATCCGCAAATGTCCTTGTGAAATACCGCAGGAATAGGGTTCCAGATCTCTTCAACGCCTCTTGAGCTTCTCGGGCGCCTATTTCGACTGGCTCTGGCATGGCAGAAGCCTGTACGAGCGCCATGTGGTAAGGCCGCCACCAGGTCCCGCCCGCCTCAAAAAGTGGCGACATTTCCCTTTTCAACCAAGCCAGGTAAGTATCCATCTCTACTACTCCTGCCCTTTGGCACCAGCCACCGTCGACCTCTACATCTGCCCCGGACAACCGAGCGGAGCCTGTAGATACCCCTTCTGTCCGCTAAAGGGAGGGGTTCAAGCTCAGGCGCCACACAGTCCAACCCACCCATGCTTCCGTGCCGGGCCAGTTCGGTAAGTCGTAACCGCGTCTTGATAGACTGCGGCGGTTTTCTCCGCATTTGCTTTCCAGGTGAATTCGACGCGCGCCTTTTCTGCGGCGTGTCTTCTGAGCCCGGCCTGCAAGGCATCGTCCGTCAGTATTCGGTGGATAGCCCGGCCAAGGGAAACGGGGTCTCCGGGTGGCACCAGCAGGCCAGTTTCGCAATCCTGAATGACTTCTGGTATGCCACCCACGTGGCTCGCCACTATAGGAACTCCGCACATCATTGCTTCCGGAATGACAGTCGGAAGCCCCTCCATCTTGCTGCAGAGTACGAAGCAATCCGCGGCTGACAACCACTGTGGGATTTCCTCATGCGGCCGGGCGCCAATGAATACACAACGCCCAGCCACACCAAGCTCCGCTGCCATCCGGGTCAGTTGGTTCCTGAGTTCGCCATCCCCGACCAGGTACAACCGGTAGGGAACGCCTTGCATGCCGCGGAGAGCAGCAAGTAACACAGGAATCGCCTTCAGTTCCGTGAGCCGGCCCACAAATACAATGGTCTTTTCTTCGAGAGGGATTCGTAGTGCATGTCGTGCCTCTGTTTTGCCCCACGGCCTGAACACCTCGGCGTCAGCACCGTTGCGGATGACCTCAATTTGTCTCTCGCCCGCTAATCTGAAAATGTTGGACTTCAGCTGCTCGCTCACCGCGATGAGTCGGTGGACTCGAGTCAGAGCCCATTGCGTCGACCATCGTGCGGCCGCGCTGCGCTGCGGGTATTCGTTGACGTCGGAGCCATGCACGGTACAGACCACGGGGAGGTTGAACTCGCGGCCCAAAAGGACTGCCGCAAATCCGTCGGGCACGATGGTATGGGCGTGGATCAGATCAAATCGCTGCCTGCGAACACAGCACGCGATCAATCGGCGACAGCACAGATAGTAGACCAAGCCCGACCGGAAGAAAGGCCATCCTATCGGTAATACAAGGACCCGAGGGCGCTCAACCGCAAACTGGCGATCGTCGCTATGGAGAGGTATGACGCTATATTTGCGAACCCGAGGCATGAACTTCAGAAAAAGTGGAGGCCAAGGTGTCGGCGCAATTGGCACAGCGTTGATTCCTAGGGATCGCAACGCAGAGATCTGCTCCAAGACGAATATGCCTGCGTACGGCCTCAGGGGATTTGGGAAATTGCCCGACAAAACCAGCACTCTCATAGATCCCTGTCGATATCGCCAAACAACGGCGATTGAAAACGGTGAGCGATGTTTGCGTTGACTAACTGCGTGCTTGTCTCCTGGAAAAGGAGGTAGTGACAGCCAGCAGCATCCAGCACAGCCAGAAAGACTTGCGCCAGACAATGTCCAGAGATATCCCGGCAGCGAGCATTCCATAGCACGCTGCCTGGTAGGAGAGCAGTCGGTATTGCCCGATTCCGTGCATGCTCCCGCTGACTTGGGCGGCGTCCCGGAGTTGTGATCTCAGGGCACAAGCAAAGAAGAGGAATCCAATGATGCCAAGCTCAACCAGCATTCCTATGTAGATGTTGTGAGAATCCCGGGCAAAACCGCTGAATGTCGGCGCCGCTCCAGCGACTTCACTGTAAGTTGTTGAAAAATTATCCAACCCGGCTCCCCAGAGGCCGTGGTGCCAGATCGCCTGTATCCCTGCAATCCAGATATCGAAGCGCCCTGCTGCCCGGCTGGATACTGCACCCCGCAGACGTGCGAAGAACGATTCTGGCACCACCAGGCACAACGACAGCAACGTGCAGACAGGTATCAACGCACGCCAGCCGACACGCAATCGATATACAAAGAAGAGCACCAGTACCGAGAGGGCAAAGATGACACCTCGAGACATCGTTAGAAAAACACCCAAACCGATAACCCCTGTGACTATCGTCAGCAGGGTCCTCTCGAGTCGATTGTGCGTTGAAAACAGGCGGCCTAAAGCCAAGGCAATCGGGAGGAGGAGTACAACCGCAAATTGATTGGGATCTTCTTCCCGCCCCCCTGCGATCATAGATGCCCGCATAGAGAGGGCTCCGCGATAAAAGATGCCGGAGTAGAACTGGGCCGTCGAATACACTGCGGCGGCGAACCCACCGACGATCGCGCATAGCTCGACGCAGGAAAGCTCCCCGGGCGTGATTCGCACCGACACTGTGACCAGGAACATCAGCAAAAGGGCCAGAGCGGTTGGGACACGCTGCCAGCTCAGCTCCGCGTTGAGCGCCCAGAATGCGGTCGAAACACTCCAGATGACAAACAGGCTCCACCACAGAGCAGCGCGAGGAGGAGCCGTGAAGCGGTTGCCAGCCAGTGCCGTGAACATCAGCACAAGTGTCGCCGCGCCGCCTACGACAAACGTAAGAGTCGTACCACTTTTTCCTTGGCCGAGGACAGATATCGCATCAAACGGGAGCAGCAGCGCGAATAACCCGAGTGACACGCGCACCGGCCACTGCAGAACCAAAGGAAGGGCCAGCAACATCACGGCAAACAGCCAATGGTTCGTCCCCACACTTACACCTAGAAGAAGCGCAGCTCCGACCAAGAAAACCGAGAACAAGACTCTTTCCCCTGCCCCGACGCACTTCACCTTGCCTGTAGATGGGCGGGCCAATGTGGTGGACATATTAGTTCCCGTCAGGAACCGGATCTGTATTGCGGGCCTGACCGCTGACTACTGTTTTACTGAGAGCTGAGTACAGAGCGTGGAGTCGTCCTTCCTGACTTTTCCAGTTGTAGGTAACCTCGGTCGCTGTCCGGCCTCGAGCCCCCATTTGTTGAGCCTGTTCCGGAGAGCTGATCAACGACTGAATGGCATGGGCGATGTCTGCGGGGCTGGAGGGGTCCACGAGCAGTCCACATTTTGCACCGTCCACGATCTCTCGCCACAGGGGAAAATCCGAGGCGATCACAGGAATGCCCGCCGCCATGTATTCAAAAAGCTTGATGGGCATTGAGCATACGTAATTTTCCACAGGACGGAGTACGACCACTCCCGCACGCACGCAAGACAGCAAGTGGGGAACCTCGCTCGGATGCACAGATCCTACGTAATCAACGCGATTCCAGCCGGGCAGTTGCGCCAACTCTGCGTGCAACGCCTCCGACCAGAACCTGCCCGCCAGAGTCATTCTGACTGGGCTATCAGAAGGCAATAAGCTCATGGCTCGCACTAGTTCGTGGATCCCCCTTGCCTGCGGGATACTGCCGATGTAAGCAACCGACATCGTCCGATCACTCCAGGGTGCCTCGGACCGAGGAAAGTCTTTGAGGACCGGAAAGTTGCACACCACGATCGTCCGCGGATTTGTGTCACAGAAGCGCCGAGCAATCGTCGGGGTGGCAACCACCAATGCCGAAAACCAGCGGCACGCAAAATCCTCCACCCACTCCGCCGCCCACTTCAAGGGCCGGCGACACCACACGCGGAGATAGAACTTGCTTTCAATGGTTCGCGGGAGATCTTCGTGAATGTCGTAAATAACGCGCCGTCCAAGCATTCTCAACAGCAATCCCACCGGAATCAGTTCGGGATCATGAAAATGGTAGATATCCGCATTTTCATGGAGCGCTCGGCGAAAAACCCTGAATGCGGTGAGCATCAGTCGCAAGATACGGCTCTGTAACGGGTGCACAGCGCGGATTTGGACTCCTTCCACGATCTCATCGAGTCCGTGTGGCGCAACCAGGACAACTTCACAACCCAGGCGGACAAGCGACTTGCACTCTCTTTGAAAAATCCTTGCATCGAAGACCGGATGGACCGAAGTGAGATGGGCCACCTTCATGATTTTCAATTCCCCTTGCCGGAGCCCGGCTCTTCAACTTCGCGAAGACGGGAGCCCAAGGGTTCTGATTCGTAGGTTTGCGATCCCGAATTGCGCGGGAGAAGAATCACCAGGCTGCAAGCTCAGTTGAAGGCCCACTACTGGGAGTGACGATGGGCAGCCCGCCAATAGCTCAGACCTTCCCAACATCTGACTGTGTCATCCTTTAGGTTCAGCCAGACGCTGGCGTGCCATTGCCGAGGATGGATCAGAATGTATAGCCTTTTTTCTCCGCGAAAGATGGCGTCTTCAGGATCGCCGTGACTCCAAAACGGTGGATACCTCGAATCTGAACAGCGGGTTGTCACATGTTGCATTAGCTGGCTGTCATACGCTTCCAGCACCACGTTGAGTTCTCGACGAAGGTGATCGTCTTTCAACATTTCGTGGTTGGGAATCCCCAGCTTTCGATTGATAAAGTCACCATGGGAAGCTACCGTAAGCATCGGCAATCCAGTGGCTTCCCGCAAACTGTGTAAGTTCTCCCGGAACAACTCCCGAAGATGGGGCATCACGGCCTCTATCTGTTCTCTACGGGTGAAGCCTTTCTTCCTGGCTAACGTTGCAAGCTCTTCGTAATGGTAGCTAGCCTCGCATCCGCTGGCCTGAATTTCCTGCATGAGGGGGATGTCTAGGGTTGACTTCCTGAAATAGTAAGAAGACTGTACCCCGCGTCGGAGTTCCAGTTCCCACATTCGCCGTGCGGTTTTAGAGTCTGCGTCCACGTCGTGCCGCAGCACGATGCACTTCTGCTCCGAGCTAAGCGTTTCGCTCTGCAGGTGCTGCCAAAACTCAATCAGAGAATGGAACTGATAGCCACCATCGATGGCTCTCCCAATGAGTGCATGGTACTTCCCTAACCGGTCGGGTATGAGGAAATCCGAGTACGCTCGATAAGAGACGCTCCTGGACAAGCAGATGAACTTACTACCTAGACCATTATTGCGGTGGAAAAAGACCATGGAACACACCGTGCGGGGCTTCCTTCGCGCGAGCCGAACCGCCGTGTAGGGACTTGAGTTAGCTTGAGAGCTTCGGAGCCTGGGAGAAGATCCATGCCGGGGACATGTTCTTCGACCATGCGAAAAAGGCGTCACGCGCGACGGGGTCACAGTAGATCCAGTAAGCGTAGTACAGCAGCAAAGCAACCGCGGAAGTTGCCACCGTCACAATCGGCGCAACGTGGAATAGCATGAGCATTCCCAGCACCATGCCGGCCGGGACAAAGAGGCGAAGTTCTCCGGCCAGCAACCGACCGATCCGCTGATAGGAGATGCCGCAATGGCGAAACACCACCAGACAGTAGTAGCCGTACATGGCCACACCTGCAATCGCAAACAATCCCAGGGTGATTCGTGCGCTGCCCGTACTTCCGCCAACGATCAGCGCAGCGATGCGGGCCAAAAGCACCATGACGATGATCCGCAGTTCCACTGCCTGTTTTTCCAGCACGTTTAACGTGATTCCAAGGGGTACTGCCATAAACCAGAACAGTACGTAGATACTGAGAATCTGGGTGTACACGCCCGCTTCTCCCCAACGTTGGCCAAAGATCAGCACAAACACATCCTTGCCGACCAGAGTGAGCAGCAGCGTTGGAAAGAGAAACAATTTGATGAGGTAATGAAAGATCTTGTCGACCGCCGCATGCAGCGCGCCACTGCGATGCGCCTCACTGGCATGTTGGAAAAACACAGTGGCAATGTTTGCGCCGATCAGGCCCACCGGCAAGCGCAAGAGCTTGTTGCCAAGCGAATAGTATCCGACGACGGTTGTTGAGAAATATGCCGACAGCATGAATGTCGGAATCTGCCAGCCCAGATTGTTGAGGGCCGCCGATGCGGTGCTGAACTTTGGGAAGCTGCTGTAGCGCTTCAGCGCATCCAGCATGCCCGAGACCTTTACTCGCACAAAAAGGCTCCCGCTATCCGAGCAGGCCTGCAGACCCAGAATGACTGACGAGATGAATGTGGAGAGCACGGTCGCCACAATGATGACCTTCGCCGACCGATACCCCTTAAGCCCCCACACAATCTGCATTGCGACAAAGAAGAGAACACCCACTACCTGGGCAATACCCTGAATGCCAAAACGTTTTTTCCGAATATTCCAGTACATCAATGCGGATGACACACCGAAGATTATGACATTGACAGGGACCAGCCAAAGCACCGGTTGCAATTCAGTTGCCCGCAGCAGAACCAGCAATGGATGGCCCAGCAATCCGATCAGCACCGCAGTGATGGAGCTGATAACCACCACAAAGCACAAACTCACCATTGCGGTATTCGCGGCTTCCTCGTCTTTCTCCGGCAGAACAATCGAGAGTTCGTAGCGCATTCCGACGACCGCGCTGATCAATCCTACAAGCGCCACGAACAACGCGGCAGCCCCGAACGCCTCCGGTGCAAATAACCGCGCTATGAATGGCGCCGTCAGGGCAGTGACTGCCTGGGCGAAAGTTGAGCCCGACACCAGTTTCAGAACATTACTGGCAAAACCGCTTTGGGGTCGCGGAGCCGCGCCGTTAGATGTGGCCGGAACTGGAATGCCCACAGTCGCCAACGCGGTGTCCTCTTCAATTGTCGGAGGTTCGATCCGGGTCATTGGAATTCAGTGGATGGCAGTTTCAGCCAGCGAGGGTCCTGCGTTGTGGGACCTTCGAGGTAATACAGTGAAGAAACCTGCGAGACTGCCTAGTCCGTAGATAAAGTGATGGATAAAGAACAACCCCAAGAGCAAGAAGAAGTATTGCTTGCCCTCGTGAAGTGCTATCCCCATTGCGGCAGTGCCTGCAGCTAGCCCGTACGCCAATAGAAGCACTGCCAACAGAACCAAACCTGCGGATGTAAACAACGAGAGGACGGCACCCCCGAGAAGTGCCACGGTAAATATGAGCGGGAGCGAGTGTCTGATGCAGATACTCGCCGGGCATGCATACCACATCCTGGGAAGCCAAAACCCGTTATTAAACGCCTGCACTGCCAACCGCTTCGCATTGGGCACGTTGTAATACGCAACTTCCAGTGCAGGGCTTAGAAATAATCTGCCTCCGGCCTTGCGAACCCGAGCGTTGAATTCGTAATCCTGATTGCGGGCCAATTCCTCGTTGAACAGACCCGCCCGTTGAAACACCTCGCGCTTGTAGGCGCCGTAGGGGACGGTGTCAACCCATTTCCCAACATTCCCGGTGCGGAATGCGGATGGGCCTACGCCGAACGGGTGCTGGCTCATTAGTGCGATTGTGCGCGCGACGAGCGTATCAGCGCCAGGCTGGGTGTTCAGTCTGCCGCCAACGACGTCAGCTTGTGTTTTCTCCAACTCCCGCATGCACGTGGTGATGTAGTTGTCCGGGTACTCGGAATGAGCGCCCATAATGATGATCACGTCGCCCCGTGCCTGGAGGATTCCATTGTTCAAACCGGAAGAAGTAATTTTCGCCGGGTTATCGATCATGCGAATACGGGGAAAACTTAGGATCAGCCCAGCAACGATAGGTCGAGAGTGATCGGTGGACATGCCGTCAGCAACCAGAATCTCCCACTGATCTTTGGGGAAGTCATTGACCAAAATGCTCTTCAGGCATCGTTCGATGCATCGTTCTTCGTTTCGCATCGGAACAATGACGGTTACCGCGATGGAAGAGGTCATCACACAATCTCGCTCGAGGCAGCCGACAACTGATGAACATGTTGAGTGGCAATGCGCATCACTTTTTCCACCGCGATACACGTATCGTTGATGTGCTCGTAACTCAGTGTGGGGTGGACCATGAACATGAGACTGGTCGCTCCCAATTCTTGTGCTATCGGCAACCGCAAGGCTGGATGCCACTCAGCAGGGAAGGCTTTCTCCAGATACACCTCGCTGCAAATTCCGGTGGCGCATGGAACGCCCTCCGCGACGATGGCTGCGAGTATGCGGTCCCGGTTCCATTCCGGAGAGAGTTGCTCTGGTTTTACAAAAACGTAGTACTTGTAATACGAATGTCCGACTCCGGCTGACGGTTCGGTCACCCGCAGCGCAGGAATGCTTCGAAATCGTCCGGTCAGTGCCGCTGCATTACGCCGGCGTCCTTCCACTTGCTTATCCAGACGCCCCAATTGGACCCGTCCCAGGGCAGACTGAATCTCGGTCAAGCGAAAATTGGTTCCGAACGTGTCATGAATCCAACGGAAGCCTGGTTCTGCAGTCGCATGCGACAGGGCGTAGTTTCGTCCGTGATCCTTGAATTGCCAGACGCGCTCCCAAATATCCCGTCTGCTTGTAACCACCATGCCGCCTTCACCGCCCGTCGAAATGATCTTGTCCTGGCAGAAAGAAAACGCGGCCGCGTCTCCAAGGGAGCCCACGCGTCGTCCCCAGTAGCTCGCGCCGTGGGCTTGCGCACAATCTTCGATTACTGCAATCGAATGCTCCCGAGCAAGAGCCGTGATCGAATCCATGTCGCACGGCCATCCGGCCAGGTGAACCACGATAATGGCACGGGTTCGAGGCGACAGCACCGCACGAATGGTGTCTTCCGTAACCGTCTGGCTGACCCGATCTACATCTGCAAAGACCGGGATGGCGCCTCGCAGAACCGCGCAACTTGCCGACGCAATGAAGGTTCGACTGGGCACAATCACTTCGTCGCCGGGCCCTACTCCAAACGCCATCAGTGCCAATTCCAGGGCTACGGAACCATTCGCAACTGCGATGGCATGCCTGCATCCACAGTAGTCCGCGAACTCAGCCTCGAAACGCCGCCCTTGCTCTCCTGTCCAGTAGTTCACCTTACCCGAGCGCAAGATTGAAACCACCGTGGCGATCTCGTCTCCGCTGAAATGGGGCCACGGAGCGAAAGGCTTTGTGCGAACGGGCTGTCCGCCATGAATCGCTAATCGGTCACTGATGACGGCGGAATCATCAACTTTTACAGCCCTCTCAATCAAGGTATAGCTCCCATAATGTGGTTAGGATGATCTTGATATCAGCTCGTAGTGAATTGCCGTTACGAACGTACTCGAGACCGAGCCGCACCTTCTCAGGGCGAATTTTTTCGTGATACATGCGATGTGGGTCAGTACTTCCCCGTAAGATTTCGCCTTCGTGCCGGAGTTTGATAGAAGCCCAATCGGTAATTCCCGGGCGAACACGGAGCAACTCGCGCTCGTCATGGTCATAGAGCACAACTTCGTCCATGACCTCAGGTCGAGGACCAACCAAACTCATGTCGCCGCACAGAACATTAATTAGCTGCGGGAGTTCATCAATCTTGTACCTTCGCAAGATGGAGCCGGCGTGTGTGATGCGGGGATCGTCGGCCGGAGTCTCTGCTCCTCCGCGCGCTTCGGCATCGGCCACCATGGTTCGGAATTTGAAGATGCGAAATGGTCTGCCGAAACGACCTGCCCTCACTCCGCGATAGAAAACCGGGCCAGGCGAGTCGAACTTGATCCACACGGCAATCACCGGAAAGAGTGGCAACACCACGATCAATCCCAGAGTGGATAGGATGATATCAAACATCCGTTTCATCGTGACACTTCCATCGTGGGCGTTAGTGTGACGGCGCTGGAACTGTTAAGCGACTGCTCTAGCGGGGCGGTCGGGATGAGAGTGCTTCGCTCGCGGGCATATTTCTGGGAGTAGTCGTACCGGTCTACTTCAGAGATAGCGTGAAGCTCAGCACTCGGTCGGTATTGCGGGACAATCTCAACGAGCTCCTTCATCAGGCCATAAACGTTCCGAGATTCGACGAGCGCATTCAGTTCAGCCAGCCACAAGTGTATCTGGCTCAAGTCGACCCTTCCCCCGTCGAACACGCGGATTTTTTCATGGGCGGTTGCCTTCAGACCTTCGATCGCCAGATTTATCTCTTCAAAGAGCTTTTCGCCGGGACGCAGTCCGGTGAAGGCGATTTGGACATCTCGATGCAGCGTAGATCCCCAAAGGCCGATGGCGTTCTTGGCCAGATCCAGGATGCGCACAGGTAGACCCATGTCTAAGACAAAAACCTCGCCACCGCGCCCCATAGCCGAGGCCTGCAGCACGAGCTGAACCGCCTCTGGAATTGTCATGAAATACCGCGTCACGTCGGGATGTGTGACGGTAATCGGTCCGCCGTGCTCAATCTGATTTTGGAATAACGGCAGCACACTGCCATTACTGCCCAGCACGTTGCCGAAGCGTACCGCAATAAATCGCGTGCGCTGCTGCTGCAGGGCCAGGATGATGAGTTCGGCGATGCGCTTGGAAACTCCCATGATGTTGGTCGGGTTTACCGCTTTGTCGGTTGAGATCAACACGAAATCTTCCGCTTGGTGCTCGCGTGCCACGAGCGCCACATTGTAAGTCCCGAAGACGTTGTTGGTAATTGCCTGCCAGCAATTCAGCTCCATCAAGGGAACGTGCTTATAGGCCGCAGCGTGGAATACCGAGTTGGGGTGGTACAACGCGAACACATCGCGCAGGGTGCAAACGTCCAGGATGTCTCCGACGCACTGAACATAGATCAACGCCGGGAAATCGCGAGACAGTTCAATGCCAACACGGAACAGGTCATTCTCTGAGCGATCGAACAACAAAAGGTGGCTGGGATTAAAACGTGCGACTTGCCTTGCAAGCTCCGAGCCAATTGAGCCGCCAGCTCCGGTGATGAGAACCACTTTGTTCTCGAGTCTGGCTCGTATTGGATCCAGATCGAGTTTCACCGGCATGCGGCCGAGCAAGTCATCGGGACTGATCTTACGCAGAAGGGCGAAAGCTGATCCATTCATTCTCTCTGCAATCGGCGGAACAATTTTGAATTCCAATTTATGTGCCCGACATTGTTCAATCACTCGCTGCATAAGTGCGCCAGGCGTGTTGCGAATCGCGATTACCACACAATGTACGCCATACGCCGTAAGCAACTGTCCGAGATCGTGGGTTGTGCCCACCACGGGAACACCGTGAATCCGGATGCCCAGTTTGCTTCGATCGTCATCGGCGAAGCCTATGGGCTTGTAATTAAGCTCGGGGTGCTCACGAAGGTCGCGGGCTATTGCGCTGCCCATTCGACCGGCGCCCACGATAAGGGTTCCCTTCGGTTCGATATAGTTCTCGGACACATGTTCTGTGTAGGCTCGGACAGCAAAGCGAGCCCCGCCTGTCACTAGGATGGTTAGACACGCGTCGATGGCCAACACGGTCAGATGAAATCCTGGTATGTGCCACAACAGTCCCAACACTCCAAACAGAATTCCCGAGCTAATCCCGGTGGCGTGGGTTATGTCCAGGGCTTCACTCATTCCGGCGTAGCGCCACCAACCACCCAGCAGGCCGAAGCGTTTAAACACGAGAATCTTCACCAGCAGAATTAAAGGTAAAGTCTGCACAAATATCAGGCTATTCGCCGGAGTCAGGTCGAAGTCAAAGGCGACGTCATATGCGGCATAGTAAGTGATGGCAATCAGGATTGTCTCGGCCACGAGGATTAGCCAGGAGCGGTACTTCATTAGGCCGCGCATCTAAGTCTCCTTTCCTGCTGGCCTCCCGCAGGTGCTCTGAGAGGTCCATGCAGTGTGTTTCGTACTTTCGCTTTATGTCGTGACGGTCACTGCTGATTCTGGTTCGCCAGCAGAAGACTTGGCCGCTGGCGATGCGGTGATGTCGGTCGCCACACCGCGTTCAATCAGATATTCTCGGCCGCAGGTTTGACATTTTGCCTCGCCCGAGGTCACGTTCAAGCGAACACCGCAGTAGCACATCCATCCGGCCTGTTTTGCCGGTACGCCCACCATCAAGGCGTAGTCGGGAACATCTCGGGTGACCACTGCCCCGGCACCGATGAAACTGTATCGGCCCAAGGTGATGCCGCACACGATCGTGGCATTGGCGCCAATCGATGCTCCCTCCTTCACCAGGGTTCGTTGGTATTCATGACGGCGCACTACGTGGCTGCGCGGGTTGACGACATTGGTAAACACCATGGAGGGTCCGCAGAATACGTTGTCCTCCAGTTCCACACCGGTATAAACAGACACATTGTTTTGAATTTTTGCGTTATCTCCTATCCGGCATTCCGGGCTCACCACCACGTTCTGGCCGAGATTGCAGCGTGCACCGATTTTGGATCCGTTCATGATATGGGTGAAGTGCCAGATTTTCGTTCCCGGGCCTATCTCGCAGCCTGGGTCAATCACTGCCGTGGAGTGAGCAAAATACTTGGGTTCGGCCAGGCATACTTCCACCGGCTGCCCTTTTTGGGTGAGTGATCGGTCGCACGCTTCAAGTACCTGCAGCACCTGCAAACCGCTCTCCCCGTTCGTCCGCGGAGCCTGCCCGGTGCGGATGCAATCGAGGAAGTGCTGGCATTCCTGGCGCAGAGGCTCCTGCTTTGGAAGGGGCACTGCTTCTCCGCCGTCCCTGTGCGCTACCGGGACACGGTCCACCCAATCGATGCGGTGGGCATAAAGAACCAGTTTCCGTTCGGGTTCGGTATCGTCGAATACCGCCATCTTCTTGCCACCGACGATGGCCAGCTTCTGCTCTTTGAAGGGATGCAGCCAACTCACAAAAATGTGAGCATTCACGCCGCTTGCAAATTCACAGGTTGTGAGGGTTGTGTCCGCAGTCTGCGAATCCAGGTACGTCCCGCCATGGCTGGAGACCCGTACCGGCATCTCTTCCAGCAAGAACAGAACTGCGGAGACATCGTGCGGGGCGAAGCTCCAGAGAATGTTTTCCTCAGTGCGCAGCTTGCCCAGATTGAGGCGGGAAGAGTAAATGTACTTAATCCTGCCCAGTTCCCCGCCACTGATCAATTCTTTCAGTTTCAAGATGGCCGGATGGTATTGCAGAATATGTCCAACCATGAGGATTCGATTGCGGCTGCGCGCCATCTCCACGAGTTTGCGGCCATCCTCAAGATGCAGCGCCAATGGCTTTTCGACAAAGACGTGTTTGCCCGCTCGCAGGCATTGTGTCGCCAGTTGATAGTGCTCTGCGGCAGGAACAGCGACGACGACACCTTCCACGTCAAGGTCGGCCAGTACCTCCGCCAGGTTGGTCGTGGCCTGCACGCCGTACTGCTGCCGTACTTGATCCGTCACCTCCGTACGCACATCACACACCGTGTGCAAGGCACCCAATTCATGAAAATTGCGCACGATGTTCTTTCCCCAGGCACCACATCCAACAACAGCGACATTTGGGCTGATCGCGGTCATGATCTTTCTCTCCTCTGGAATTGGATTTTCGTGGTGCTGTAGAATTGCGCCATCGTTTCCACGACTCTTCTTTGCTGGGCTTCCTTCAACTCGGGGTAGATGGGCAGGGCGAGGACTTCCCGGCTCGCCATCTCCGACCACGGAAGTCTGTATCGGGACGACAAGAAGGCGGGTTGGCGATGGAGGGGCTCGGGATAGTAGATCTCGGTGGGAACGCCGGATTCCACGAGATGCTGGCGCAATTGGTTGCGCTCCAACACGCGAATCACGAACTGGTTGTAGACATGCCCCATCCCTTCAGGCTCCCTGGGCAGGATTACGCGATCAGTCAAAGCAAATTCTGCGAAGAGCAAGCGATAGCGGTTTGCATTTTCCCTGCGCTGCCGGGTCCACTCTTCCAGGTGCCGCAACTTCACCCGCAGGATTGCAGCCTGCAGTTCATCCAGTCGGCTATTCACCCCCAACATTTCGCAGTGATATTTTTGCCTACTGCCGTGAACTCGAAGCAAGCGCAGACGCTCTGCCAGGTTTGGATCGTTCGTGGTCATCATGCCGCCATCGCCGGCGCCGCCGAGGTTCTTGGAAGGGAAAAAGCTGAAACAGCCGATGGTCCCGATGTTGCCCACTTTCTTGCCTTCGCACACTGCTCCCAGCGCCTGGGCCGCATCCTCGACTACCGGGATGCCCTCTCCGTTAGCGATTTCCATGAGGGCATGCATGTCTGCGGGCAGCCCATAGAGGTGTACCGGAAGAATAGCTTTGGTATTGATGGTAACCGCGTTGGCAACTTCAGAAGGATCCAGATTGTATGTGCCTGGTTCGATATCGACGAATACTGGCGTGGCGCCGAGGCGGGCAATTGCCCCCGCGGTGGCGACGAACGTGAAGGGCGTGGTGATCACTTCATCGCCGGCACGGATACCGAGTGCCATCAGGGCTAACAACAAAGCATCCGATCCCGAAGCACAGGCAATCGCGAATCGGCTGCCTACACAACCCGCGATCTCACGCTCCAATTGCTCAACTTCGGGGCCGAGGATAAACCTTTGGCTTCGCATGGTCGCCGCCACGGCATCCATGACTTCGTCGCGGATCCCCTCGAACTGCGCCTTGAGATCCAGGAACGGAAAAGCAAGTGAAACGCTCCTGGGTCGCGCTGTAGTAGCGCGCAGAACTTCCTCAACTCTCAGCATTGGATTTTCTCCTCGCTCTTGTCTTGAAAATGGGAGAGGCATCAAGGCAGCGCCTGTTCTCCAAGATCCGCGGCTTTTCAATTCGGCCCGCCCAAGGACCGCAGACCTGAAAAGCGAGGTCTGCGCTAATCAC
>JAIQFW010000018.1 GCA_020073105.1 Terriglobia bacterium
GCCTCGTCGAGCTGGATGATGTCGGCTTCGATCAACTCCAGCTGGCGGCGCAACACGACCGCAATGTCCATGGCGAGATCAGCCACGTTCTTGTAAAAACAATTCGTCAAGACCCGCGCCAGCATGTGTGGACCAGTGCAGGTGAACTTCAGAGGAAGCTTGGTGAGTGGGCTCACTAATTCGTAGTCGCGAGGCAGGTTAAGGGTGCCGTCCTGAATCTTGCCGACCACCATTCCCGCGGTCAGCAAACGATATCCCGAGGCGCGGTCGGAGCGAAAGCGATCGAAGTCCGAGAGGGAGAAGTGCTGCCGAATCCCGTCCATGCGCGATGCGAAATAGTCCACCATGCCGTTGGTCTCGGGATGGCTCGGATCAAAGCGCATGAGTTCGCCATCCGTGACGACATCCAGCCCGGCGAGTTCCTGCGTCTTGAGCACAGCCATCACGGCGTCGCGCAGCACCAGCCGCGAAGTATTTCCCACCAGCCATAAGGGCACCGGATAGCTGCCCACTGCGGTTGCTTTGATTCGCGTACTCATCCCGCTCCTTCGGCTATCTTCGGCCGCTTTTGGAGAGCCAACAATCATACTCCCGGTATGCAAGCGGGGTTTGATGATCGCGGTAGAATAAATTTCCGCGGCTACCGCCAAGGAAAAATTCTCGTCTGTAACCTGCTCATCCGAAATGCTCAGAGTTCGATTTTAGGGAGTAGTGTTCGAATTTTTCGGTGAAATTTGCCTTGTCGCACGATTGTCTCCGGGGTAATCTGATGCGCGCTTCAGCCCGCCGGTTTTTCGGAAATGTGTTGGTGGTGCGCCGGTGGTTCGCAGCGTGTGAAAAAGTCATCCGTCGTGGGGGAGGTTCCTGTGTATCGAAGTGATGTCGTGGGCAGTCTATTACGCCCTCCGTATTTGAAGGAAGCTCGCGAGCGCCACGAGGCGGGGAAACTCACAGCGGTGGAGTTCAAGCAGCTCGAAGACCGCGCCGTCAACGAAGCCGTTGACCTGCAGATACGCGCAGGGGTGGAAATGATCACGGATGGCGAGATGCGGCGGTATGCTTTTTGGGGCCACCTGATTGACGCGGTTGAAGGCTTCGACAAATTGGGCGGTTGGGCCATTCCGTTCCGCAATGAGAAGGGAGAGGAGATCGTTCAGGCGCGGCCCGTGGTGGTCTCCAAGCTTCGACGGAAGCGGCCGATGTGTGCGGAGGAGTTCACCTATCTGCGCGCGCGCACCAGCCACCCCGCCAAGACCACGATGATCAGCGCCCAGCAGGCGGCGGCTTACTACGACAGCAAGAAGTCAACCGGTGCGTATGCAAAGATCGACGCTTATCTTGCTGACTTGGTGGATATCCTACGCGACGAAGTCAACGAGTTGATCCGCCTGGGTTGCACCTACATCCAGATTGATTCCCCGCAATACACCGCCTTGCTCGATCCGCAACTGCGGGAAGGATACCGGCAGCGCGGCAATGACCCCGACCGTTTGCTGGATCTCTCCATCGAGATGGACAACGCCGTGGTCGGGGAACATCCGGGGATCACGTTCGGACTCCATCTGTGCCGCGGCAATAATCAAAGCAAGTTTTACGCCGCCGGGGATTACGGTCCGATCACCAAGGTCTTTCGCAATACCCGATTCCAGCGCTTCCTGCTGGAGTACGATGACGAGCGCTCTGGCGGCTTCGAGCCGTTGCGCCAAGTTCCCGAAGACCGGACAGTTGTCCTCGGGCTGGTGAGTTCCAAAACGGCTGCCCTCGAAAGCAAGGATGAGCTGAAGCAACGCATCAAGCAAGCTTCGGCCTTCATTCCCGTGGAAAGGCTGGCGTTGAGCCCCCAATGCGGGTTCGCCTCTACTATGGAGGGTAACCTCGTGACCCCCGCGGATCAGGAGGCGAAGCTCCGTCTGGTGGCAGAAACTGCTGCGGAGGTCTGGGGCCGGACGCTCAACACCCGCTTGCGGGCCTAGCGGCCAAGTGGAGCGTCCAGAGCCCCACCCGGCGCTTCGGGTGTGGATCACGCTCTGGGTTTCGGGCAGCCAAGATGCCGCAGACAATCTTTTGACTTGACACTGAGCCAATCTTGTGAAAAATAATGCGGTTCAGGGAGACATGTGAACGGACGTTCGATAGAGTAAGTCTCCAGTTGGGGATGGCTACGAGGTTTCAATCGCTTTCTTGGCTTTCATAGGTTGGTCATTCGATCCGGTTTCTCATCGGTGAAGTCCGCAGGTCAGGGCAGTGTTTCACGCACTTATTAGAACGGACGTTCGCTCTAGAAAGGGACCTATGAGACCACGTTGCGTTTTGACGGCTGTAGTTGTTCTGTTGGCGGTTGCCACGGCTCCGCATGCCTTCCCCCAGGCCACCATCAGTTTGGCCCAACTCAATGGCACCGTGCAGGACAGCGGCGGTCGCACCGTCGCCAAGGCGGCCATCAGTTTACGTGAGCTCGATACCAATCAAGTCCATACGGCGACTTCCAGCGATTCCGGGTACTTTGTTGTCCCCAATCTGCCGCCGGGGCGATACGAGCTGACTGTAACCTCCAGCGGATTCGGCAAGTACACCCAGACCGGGATGACACTGGCCGTGGGCCAGACCGCCACCGTCAATGTGATGATGAAGGTGGCTGCCGTTGCTGAGACCGTGACCGTGACAACCGAGGCGCCGGTGGTGGAGACCACGCGCACCGAGATCAGTCAGGTGATCGACACCCAGCAGATTCAGTCCCTTCCGGTGAGCGGCCGTCTGTTTACCGATTTTGCTCTTCTGACTCCGGGCGTGGCCACTGGCCGGACCAGCTTGGGGACAACCTTCACCGAGTTCGAGATCACACAGATTTCCTTCGGCGGCATGCGCTCCTTCAGCAATATCATCACGGTGGACGGTGCGGACTTCATCAACTCGAATACCGGCGTGCAACGTGCGACCCCGCCCCAGGAATCTGTGTCTGAGTTTCGTGTGGTCAACAACAGTTTCGGGACTGAGTATGGCCGGGCCTTGGGCGGGATCGTCAACGTCGTGACCAAGTCTGGTACCAACGATCTGCACGGCTCGATCTACGACTACTTGCAGAATAGCGCCACCGATTCCCGTGCGTTGCTGCAGCCGAGCCCGGCGCCCTTCCTTCTCCGCCAGAACCAATTTGGGGGCACGCTCGGTGGTCCGATCGTCAAGAACAAGACATTCTTCTTTCTGAACTACGAGGGCGTGCGGCGCGGTGAGGCGCCGATTCTGCCGCCCGATTTTAGCGACAACATTCTGACCATCAATCGGGCGAAGGCGTACATGGGTATTCCTGGAGAGGATCCCAACCCGCTAAAGACCAAGGACAATGACTACGGATTTGCCCGGCTCGACCACCAGATCAATAGCAGCAATCGCCTGGCTCTGCGCTACAACGTGGAGGATGCGCGCGACCTAAATCAACTGGTCGGCAACACGGAAGATGGCGGCGGTATCGGCGCACCCAGCGGCGGCAGAGACCTGTTTATTCGTGACCAGTCGCTGGTGGGCACGTTGAATACGCTGCTCACGCCTTCGCTGGTCAACACTGCCCTGGTGCAATATGCGCGCCGGCACTACAACTTCCCGGGAGCGACGGGCGAGCCCAATCTGGACATCCCCAACGACCTGTCGCTGGGACACAACTTCGGTACCCTCGATGCGATTTACGAGAGCCGCTTCCAGATTTCCGACACCATCGGATGGGTCAAGGGCAATCACTACTGGAAGTTCGGATTTGATTCGAACAACATCTGGGACTCCACCATCTATCCCGGCTTCACCCCAGCCCGGATCATTTTGCCGGGTCTCAATTGCATGGTGGCTTTTGCCAACTTTACGAAGCTCGATCCCAATACTCACACTCAGAATCCCGCCCTCCCCGACATTGCACCGATTGCGGGCCAACCGTGTTTTCTCGCCCCCCCTTACGCTCCTTTCTTTGGCGACGCGGTGACGTTTTACGGAGTTGCGCTCCCCCGAGATCCCAACTTTACCAGTGGCGCGCCCCTGAATAATGCCACCCCGCTCGATACCACCAACTGGACCAATGCATTTACCCCGGGGTTGAGAAATAGCTATCAATACAAGCTCAACCATGGCTATTACGGCTTCTTTGCCCAGGACCAGTGGCGGGTAACCCCCAAGCTGACCCTCAACTACGGCTTGCGCTATGACTTTGAAACCGGCCTCAGCGACCAGATTGATTCCTACTGGGGTGCCGTACAACCGCGCGTCGGTATCGCATACTCCCCCGACAACAAGACGGTCATTCGCGCCGGCGCAGGGTTGTTCTTTGATCGCAACAACATGACCTTCTTCTTCATCACCGGTGACCAAAAAACGGTTCCAGGTTTTCTTCCGGGTGTCACCCTTCCCATGGTTCGCGATGGAGCGGCGACCGGCGGTTGGCAGCTGAATGCGGTCAACCTGGTATCGTTTCTGCCGGGTGGCGTGACGTGTCCGCCACCGCTCGTCGTCGGTCCGGGACTTTGCCTGGATGCGCCGGCTGAAGTTGCTTTGAGCATCCTTACCAACGGCACCTATCCCACCGTGGACTTGGCTGGTACTTGTCCGCCTGCGTGCACGGTTGGTGCGGGAGGCATGGACCGTCATCGCAGCAAGCTGCCTTACGCCGAGCAGGCCAGTCTGGAAATTGACCGCACCCTGGGGAAAGGCCTGACCGTCGACATCGGGTATCTCATGGTGCAGTCGCACCGGCTCATCCTGGGCAATGGCCTGAACACCTCTTGTCCGCAAGGCACCAGCAAGCCCGGCAACCCGGCTCCTCCTCCGCCACCACTTGGTCCTCCTGGTCCTCCATTCAACTCCGACATAGGATCCCAAGGCTGGCTTAATCCTAACGGCACCATCAGCGATTGCGTGGGGACTCCGCTCCTGCTTGCCGGGAAGCCCGTCTTCCAGGGGAACGAATTCTCCAATGGCGGGTTTCTCGATTACAACACCGGCATTGTGAACGCCATCTACCATGGGCTGACGCTGCAAGCCATCGAGAGGATGGGTAAGTACTTCAACCTGAATGCCAACTACACCTACTCGCACATCATCGACAACGGAAACTTCACCACTTTCATCAACCTCCCCCAGAACCAGTTCGACAATAAGTCAGAGCGTGGCAACTCGAACCAGGATGTGCGACACCGCTTCGTAGCAAACTTCACCGCGTCCACTCCCAACCACGGATACGCCAAGAACTTCGACTTCAGCAGCATTATCACCATTCAGTCCGGGCGGCCCTTCACCATGTTTGTGGGTGGGGATGCCAACGGCGACACCAATCCCGTCACCGACCGCGTTGGACTTTCGGGGAGGAATTCCTACATTGGTCAACCGCAGCGCACGTGGGACTTGCGGGTCTCCCGCTACTTCCAGCTCGGCGAGCGTATGAAGGTGGACCTCATGTTTGACGCCTTCAACGTACTTAATCGGCAGAACATCGATGAAGTCTTCAGCGTGTACGGATCGCCCATCTTTTGTGGAGCCGTTCCGCAGCGTTTTGGAGACGCCGCATCGCTCGCCGCGCAAGCTGGGCAAGCAACGTGTCCAGCGTTCACGCCACCGCCGGGCGTCGTGGTTCCCGCGACCTTTGCGGTTCCACCGGCTGCCAATACGAATTTTGGCACGCCCAGAACCATGCTGAACCCGCGGCAGCTGCAGTTTGCAGTGAAGTTTTCGTTCTGAGTGAGCAGATCGGATTGTGGTAGTGGGTGTTTTCCGGTTGGTGGCCAACAAGCAACCAACCACGGGGGACACAGGGGTTCCACAGAGGCCATGTTCCGCGGGCTTTCCTCTGTGAGCGCTGTGGTTAAGAAAGCAGGGATTTTCAACCTGACCCGCTGCTGGATGGCTGTAAATGATTGGATCCCGTGGCAACGTGATATAACTTTGTCGTGCGCAGGAGGAAGATCATGGCCGTTCGTTGGAGACTCTGCATTGCAGTTTTCTCTGTCGCGGTGATGACGATGTTCGCCGCTGCCCAGGAGCAAAAGCCAGCAGTCAAGCATGCCGCAGCGCCGCAAACCTCAGCCGCGTCTGGCAAGGAGATGTTCATGGCGTATTGCGCTTCTTGTCACGGCACGGACGCAAAGGGCGATGGCCCCGCTGCTACTGCGTTGAAGGATGCACCGGCAGACTTGACTGCGCTCGCCAAGACCAACGGGGGAAAGTATCCCTCGGACAAGGTGATGAGCGTTCTGCGTGGACAGGCCAACCTGGCTGCTCACGGCACCCAGGAAATGCCGGTGTGGGGCAAGGTCTTCTGGAAGATGAGCCAGGGGCATGAGGGCGAGGTGCAGCAACGCGTCGGCAATCTCAGCCACTATATCGAATCCCTGCAGGTCAAGTAGCGCACTCCGCCTGGGGTTCGGAGAACATCGGTTTGCTCACGTAGGCCCAGAGGCCCTCGTCTGGGCGGGCGCAACTCACCCGCACGCGTGCAAGCGTCATTCTCACTTTTCCCATTTCCAATCCTGATAGCGCCGCCGCAGTTCCCCCTTCAGCAGCTTTCCCGTAGAAGTGTGGGGCAGTTCATCCACAAAGATGAACACGTCAGGCAGTTGCCATTTGGCAAACTTGTCTTTTAGAAACTCGCGCAAACTCTCCGGGGACAGCTTCGCTCCATCGCGGGCAACGACGATGGCGACCGGACGCTCCTGCCACTTGGGGTGAGGCACGGCGACGACGGCAGCTTCGCGCACATCCGGATGTGCGACCAGCGCATTTTCCAGATCCACTGAGCTGATCCATTCCCCGCCGGACTTGATCAGATCTTTGGCCCGGTCGGCGATCTTCAGGTAGCCTTCTTCATCGACTGTTCCCACGTCGCCGGTACGAAACCACCCGTCCGCGGTCCACTTGTCCGTTTCTTCCGGCAAGTTAAAGTAGCTGGCTGCAACCCAGGGCCCGCGCAGTTGTACCTCACCCATGGTCTTTCCGTCAGCACAGACCTCCCCGGCCTCGTTGACCACTCTCATTTCGATAAGCGGAACCGGGATTCCGGCCCGGGTCTGGACTTCATACTGCTCATCCTGTGGCCAACTGTGCATGTGCGCCTTGAGTTGGTTGGTTGTGGCTTGCGGACTGCTCTCGGTCAGTCCCCAGCCTTGTTGCAGCCTGATGCCAAGTTGATCAAGCTTGCGAATCACGGCTAGCGGCGGTGCCGCACCACCGACCAGGACCCGCATCGGCGGCAGCTTCCATCGGCCCGGATGTTTCTCCAGGCAATCGAGCACGCTGAGCCAGATCGTGGGCACACCGGCCGCTACCGTGACGCCCTCCTTGGCGATGAGCTCCAGCACACTTTCGGCGTCCAGGTATGGTCCGGGAAGAATCATCCTGCATCCCACCATTGCTGCCGCGTACGGCAGCCCCCAGCCGTTTACGTGAAACATAGAGACCACCGGCATGAGAACGTCGGCGTGGTGAATAGCGAAATTGTCCGCGGTCGTCAGCAGGAAGGTATGAAGAAAGACCGAGCGATGGGTGTAGGCAACCCCCTTGGGGACGCCGGTTGTTCCCGAGGTGTAACAAAGCGAGGCCGCGTCGTTCTCGTCGAGTTGTGGATAAGTGAAGTCTCCGGTTGCAGTGCCTAACAAGTCTTCATAACTTTCGGTTCCCGGGGGCGGTGGAGTCCGGCTGAGCGGCACTACGAATACGCGCTCGAAGCTGGCGGAATCCTTGATCTGGTCATAGAGGGGGAGGAGAATATCGTCCACAATGAGGAAGCGATCCCCGGCATGGTTGGCGATGTATGCGATGTCCTTGGGCGCCAGCCGGAGATTCAAAGTATGCATCACCGCACCCGCTGCGGGAATGCCGAGATAGGCCTCAAGATGGGCGTAGTGGTTCCACATCAGCGTGGCCACGCGTTCGCCCCTTTGTAGCCCGGCTTTCTGCAACGCCTCCGCCAGCTGGCGTGAACGGCGGTAGATGTCGCCATAGGTGCAACGATGCAACGAACGATCCGGCAGGCGCGATAGGATTTCCTGTTTTGGAAAGAGCTTCCCTGCACGCTCAAGAATGTGAGTGAGCGTCAGCGGATAGTTCATCATGGTGCCTTGCATTGGGGGCTTCTCTCTGCAGACGATTCCCGGCCGTGCGCTGCTTGCCTTCATCCGTTAATAAGGAGGAGGAATGGGCACTTTGGACTTGCAAATTATAACGTACGTTCGATAGAGTGCTACGGCATCGACGCACGGACGAACGACCTCGGGCTCAGTCAATGGGAAGCAACGAGTATCTGGACAAGGAGATCGAAACCGCCAGCCCCAAGTACGTCCAGCGACTCCAGGAGGCAAAGCTCGGCAAACAACTCGACTACCTGTATGCGCGCTCCGTGTTCTATCAGGAGAAGTTTCAGGCTGCGGGCCTACAGCGCAAACATTATCGCCGGGTGCGGGATCTGGAACGGTTCCCATTCACTACCAAAGAGGAACTGCGCGAGAGCCAGGCGATCTGCCCACCATTGGGAAAGCACATCGCCGCCAAAATAGATGATGTCATCCGGGTGCACAGCTCCACAGGTACGACCGGCAAGCCGAGCTTCGTGGGGCTCACCCGCCGCGACGCGAAGATGTGGACCAAGCTGACGGCGCGATCTTTCTACACCCAGGGTCTGAGGAAGCAGGATGTGGTGATTCACGCCGCCGGGCTTACGCTGTTTGTGGCGGGGCTTTCCTCGAAAGATGCGATCGAGCACGTAGGCGCTATGTTTGTTCCCATCGGCACGGGCGCGTCCGAGAAAGCGTTGATGGCGATCCAGCTATTGAAAGCCACGGCCATGCACTGCACGCCTTCCTATGCCGCTTATTTTGCGGAGTGGATACGGCGCGAAGCGCAGTTGGAGGCGCGCGATCTTGGCCTGAAGAAGCTGTTTTGCGGGGCGGAGCCGGGCGCGGGAATCCCCGCTGTCCGGGCGAAGTTGCAAGAGGATTGGGGCGCGCGCGTCACCGAGGGATTGGGTAACGCCGATATGGCACCCATCATCTTCAGCGAGTGCCCGCACCAGTCGGGTATGCACTTCAACGGGCAGGAGTACGTTTTGGCGGAAATTATCGATCCCGACAATGGTGAAAGCCTGCCTATCGAGGCCGGCGTCTCGGGTGAACTGGTGTACACCAGCCTGGAGCGGGAGTGTGTGCCATTACTCAGATTTCGTACCCGCGATCGCGTAACTATCCTCGGCACGTCTTGTCCCTGCGGTCGCACGGGCTTCAAGTTGCGCTGCGTCGGCCGCACCGACGACATGCTGATTGTGCTCGGCGTGAATGTGTTTCCTTCGGCAGTCAAGGACATCGTCTCCAGTTTTCGTCCGCGGACCACGGGAGAGATCCAGATCATCTTGACCGAGCCAGGGCCCAGGGTTGCACCGCCTCTAAAGGTCGTGGCAGAGTACGCGAATAGTTGTTCGGACTTGCCTGCCCTTAAGCAAGAGGTCGAACGAAAGATCAAGGCAACGTTGACGGTGGCGGCCTCGCTGGATTTGGTTCCAGCGGGGACCCTGCCACGCTACGAAATGAAAGGACAACTGATCAAGAAACATTACGAGTAGAGACGTTGCTCGCAACGTCTCCAGGATGCCAAGCAAACAAACGTGATGATCTTTCCCACCAAACCCGAGCCTAGAGACGTCGATCCTGCCCGATCCGCCATCGTGGTGGTCGACATGCAGAATGCATTTGCGTCCAAAGGCGGGATGTTCGATCTCTCCAGTCTCGACATCAGCGGGGCGCGCCGGGTTATCGATGTGATCCGGGAAACGCTCGACGTTGCCCGTTCTGCAGGCATCCGGGTGGTCTATCTGGTGATGGGCTACGACGAAGCCATGACTACCTGTGGTGGTCCGGACTCTCCCAACTGGCACAAGGAGCTGGCGCTTAAGTTGGTGAGGAAGCGTCCGGAACTGAAGGGGAAAGTCCTTACGCAGGGGCAGTGGGACTGGCAAGTGGTGGACGACCTGAAACCGCAGCCCGGGGACCTGGTGGTCAACAAGACGCGCTACAGCGGATTCTATGGCACGCCCCTCGACTCCATGCTGCGCACCCGAGGTATTCGGACCCTGTTCTTTGCAGGCATTGCCACCAACGTGTGCGTAGAGTCGACTTTGCGAGACGCGTTTTTCCTGGATTACTGGCCAATCCTGCTGCATGACGCGACCATGCAGGCCGGACCTCCGTTGCTCCAGGAGGCCACCATCAAGAACGTTGAGAACTATCTGGGCTGGACGCTGACCACGTCCGACTTCATGCAAACCGTGAACCAGCACCTGGTCCGAGGCGCTCGTGTATAGCGTAGACATCGATGTCGGCGGCACTTTGACCGACGGGCTGTTCAGCGATGGCAGCCGCCAGGTCTGCGCCAAAGTGGACACAACCGCGCACGATCTGACGGTCTGCTTGTTCGATTGCCTCACCCAAGGAGCGACCCAGTTGGGTTTTGCCGGCCTGGAGAGCTTTCTGGAGCAGGTCGAACTGCTGCGCTGGTCTACGACGATTACATCCAACGTGCTGGCGGAACTGCGCGGACCGAAGATCGGTCTTATTGTCAGCAAGGGACACGAGCGGGATTTGTACGGCAAACCCGAGATCAGTCCGATCCTGAATAAGGTTGTCGATGGGCGCAACGTGCTTGGGATCGAGCACTCCGGCGGGCCGGAGATCCTGAGTGCGGTGCGATCGTTGCTGGAAGGCGGAGTGCGCCGCATCTGCATCAGCTTGCAAGGTGCGCTGCAAGACCCGGAGAAGGAGCAGCACATCAAGCGCATTATCGACGAGCAATACCCCGACCACTTTCTGGGTTCAGTCCCTGTGCTTACCGGCAGCGATATCTGCCAAAACACCGACGACATGACGCGGACATACTACGCCGTGATCAATGCCTACACGCACAGCGCGCTGGCAGCGACGCTGTTCAAGGCGGAGGACGAACTGCGTTATACGCAGGGATACTCGCGGGCATTTCTCATCAGCCACATCAATGGAGGTGTCGCCGGTGTTTCCAAGACCCGAGCCATCGACACCATGGAGTCTGGGCCCATCCTTGGGATTTACGGCTCCAGTCACCTGGCCAGGGCTTACGGCTTGAAGCGGGTGATTGCGCTGGATGTCGGCGGCACCACTGCCAAGCTGGGAATCATTCATGACGGTGAGCCGGTATATGCGCAGATCAGCGATCTGTTTGGGATTCCGGTCCACGTCAGCCTTCCCTACCTCCGCTCAATCGCCTTGGGTGGCGGAAGTGTGGTAAGCCTGCAGGGCGACGCCATCGGCCTCGGACCGGAAAGCATGGGCTCATTCCCGGGCCCGGTTTGTTATGCGCTCGGCGGCGACAAACCGACCCTGACCGATGCCTTCGTCACCGCAGGTCTGATCGACCCCGAGTATTTCCTGGGAGGAACCAAGTCTCTGGACTTGGCGGCGGCCCGCGAGGTTGTCGAAAAGCACATTGCCGTTCCACGTGGAACCTCGGTCGAAGATGCCTGCCAGGCCGTCATTAACCGTGCTTGCGACATGGTTGCCAACATGATCGCGACCGCGGCGCAGGAACTCAGGCAGGACCTGTCGGACCATGTGCTGTTCGCCTACGGAGGCAACGGCGGCTTGTTCGCTTGTGGGGTCGCGGAGCGGGCTGGTCTGAAGGATGTCCACCTGTTTGCCCTGGGACCCGTGTTCAGTGCCTTTGGATCGTCGGTCTCCGACATCAGTCACGTTTACGAACGCTCGTTTCATCTGATGCTGCGCGACGGTGCGGACGTAGGCCCGCTCAACCGGCTGGTGGAAGAAATGCGTAGCGCTGGCATCCGCGATCTGCTGGGTGAAGGCATCAAGCCGGATGGTGCTGAATGCTCTGTCGAATTGGAGCTGTCTCGGCCCGGAGGGCAAAATCTCACGGTGAAATGTCCACAGTCGCATTTTGCCAGTGTGTCCGATCTCCGCAGCAAGCTGGGTTCCGACCTTCCAGCGGGAGACATCAGCCTCGAACTGGTCCGGGTGCGCGTAAAAAAGGTGATCTCCAAACCATCGGGACCTTTGCGAGAACTCGGACCGGCGGACGCCAGTGCGGCTTTCCTGGGCAAACGAAAAGTCTCGTACGGCAGCATTGCCGGCGAGGCTGCGATTTACAAGTGGGAGTCGCTGCAGCCGGGTAATCACGTCGAGGGATGTGCCCTCGTCGAATCCGCGAATAGCACGTACTTCGTGCCGGAAGGCTGGCGTCTGGAGATCGATCAGCACGGCAACGCGCAAATATTGCGCGCGGACACCAACGTCAGCTCAGGGCGGAGGAATTTGCAGGAGACACAGTCACATGGCAAACGCTGATCGCCGCATTCGTATGACGGAGTATCTCGATCTGGACCTCGATCGGGAACAGTGGATCTGTAATCGTTGCGGGCATGGGCTCGGCTCGGCTCGCGACAACTACAAAGAAGGCTGTCTGCTCTATGACCGCGACCCAAGAGAGATACACCAGCCCATCGTGGATGGGAAGTTCACGTTCTCCCCCGATCCGCTCTGGGTGCAGATCGTCGAATTCTACTGCCCCGGTTGCGGAACGCAGATTGAAACTGAGTATCTGCCACCGGGCCATCCCATCACCCACGACATTGAAATCGATATCGACTCATTGAAGCGCCGGCTCGACAGCGGAGAACTGGTGATCAGAGAGCAGCGCATCGAGGCTGCACAATGAACTCGATTGACATCGACGTAGGCGGAACTTTTACCGACATGGTCTTGAACTATCAGGACCAGACGATTATGCGCAAAGTTCCCACTACACCGTACGATTTATCGGTCTGCTTTTCCAACGTCATCCAGGAAGGCGCGCAGGTTTTGGGGATGAAGATGGAAGCCTTGCTGCCTTCCATCGACATGATCCGCTACTCAACCACGATTGCCCTGAATCGCCTTATCGAGCGCAAGGGCCCACGGCTCGGCTTGATCACCACCGAAGGGCACGAGGACGCCACCCTGCTGGGCCGCGGCGCGCAATGGATCGACGGTACCCGTGTGCAGGAGCGGCGGAACCTGAGCATCCAGAAAAAGCCCGATCCCATTATTCCCCGCGACATGATCGTAGGGGTGAAGGAACGCGTCGACTCCAGCGGGGAGATCATCCGTCCGTTGGACGAAAACGACGTGCGCGAGAAGGCTCGCTACCTTGTCAGCAAAGGCGCGCGGGCCTTTGTGGTGTCGCTGCTCTGGGGGTTCCTGAATCCAGCGCACGAAAAGAAGGTGAAGGAAATCATCCGCAGCGAGTACCAGGAGTTCCACATCGGCTACATGCCGGTGGTGCTGGCGGGGCAAGTCGTCGGCAAACTTGGAGAGTACGAAAGAACCATGGCCGCCATCCTGGATGCTTACCTGCAACGCTCCATGCAGATCGAGCTTTCCACGTGCTGGGACAAATTGCGGGACCGTGGCTATAAGCGTTCGCTCTCCATGATCCAGAGTTCCGGTGGAATCGCGGAGGTGTTTAAGACCGCCGCCAGCCGGACGTTCAACAGCGGTCCGGTTTCTGGCTTGATGGGTGCGCACCACGTGGCGAAGCTGCTGGGATTTCACAATGTGGTGATGGCGGACATGGGCGGTACCAGCTTCGATGTCGGCCTAGTGGTCAAGGACAGCGTCCGCAGTTACGACTTTCGCCCGGTGATCGACCGCTGGATGGTCGGCATCACCATGATCAAGACCCTCTCAGTTGGGGCGGGCGGCGGCTCGATCGCCTGGCTCAACAAGCTTCTGAACAATCAACTGCAAGTCGGCCCTAAGAGCGCCGGATCGATACCAGGGCCGGTGTGCTTCAACCGCGGCGGCACTGAACCTACAGTGACCGACGCCGATGTGGTGCTGGGCTACATCAATCCCGAGTTCTACTTCGGCGGCAAGCTCATCCTGAACAAGGAAAAGGCCTATCAATCCATACGCGACAAGATCGCGAACCCTTTGGGTATGGCGGTAGAGCAAGCAGCCTCAATCATTCGCAAGATCGTGGATGGCAACATGTCGTCGGCCATCATGAAGGAAGTTCATCTTCGCGGATACAGCCCGGAAGAATTCATCTTGTTCGCAGCCGGAGGCGCGGGGCCGACACACGTCGAGGGGTTCCGCGCCGACATTCCCAAAGCGGTTATTTTTCCCTTCTCTCCGGTGTTCTGCGCCTACGGCTCGTCGACCATGGACATCATGCATGTCTACGAACTCTCCCGGAAGCTCACCCTGATGGAACCGGTGTCCCGCCAGCTCACTCAGGATTTCCAGCGTTTCAACCTGGCCGTGGAGTCCCTGATGGAGGATGCACGCAGAGACCTGGCCGGTGAGGGGCTTGATCCAGCGCAGGCCAGCTTTGTGCTCGAGCTCGATATGCTCTACGGCGGGCAGTTCCACGTGAAGCGGACATTGTCGCCACTGCTGTTCATTCGCGGCCAGCATGACGTCACCGCCATCTGCGACGCTTTTGAAAAAGAATTCAGCGAAGCGTTCAGCCCGTTTGTCGTGAATCCCGAGGGCGGGGTCTTTGTAGAGAGTTTCATTCTGAAAGCCATCGTGCCTACGAAGAAGGTGACGCTTCCCAAGTTGCCGATGGAGAAGAGCAATCCCGGGGCAGCACTCAAAGGCACGCGGCCGGTCTATTGGCCGGACAAGAAGGACTTCAGTACTACCAAGTTTTACTCGTTCGAAAAGCTGCGCCCCGGCAACGTTGTTCCCGGGCCCGCAATCATCGAAGGCGAATACACCACCATGGTGGTCCCCTTCCCGCTAAGGTTTTCGATCGAGGAGCACGGTTTGGGAATTCTGGAGTAGGAGTGAACCATGGCTATACCCACATTGGCGGAAAAGCTCGAGTGGCTGAAACCCGTGCCGGCTACGGAGTTTGAGCGGGAGTGCGTGAAGACCATCCGGCCTGGGGAGTACGAGATCGGCGTCCAGATTACCAACGACATCCTGGACGAAGCCATGGAAATCTTCGTCCGCTCTTCGCGAAGCTACTTCGGCGTCTCCGGCGACTCCATGGTCGCGATCTTCACCGCCGAGGGTGATTTGATCAACGCCTCCTGCGGAACCTACCTGCACGCCATCATTCAGCCCATCATTATCAAGTTCATTCGCAAGTATTACACGGAGAACCCCGGCATTCATGACGGCGATATCTGGTACACCAACGACGCGCTCTACGGCGGCATCCACAACCCCGACCAGGTGGCGATCATGCCGGTGTTCCACGAAGGAAGGCTGATCGCCTGGGCCACTGCGGCCCTGCACACCACCGAAACTGGCGCCACCGAACCGGGTGGCATGCCCGTAACTGCGAAGTCCCGCTTCGAAGAAGGGCTGAACCTGCCGCCGATCAAGATCGGCGAGAATTTCAAACTGCGCAACGACTTCCTGGAATTCTATTCGGTCTACGGGCTGCGCGCGCCAGCCATGTTCATTTCGGATCTGCGGGCTCGGTGCACAACCGCCGATCGGGTTCGAGTCCGCCTGCTGGAACTGGTGGAGAAGCGCGGCGTGGAGTTTTTAGTCGGCCTGATGCGCAAGATGCTAGAAGTCGCAGAGGCCGGGGCGTTTCTCAAGATCAAGAATCTGCCAGACGGAAAGTTTCGCAGCGTAGTGTTCAATGACGCAATCGGCTGGACCCCCGCCCTCGTGCGTGCCTGCTTCCTGACCATCACCAAGAAGGGTGATCGCCTAATTTTTGACTTCGACGGCACTTCTCCGGAGACGCCATCGTCCTACAATGTCCATCCGCAGGCGGTCGTGGGACACATCGCCAACTTCATGTACGAATACTTTTTCCACGACTTGCCGATTTGCAGCTCGACTTTTGCTCCGATCGACTTTGTGTTTCAGCAAGGAACTCTTCTGAACCCCGACAAGCTGGCAGCTACAAGCTGCTGCGTCTACATCGGGATGCAGACGCGTTGCGCCACCCACAACTGTTTTGCCAAGATGATGTTTTGCACACGCGATGGCTGGTCCCAGGTTGCTTCCGCCCCGGGAAGTCAGCACACGGCACAGATATGCAGCGGCCATTCGCAGTGGAACCTCTCGGTCTCCGATGTGCTTTCTTTTTCCCTGAACACCCAGGGCCAGGGAGGGCGCGCGACGACTGACGGCATGGACGCCTACGGCTTCGCCTGGTGCGCCTTCGGTCGTGCTCCGGATTGCGAGCAGGTGGAGGGCGAACTTCCCTTGACGGTCACCCTGTCCCAACACTGGAAGGATTCCTCCGGCCCAGGCCTGCATCGCGGAGGCTCCGGTGCGGTGCAGCAGTGGATGATTCACAAAGTTCCGCAAATGCTCTCGCTGTGCATGGGGAACGGCAGCAAAGTTCCGCTGGGCCAGCCACTATTCGGCGGATACGCTTCGACGCCAATACCCGGAATCAGCGTCAAGAAAGCTGACTTGCTGCAAAGAATGAAAGAAGGCGATCCCACCCTGACCCTCGATCACCGCCAGATCTTTGAGCAGCACGACATCAAGGGTGATTGGAAGTTAGAGCTGATCGCGCGGACTCCGGACATCTATGCCGAGGGAGATTTGCTATTCGGCTTCAGCGGTGGCGGGCCGGGCTACGGCGATCCGCTGGAACGCCAGCCTGAACTGGTGGTGGAGGACCTGAAGAAGCGCATCATTTCCAGCCGGACCGCGGAAAACGTTTACCGGGTCGCGTTGGATACTGAAGGGCGGAAAGTCGATGCCGCGCGCACAGACGCCTTACGTGCTGCCGAACGCAAGGCACGTTTGGCTCGCGGCAAGTCCTACGGCGAATTCATCGCGGAGTGGAGCAAGAAATCCCCACCCGCTGAGATCCTCGAATGGTACGGCTCCTGGCCCGATGCGAAGCCGGTCCGTCCTATTTTCCGGCCGTAAGAAGTGACTGAGCCCATGACTCCCCGCGCAATCATCAAGGCTTGGCCGCAAGGGGAGATACCGTCCCGCCCCTTGCTCATGCCCATTCTGTTCTCGCTGGGAGCAAGGTTGGAGAACCTGCCGCTCCGTGATTTTCAGTCCAATCCCACCAAGATCGCCAACGCCCTGCGGCAGATTCGCGGCGTTCTGAAGGTGGACGGGCTCACCTGCTATTGCGATCCTTTGCTTGAGGCCGAGGCCTTGGGCTGCACGCGCGAGTGGCGTGCCGATGGATCGTGCGTTCTCGTCCGCCCTTCGTTCTCCGTTGACGATTTGCGCCAGAAGTTGAACGCTCCGGAGTCCTTGGCCGGGAAGGGCCGCATTCCCGTCGCGTGCGAGGTCCTACAGCGGCTCAAGGTTATGTTGAGAGATGAACCAGCGCTGGTCTCGCGGGTGACCGGCCCCTTCACACTGGCGGCGCAGTTGTTGGGTAGGGACAAGGCAGTGAGCGATTCCACTCCCTTGCCGGCGGAAGCTGTGGAGTTCGCCGCAGAGGTCGCGGCTTCGGTGGCAAAGGTTTTCCTGGAGGCGGGCGCGAACGTGATATTGCTGACAGAACCCTCCTTCCCGGAGGTCACGCCGCAGACGTGCGAATGGTATGCGTCCCTGCTGGCCCCGGTTTTCAATGTGATCCGCTTCTACGAAGCTTTACCGGTTCTGCTGTTGCCCGCTCCACTGGGATCCGAGGTCAGCCGAGCGGTGATTCTGGGAAGGGGATGGGACTGCGTCGTGTGTCCAATTCTGGGCGACACTGATTTTTTTGGTGAGCAGTCGCCGGGCCAGGGGACGGGGGTAGCGCTGCCGGGCAGCGTATTTGAAGGTAATCAACTGAATCACAATGACTTAGAGGATTCGCTTAGAAAACTGGTTCAGGGGCAGAAACTAGTCCTGCTGACCTCGGCGGATGACGTTTCGGGGGCTGCCGACCCCAAGCTTCTGGCCAGGGTGCTTGGCGGAATTCGAGCACTGTTCACGGCTTCCGACGGTTAGGTAAACCCTTGTCCCAACTAGGGATTTGCGCTAATATCGAGAACGAACGTTCGATAGATATGGGTAGCACTTCCACGGTATCGGAACTCTCCAGCGCGCGCCCCGCTACACGCTTCGACCGCAGGTTGGCTAAGATCCTCGAACACGCCACCGCGATCTTCTGTGAAAAGGGTTACGAGGGCGCTTCCATGCGCGATCTGTCCCGCGCCAGCGGCATGTCGCTGGCCGGCCTTTACTATTATTTTGAGTCCAAGGAGAAGCTGCTGTACTTGATCCAGAAGGACTTGTTTACCACCGTGATGGAGTTGCTGCGAGAAAGGCTCAAGGATGTCTCGGATCCGGAGGTTCGGGTACGCACCTTCATTCAGAACCACGTGGAGTTCTTTCTCAGCAAGCCCAAAGCGATGAAGGTGCTTTCCCACGAAGATGACGTGCTAAGCGATGAACTGGGAAAGGAGATCGCCGCCCTGAAGCGCCAGTACTACCACAGCTGTGCCGACCTGATCGAGGTTTTGAAGCGCGACAAAAACCTGGATCTCAATTCGCGGGCCGCGGTCATGAGTCTTTTCGGCATGATTAACTGGCTGCACACCTGGTACAACCTGCGGGTCGATGGTACTCCGCGGGTGCTGGCCACAGAAATTAGCGACATTTTTCTTCGGGGAATCTATTCCGCTCCCAGGCAGTAACGCAGCGAGGGGGGCGATTTTACTGGGCGAGGTAAGTCCGATTTTGTCCCGGCTGTAGGCTACGAGCTTCAGATGTTGAGCAGTGCTTCTGTACCAACTGAAAACTGAGGACTGACCAACAGCTTGATCACAGACTGCCACATCCATATCCAGCCGCTGGACATGTTCCATGCTCGCGCCCTGGAGCTGATCAAGAGGAAGCGGCCGAATTTCGAGCAGATCGCGGAGTTCTGCCGCTCTCCGAAGGCATTCCTCAAACACCTGGATGCAGCCGGCGTAGACCGGGCCGTGCTCATTAACTATGTGGCCCCGGAGGTCATCGGTTTCACCAGCGGAGTCAACCAGTTCATCGCGGACTACACCAAGGAAAACCCCAAAAGGCTGATCTCCTGCGGTGGACTGCATCCCCGGCATACTGGGAACATTCTCGCCGATGTGGAGCAGATTCTGCGGCTCAAGATCCGCATGATCAAGATTCACCCTCCCCACCAGTTGTTGTTTCCCAACGACTATCAGCACGGAGTGAAAGAGCTGGAGGTCATTTATCGGGCCGCTGAGGCCAACGGTATTCCCGTGATGTTCCACACCGGGACGTCCATCTTCGTTGGCGCGCGGAACCGCTACGGAGACCCGATTTACATCGACGACGTCGCGGTGGACTTCCCCAAAATGAAGATCATTCTGGCGCACGGCGGCCGGCCGCTGTGGATGCACACTTCGTTCTTCCTGCTGCGGCGGCATCCCAATGTGTTCCTGGATGTCAGCGGCATTCCGCCCAAGACCCTGCTGAAGTATTTTCCCCGGCTCGACGAGATCGCGCACAAGACTCTGTTTGGGACGGACTGGCCCGGGCCGGGCGTACCGGAGATCAAGAAAAATGTCGATGACTTCAAGGCGCTGCCGCTTCCAGAAGAAATCAAGCAGCAGATCCTGAGCAAGACTGCATTGACTATCTGGCCGGCGTAGGCATTCTGAGAACTGAAAACCGGGAACTGAGAACTGGTTTTCTGATGTTTGAACAAATCAGTTCTCGGATGTCAGTTCCCAGTTCTCAGTTTTGCACGTTCTCCAGCAGCAGAGCGATGCCCTGCCCACCACCGATGCACGCTGAGGCGATTCCGTAGCGGCCTTTGGAGCGCTTCAGTTCGCGGGCCAGCGTGATGGCCAGCCGCACTCCGGTTGCGGCCAGAGGATGGCCGATGGCAATCGCCCCGCCATTGACGTTGAGCTTGGCATGATCCAAGTTCAGTTCCCGCTCGCACGCCAGGGTTTGGGCAGCGAAAGCTTCGTTGATTTCGACCCGATCGACCTGATCGAGGGTCAACCCGGCGGTGTCGAGAACGGCCTTGATCGCCGGTACCGGCCCAATCCCCATGATCTCCGGCGGGACACCTACCGCGGCGCCGGCCACCACACGAGCCAGTGGTTGCTTGCCATGTCTGCGCACGAATTCACCCGAGGCGACCAACGTGGCCGCGGCCCCGTCGACAATGCCCGAGCTGTTGCCACCCGTCTGCACACCCCCGAAGGCAGGAGGAAGTTTCGCCAGAACCTCCAGAGGCGACGGTCGAATGTGGCTGTCTTCGCCGAACGACTCCACCTTGCGCGGGAGCCGGATGCCACGCGAGCTGTATCCCTTGCATTCAAAGGTCTCGGTCACAACCGGAGTGATCTCTCCGCTCAAGAAGCAGCTCTTTTGCGCGGCAATGGCGCGGGCAAAGCTGTCGGCAGCGAAGCGATCCGCATCTTCCCGCGAAATCTTATAGCGTTTGGCGAGGTCTTCTGCGGTGCCTCCCATGGTCAGGTTGCAGGCTGGATCGAGGAGCGCTTCCCATAGGAAATCCTTAAACTCCACTTGCCCCATGCGGAACCCGGCCCGGTGCGTATAGGCGGCGACCGGATTTCTGGACATGGACTCAGTTCCGACCACCAGCCCCAGTTCGATTTTTCCGAGTTTGATTAAATCTCCGGCCTGTAGAATTGCCTCAAATCCCGTGCCACAGACGCGCTGCACCAGGTGAGAAGGCACTTCGAGTGGAACACCGGAATAAAGGCCAATATGGCGGGGCAGCATGTAAGCGTCGAAACTGGCTTGTGCCATGTTGCCGGCGACAATCGTATCGACTTCCTCGGGCGAGATTCCCGCGCGGCGGAACACCTCGCGCGCCACCTTGATACCCAGGTCAATCGGTGAAACCAACCCCAGAACCGTGTTGTACTCCGCGAACGGCGTACGGACGCCATCGACAATCCAAACATCGTCGTAGCGCGACAACAAACCTTTGCTTCGAGTGGCCATGCAACTCCTTCGAATAGGACTCAGTTTCAGCGGCCCACGGTCAACTGGTCAGGATCTCCTCGACTGATGTAGATGCGCGCTTCGCATTCAGCGGCGCTTTTTGTGCGCGGACGTGGCTCTTCGGAGTCCCGTAGCGGGCGCGGTGTTTGGTCCCCCAGGCGGACATCAGCTTGAGAATGGGTTTCAGGCTTTCGCCGTGTTTGGTGAGGGAATATTCCACCTTGGGAGGGACGATCGCGTACACCTTGCGGTGAATGATGCCGTCGTGTTCCAGTTCCCGCAGATGCTGGGTGAGCATTTTCTTGGTCATGCCCGGAATACGTTTTTGCAGCTGGCCAAAGCGCAGGGTTCCGCCTTCGAGATAGAACAAGATCATCGGTTTCCACTTGCCACCGATGATGTCGGCGGTCAGCTTCACCGGACAATAGAACTCTTCCATGTTCAACCCTCCGCCAAAACCCAAGGTTACAAAAAGGTGCCTACTAGCAATAAAGATACTTTAGCCTAAAATCGGCTCGCGAGGCTATAGGCGGATCTAGCGAGAAGAAGCGATGGGCGGCAAACGACCGGTAGTCATTTACGGCGCCAGCGGATTTTCGGGCCGGCTGGTGGCCGAGTTCCTGCGCGAGTACAACGTTCCGTTTATTGCGGCCGGGAGGAATCGCGCCAAGATCCAGGATGTGATGAACCACGTTCCCGGCATCGAGATGGCGGACTATGAAATCGCCGAAGTCGGGAGTTCCGTCGACGATCTGACCAAGGCCTTCACCGGCGCGAGAGTGGTCTGCAACACCGTGGGCCCGTTCATGTACAACGGCCCGCATGTGGTCGAGGCCTCGCTGAAGGCCGGCTGTCACTACCTTGACATCAGCGGCGAGCAGGCGTGGATCCGCGTGGTTTCAGAGAAATGGAGCGGAAAGTTTGCGCAACGAGGATTGTTGATTGCTCCCGCCACCGCGTTCATGTGTGCCCCCAGCGATGCTGCCATCCGCATGTGTTTAGAGAAAGCCGCCGTGGACACGATTGAAACCGTCACCATGTTCAAGGGCATACCCACCTTCGGTTCCACCCAAACCATCTTCGCTGTGATCCAGACGGACGCGTACTACCTTGAGCAAAATCAGTACAAGCAATGGCCACGCGCCACCCGCTACGACGTGGCGATACCCGGATATCTACAAACTCAGCTTGCGTTGGCGTGGGGCGGGTTCCCGCAACCGGTTTGGTTCAAAGACCATCCCCAGGTGGCCAATCTGAAGTCGTTCGGTGGGTTGCTGGACAGGCAGATTATGGAAGGAGTCGCGGCGACAGAAAAGTTGTACGATGAGCAGATTCGCCCCTTGCCCAAGGCGGAGCAGGAGAAGAAGCTCGCCGAAATGGCGAACGCGGTTCAGGGTGGGACACCGCCGCGCGAAAATGTCCGTGAACAGCGGACCATCGATGTCGTGGCCGCCCGCGGATCCACGGATTACGTGCAATGTGTGATATTCGGAACCTGCTGCTATCGTCAGACCGGGCTGATCCAAGCATTTGCGGCTCACAACCTGGTGCATGGAACGCCTCGCAAGGTGGGTTTTGCGTCGGCTGCGGAGGCTTTTGGACACCACGAATTGCTGCAGGCGGTTGAAAGTCACGGGCTCGCCAAAACAAAACTCTATTCGTAGGTGGGGTTCTCCGGGTCATGCGGGCGATTGACTACTTCGACAAGGGAGCTGATGCCAGCCCGGACCGGACTGCGATTCGGGACGGCGACACCAGTTATTCATATTGTGAGACTCGGGCCGTGACCAAACGCATTGCGCGCGCCATGTGGGCCGGCGGAATGCGGGGTGAACAGCCTGCCGGCATCTACTCACACAATGACGCCCGCGTCCTGTTCTGCATGTTGGGCATCATGCGTGCTGGAGCAGTCTGGGTACCGGTCAACTACCGCAACGCACTCGACGCCAATGTGGAGTACATGAACTACGTCGAGATGGAGTGGCTGTTTTATCACAGCAATTTCCGCGACAGTGTGGCCGAGATCAAGGCCCGCGTTCCTTCTTTGCGCAACGTGGTCTGCATCGACAAGGAAGATGGCGGGAACCCTTCGCTGGAACGCTTTGTGGCCCGTGGCGCTGGTGCGGAGGAGTTCGACTGGGCCGACGAGTTCGGAAACCTGGACCGTCTCGTGGGCCTGGTTCCAACGGGCGGCACCACGGGACCGGCTAAGGGCGTCAGGGTGACCACGCTCGCCTGGGGCACGATGACGGAGATGGCCACCCACTACTGGCGAGGCGAGACCACATATCCGGTGTGCCTCAACACTGCGCCACTTTCGCATGCGGCGGGTGTGGTGGCGTTCAGTATGTTCGCTATCGGTGCTACCAATATCATCATGCCGAAGTTTGATGCCTTGGAGGTGCTGCAAAGTATTGAGCGCTTCCGCGTGACTCACTTGTTCCTCCCCCCCACCGCTTTCTACAACCTGCTGGCACATCCTGAGGTCGGCAGATTCGACTATTCGAGTCTGCGCGTCTTTCTTCTGGCGGGATCGCCCGTGTCTCCGGACAAATTGAGGCGAGGGGTGGAGATTTTTGGTCCCTGCCTGTGCCAGTCTTATGGCCAGACCGAAGCACCCATGTTGCTGACTTTCCTCGACGCCAAGACCCTGGCGGCAGCCGCTGCGGGGGACCACCCGGAACGCCTGCAGAGCTGCGGCAAACCGACATCTGCGGTTCGGTTGGCGATCATGGACGACGAGGGCCGGGTCCTTCCGCGGCGCGAGCTCGGCGAAATCGTCGCTCGCGGAACCTTGGTGACGGATGGTTACTATAAGATGCCGGAAGCGACTGCCGAAATCCGCTCCCATGGCTGGCATCATACGGGTGATGTCGGTTATATGGACGAAGATGGCTACGTTTACATTGTCGACCGCAAGAAAGACATGATCATCAGCGGCGGATTCAACGTCTACTGCGCAGAAGTGGAATCCGCCATCATGGCCCTCCCCCAGGTCCATGAATGCGCGGTCATTGGCGTCCCCCATGAAGTGTGGGGCGAGGCAGTGAAGGCTGTCATTGTGCTTAGGCAGGGAGAATCACTGGGCGAGGAAGCGGTGCTGGCCCACTGCAAGGCCAGACTTGGAGGCGTAAAAGCCCCGAAGTCGGTCGAATTCTGGCCGGAGATTCCCAAGACTCCAGCAGGTAAAGTTGATCGCAAGACGATTCGCAAGCCGTACTGGACCGAAGCGGAACGGCAAGTGCATTGAGTAGGAGGCCATTCTGACAACCGTCGTCGTGCCGAAATCGGGAGGCGTTACCAGCACCAAGGCCATCGTGTCGCGATGGCTCAAGAAAGAAGGCGACAAGATCAAGCAGGGCGATCCGCTGGTCGAGCTGGAGACGGAGAAGATCAGCTACGAGCTGGAATCGCCATACGAAGGTGTGTTGTTGAAGATCCTAGCTAAAGAAACGGCCGAGGTGCCAGTGGGCGACCCGCTTTGCCAGATTGGGCAGTCGAACGATCCTGCGCCAAAGTCAAGACCCAGGAAGGGGTGAGTCATGCCAAAGAAACATCAGCTGTCAAAGGACCGGCTCGTGTGGATGTTCACCCAGATGGTGCGCATTCGCGAGTTTGAAGAAGCCGTGAAACGGGCATTCATCGAACACCCCGGTGTGATTCGCGGACATGCTCACCTGGGGGACGGCGCCGAAGCCAGCATCGTGGGGAGTTTATCAACCCGCAACAAGACCGATCTGGCCATGCCGAGCTACCGCTGCCACGGTTATCCGATCGTGCTGGGTACGCCGCTGCGAAAGATGATGGCGGAGGTGTTTGGCAGAAAGGATGGCTTGTGCAAGGGTTTCGGAGGCTCGATGCATCTAGCCGATCCTGCCCATCATTTTCCCGGCACTTCAGGAATCATCGGCCAAAGCATCGCCCACGCCACCGGCGCGGCGTTGACCGCCCAGGTGAAGAAGACCGGTCAGGTCGTCTACTGCTTCTTCGGGGACGGTGCTTCGAAGCAGGGAGCCTTCTTCGAGTCCGTTAATATGGCCGCGGTTTGGAAGTTGCCCATCGTTTACGTTCTCGAAAACAACCAATACCAGGCCTACACGCACTTCAGCCTGGAAGACGCGAACGCGGTGGCGGGTGATCCGCTTTCCAAGAAGGCGGCGGCTTTCAGCATTCCGGGTGTCACCGTGGATGGCACGGACCCGGTTGCCGTGCACAAAGCCGTTAGCAAAGCAGCGGACCGTGCTCGCGCCGGCAAAGGCCCGAGTCTGGTCGAGACCAAGTTTTATCGTCTGAGCGCTCACGGCAATGTCATCACAGTTCCTCCCTTGCCCACGCAGTTCCCCGAGCATGAAGCGGTGGCCGTGTACGGCAACAAGAAAGAATTTGCCCAATGGAAGGCCAAGGACCCGGTTGTGAAGTTCCGTTCAAGGTTGATAAAGACTCGCGCGCTGACCGAGGCAAACGCCAAGCGCATCGAGGATGCGGCCCGTGCGGAGGTCAAGGACGCAGTGGAGTTCGCCCTGGCCAGTCCACTGCCTGCGCCGGAAGAAGCGGTCAATTACGTGTACGCGTAGAGGAGCTAACATGGCCCGCGAAATGATGTACATGGATGCCATCAATGCGGCGATCATCGAAGAAATGCAGCGCGACGAGAATGTCATCTTCTACGGTCAGAACATGGCCATGACCGAGCGCGATCCCATGCTTAAGAAATTCGGCAAGGACCGCGTGCGGCTCACACCCATTTCCGAAACCGCAGAGATCGGCATCGGGATCGGCGCCGCGATGACCGGCTTGCGGCCCATTGTCGAGCTATGGATGAGCGAGTTCATGCTGGTCGCCTTTGCCCAGGTCCTCAACGAAGCGCCCCGCCTCCGGTACATGTCGGGCGGCCAGGTGAAAGTACCGCTGGTGTTGAAAGCCGGATTTGGTTTCTGTGCCGGCTGGGCAGGTCAGCACTCCAATTGCATTTATCACAGCATGATGGGGATCCCCGGATTGAAGGTTGTCGTGCCGTCTACCCCGGCGGATGCCAAGGGACTGATGGCTGCGGCCATTCGCGACGACAATCCCGTCGTCTATCTGCATTCCTACATGCTGACTCTCGACAAGGGACAGGTGCCGGACGGCGAGTATGTGGTGCCGCTGGGTGTCGCGGATGTGAAACGTGCGGGGACTGATATCACGATCGTTGCTGTCGGCTGGATGGTCAAGAAAGCCATGGCGGCGGCAGAGCGCCTGGCACAAGAGGGAATCAGCGCAGAAGTCGTGGATCCACGCAGCTTGGCGCCGCTCGATGTGAAGACCATCGTCGCCTCCGTGAAAAAAACCGGACGGGTAGTACTTGTCGACCAGGCTCCTCGCCATTCTTCTGCCGCTGCTGTCATTGCGGGCGAGATCGCAGAGCACGCCTTCGAACATTTGCGCGCCCCGGTCAAGATGGTCACCGCACTGGACGCGTCGGTCCCGTACAGCGAGCCGCTGGAGAATTTCGTCGTGCCCAACGAGGAAAAGATCGTTCAAGCGGTGAAGGCGGTGCTGGCGAACCAAGAGGTCGCGGCCTGACTGCCACCATGAACACCGACGTCGACCTGCTCGCCTCCTACTGGACGATTTCCGCCGGGCTTCCCCACACCGACAAAGAATACAGCCCCTTTGATTTCAAGGATCGGGTAGAAGCCGCTGCCAGGGCCGGTTTCAGGGGATTCGGGATCTGGCACGCGGACCTCGATCACGTGCTGCAGAAGCGAAGCCTCAAGGAGATGAAGCAGATCCTCGACGACAACGGCATCAAACACGTCGAGCTCGAGTTTCTCACCGATTGGTTCCTGGACGGAGAGCGGAAGAAAAACTCGGACATCCAGCGCCAGAAGCTGCTGGCCGCGTCCGAGGCTCTGCGGGCACACCATGTTAAAGTAGGTGATTTTTTCAAAGAAAAAACTCCCATGCCGCGGCTGATTGAGGCGTTTGCGGAACTGTGCAGTGAGGGGGCCAAATACGGGGCCAGGATCGGCTTCGAGCTGATGCCCTTTGCGATGATCGATACGCTGAAGGAAACTTTGGAGATGGTCGAAGGAGCCGGCGCCAAGAACGGTGGAATTTGCTTTGATCTCTGGCACATTGTGAAGCTGAAAATTCCCTACGAAGAAGTAGCGCGCGTGCCACAGAAATATGTAGTGAGCATCGAGCTGAACGACGGTACGTTCGAAGCTCCGTGGAGCCTGCACGAGGACACCATCAATCACCGCCGGCTGTGTGGAGAAGGGGAGTTCGACGTAAAGGGTTTCATTAATTGCATGCTCAAGGCGGGCTATGACGGACCTTGGGGAATCGAAGTCTTGTCCGAAGAGCTGCGAACAAAGCCCCTGGAGGAGTTGACAACGCGGTCGTTCAATACCACCATGGCGCAATTTCGCGGCTAGCTTGCGTAGGGGCAGGTGTCCTCACCTGCCCGGTTCTGGCGTCTGCAGGAGAGCATGAGCACTCAAACTCATTCCGCACCCACTGCTTCCGTGTCTGACCGTGCCTGGGAGGCCATTCAGGGGGCCTACGACCTGCAAGTACACGTCGCGCCGGATGTGATCGGGCGGCGTATCGACGACATTGATCTGGCGAAGGAATTCCTGGCGCATGGCTTGCGTGGCTTCGTGCTTAAATCGCATTATGTACAAACCGCCGAGCGGGCCAAGGTTGTCTCCAAGGCAGTGCCCGGCATTGCCGCCTTCGGCGCTTTGACGCTCAACCATGCGGTCGGAGGCTTGAATCCGGTAGCAGTGGAAATTGCAGGCCGCTCAGGCTGCAAGATCGTTTGGATGCCTACGGTGGACGCGCAAAATGAAACCGCCGGCCTGCCTGGTGGCGGAAGCAAGAAGCTGCCGTTCTGGGCCGAGATCCAGCGAGAGCTTGCCGCCATGGGAATTGCGCCTCCACGCATGACAGTGCTGGATGCAGCCGGCCAAATCTCCGCGTCGGCGCGTACTTGCATGGAGCTGATCGCCCGGCACGATATGATCCTCGCCACCGGCCACTTAGGGCGGCACGAAATCTTCCCTTTGGTGAAGGCGGCGAACGAAATGAAGCTCAAGAAGGTCGTGGTCACACACGCCGAGTTTCCTTCGCAGAACCTTTCCGCCAAAGAGCAGCTTGAGCTGGTGCAAATGGGCGCGCTGATCGAACACTGTTTCACCACCATGCACACCGGCAAAGCGCCGTGGGAGACGGTCTTTGAGAGTATTCGGGAGGTCGGGCCCGCCCGCTGCATCTTGTCCACCGACCTGGGGCAGACCATCAACCCGCCAGTGGCCGAAGGGTTTGGAATGTTTGCGCAAAAACTGATGGACGCCGGCTTTTCGATGGCCGAAGTTCGTCAGATGGCAGTTGCGAATCCCGCCGCATACGTGGAATAGGAAACTGCGATGAGCGATCCAAAAACAATGCTGGTGGTCAGCGCCCACGCTGCCGACTTCGTCTGGCGGGCCGGTGGCGCCATTGCGCTTTACGTCGAGCGCGGTTACAAAGTCCGGATTCTCTGCCTTTCGTACGGGGAGCGGGGGGAGTCCGAGCGGCTCTGGAAGCAGCCAGGCATGACGTTGGAACGTGTCAAAGAATCTCGCCGCAACGAGTCGCAGAAGGCCGCGGACATCCTGGGAGCGGAGATCCGCTTCTTCGATTCCGGAGATTACCCGCTGAAAGCGTCTGAAGAAACCGTGCATGAAATGGTCATGGAGTTCCGTCGCCTGCAGCCGGAGTTTGTGCTGACGCACTCGCTGGCCGACCCCTACAATCCCGACCATCCCGAGGCTTCCCAGCTGACCATACGCACTCGCATCTATGCCCAGGCAGCCGGTTACCCCGTCGAAGGCAAGAAGCTGGAAGCGCCGCCAGTGCTCATGTTTGAGCCCCACCAGCCGGAGCAGTGCGATTTCAAACCGCAGGTACTCCTCGACATCACCCCGGTATTCGCACGTAAGCGCAAAGCCATGGAGTCGATGGAAGCGCAGGAGCACATCTGGCAGTACTACACGGACTTGGCCCTGCGCCGGGGCACGCAAGCGGCCCGCAACTCCGGCAAGAAGGAAATCAAGTATGCGGAGGCATTTCAGAGACTCTATCCGCAAGTGACCAGTGAGCTGGACTGAGAACTGAGAACCGGGAACTGAGATCTGTTTTGCAATCTTTGATCGAAAAAGCAGTTGTCAGTTGCCGGCTCTCAGTTCTCAGTGGTTTTTGCATGAGAGAGGCGTTTCATGAAACCCAGAGTTATTCGTAACATTTCCCGTCCGACCGCCGATGTGATCCGGCTTCTCGGTGAACTGGGGGTCGCAACCATCCACGAAGTACAGGGGCGGACTGGCCTGATGCGCCCCTACATGCGCCCGATCTACCCAGGAGCAAAGCTTGCGGCGCCAGCGATCACGGTGTCCTGCCACCCAGGCGACAACCTGATGATCCACGCTGCCGTGGAGGTTTGCCGTCCGGGAGACGTCTTGGTCGTGGCGCCGGTCTCGGAGTCGTCGGACGGCATGTTCGGCGAGTTGCTGGCCACGTCATGCCAGGCCCACGGTATCATCGGTCTGGTCGTCGACGCCGGAGTGCGTGATACCGCCGATCTGACTGCAATGCACTTCCCGGTGTGGTCGAAGGGAATCTCGGCGCAGGGCACAGTCAAGTCAGCTGCAGGGTCCGTCAACATCGATATCGTCTGCGCTGGGGCGCTGGTTCATCCCGGAGACGTGATCATCGGTGACCAGGATGGAGTGGTTGTGGTGGCCCGCCAGTATGCAGCCGAGGTTGCCAAGCTAGGGCAACAGCGGGAGGCAAAAGAGGCTCGCTCACGCGAGAGGCTGCGCTCGGGCGAGTTAGGACTGGACATGTACGGGTTGCGCGACAAGCTGAAGGAGTTGGGAGTTGAATATAGGGATTCGGACCAGGAGTAAGGCAATGTCGGCGCGTTGCTACGGCAAGTGGTTTTTGGCAAGGTACTTCAGCATCGCCGTGACCACAGACTTGGGTATGTTGTCGCCGGAGTGACAATAGTAGTAGTCGGGAGCCTCGCGGTGTGCTCCGCCCGGGCCATTGGTACGATACCAATAGGTACAGGTGTAGACTCCCGGACGTGAGGAACCCGCATCCAGCCTGGAGAGTGCGTCAGCCGGGCGATCGCCTCCACTAGGAGACACAGTTGCAGCGTTGGGCCCAACACTGCGGTCGCTCTGGTGGGTGAGCGATTGATCGTATTGGCTCTGAGCAATGGCGTTGTCGGGTGACGTTGCGCCATTCCTATCGGCAATGACTCCCACCGCCAGAATGTAACCGGCCTTTCCCTGGTCCACACACATGCCGGGGAGTTTCTTTGGCCCCTCTTTCGTCAGCCACTTTTCCAAGTCTCTGTAGTCTTTCTCTAAGAAAGGCAGTAATTCATACGGCCGTGAGACCCTAGGAGGGGCGGACGTATTCTTGGATTTGTCCCCTCGCCCAGCTGTCGACGCTGCGACCAATTCCCGACGTCGTTTTGCCACCTCTTCAGGACCGGGGCGCTCCGACCATGCAGTGACCTTGGAAGGGAAGTCCCACTCCTGTAGCTGCTGCCAGCTTGGGCTTGGGAATAGAGCCTGGTTCGAGGGCGCCAACGGGGTCCCGAGCAACTGCAGGACACTCTGGTCGAGGAGTTCGAGGGTGTAGTAAGACTTGCACCCATCCTGGGTTGTCTGAGCGGGAGGCGGCGGCTGCTGCGCCGGAGCCACGCCGCAGACGAAGCTCAAGACGATCGCTCGGGCTAGGAGCACATATCGGCGAAGCATAGAATCTTCCCCACGGTCACGAGGCTTTGACTGCTGGTTCGAACGGATAGTGCCGTTGCTTGTGCTGAACGGAAATCCACTTCATGGTGGTGAATTCCTCGAGCGCCCACTTGCCGTTCAGGCGGCCCACACCGGAAGCTTTTACGCCACCGAACGCGATGAGTGGATCGTCGTTGATAGTTCCGTCGTTCACGTGCACCATCCCGGAATCAAACTGCTTGGCCAGTTCCGCACCACGCTCGGCATCCTGAGTGTGAATTGCGCCGCTCAAGCCATACGGGCTGTCGTTGGCAATGCGTAACGCTTCCTCTTCCGTATCGAAAGGCATCACACATACTGCCGGGCCAAACATTTCGTTCTGTGCCACCCACATGTTGGGTTTCACGTCGGCGAATACGGTGGGAGAGACCACGTTGCCCTCGACTTTGCCGCGCAGTACGACTTTGGCGCCTTCGTCGATCCCCCGCTGCACCTGTTTCGCAAACGTCTGGGTTTGCCGTTCGTTGATCAGGGGACCGAGTTCAGTCTCCGGATTCCGGGGATCACCCACCTTAAGCTTCGACACCCGGTCTACAAACTTGTCCAAAAACTTGTTGTAAACACCGCGTTGTACCAGGATACGGTTGGTGCACATGCAGACCTGCCCCTGGTGGGCAAAGCGGCTGAAGACGGCGGCATTCACCGCCGTATTCAGATCGGCGTCATTCATCACGATGAAAGCGCTGTTACCGCCGAGTTCCAGGATGGCTTTTTTCAGGCAACGGCCGGCAACCCCACCGATGTGGCGCCCCACTCCTTCCGAACCGGTGAACGAAATGATGCGCGGAATCGGATGCTCGACGAACGCATCGCCGATCTCGCCGATGTCGGCGACAATCACGTTGAGCAGGCCCTTGGGGATTCCCGCTTCCTCAAAGATCTTGGCGACCAGGGTTCCGCCCGTGATCGGCGTGTCGTCGTGCGGTTTTAGCACCACGCCATTCCCGGCCCCCAACGCGGGTGCGACCGAGCGCATGCTGAGGTTGAAGGGGAAGTTGAAGGGGCTGATGACGCCAACGACGCCAGCAGGAACCCGGTACAACCGGTTTTCCTTACCCTCCACCGTCGACGGTAGAATCTCGCCGGTCATCCGAATGGGATAGGTGGAAGCTTCCTTGATGAACGTCTTCACCAGGAAGATTTCGATCATCGCTTTGAGCTGGGTGCCACCGAGTTCCTCAATGATGATGTCAGCAATGTCGGCCTCATTTTTCTCGATCCAGGTGATGGCTTTTTCCAAGATGGTGCGTTTCTCGAACGGGTTGACCTCGCCCCAAACTTTCTGTGCAGCTGCTGCCGAACGGTAGGCTTCATCCAGGTCGGACAGACTCGCCAGCTTGAAATCCGTTATGGCCTTCCCGTTGTACGGATTCCGGTCGGTGAGCACTTTCTGGCTCTTCCCGTCACGCCACACTCCCCCAATGTACTGTTTGTTTAGACCTACAAACTGGTTCATCACTCGACCCCTGGTGGACCTGACGCGTCCTGTTAAATGGCTATCAGCCTACCATTATTGAGCCGGTTGGGAAATGCCAAGACTGCCAAGCCGCAGAACAAAGGCGAGGTTTGGGGTTTCTGACGGCCGGGAGTGGACCGAACAATGTGGGGACAAGCAGCTCGTGCTGGAACCGATTCGAGTAGAGATATGGTAGGCCTGAATGGACTCGAACTTGAGCCGATTTGCGGGCGTGAGCGAAACGGGAGCCCGCAGGCGAAATCCCGAGCCCAGCGAGGGACCTCGGATTTAGGCAACCTCAGGGTTTAAGTGGTAGGCCCGAATGGACTCGAACCATCGACCTCTTCCGTGTCAAGGAAGCGCTCTAACCAGACTGAGCTACGGGCCTACACGCAGTCCTTATTGTACTGGCGCAGTCCGGACCGGGCAATCTCAGGTCCTCCGGCGTCTCCCACGCCTCGCAGTTGCCAAACGGCCGAGCCCCGGCGACAATCGCTGGGGTGCATAACCTGGGCCAACACAAGGCACTTGTGGCAAACAAGTCACACCCGTTCTCCGCGGGCACCATCGTAGTCGCCACCCTGAGCAATCCGCGGGAGAAATTCTGGGGCGCCATTCTCGCCCTTACGCCGGAAGGGCTCAGTCTTTGTGGCATCGAGCTGGCTTCCTTCGAGGACTTGATTCCCATGGTCAAGGAGGGAGAAGCATTCTCTCCCAGCATTGTTTTCTTCCCGATGCATCGTCTCGAACGGATGGAGCTCGATCTGCCCGACGGCGGCATTCCTTCTCTGTCCCAACGTTTCGCCAGCAAGACAGGCTTGGATCCGTCACAAGTCCTTCTTCGCCCCTCCGGCGAGGAATTCCAGGCACTCAAGGAGCGGCCGTGAAGTTCTCTCAGTTTCTGACCTATCCCAACCAGATCACCTTGCTGCGGATGATTTTCTTGCCTTTCATCCTCATCAAGCTGGTGGAAGGGCGCTACGGGCTCGCCCTGGTCCTGTTTGTCTTGGCCGGGCTGAGTGACGGACTCGACGGGTTGCTGGCCCGCACTCTCAAGCAACAAACACAGCTGGGACAGTACCTGGATCCGATCGCCGACAAGCTGCTGCTGAGCAGCGTCTTTCTGACGCTCTCCATCCTGCACAAGATTCCCTGGAAGTTTACCGTCGTGGTTTTCAGCCGTGACATCTCTATCCTGGCGGCCAGCACGGTGCTATACGCCATTGCGGGCCTGCGGGACTTCCGCCCCAGCGTCTTCGGCAAAGCCAACACCTTTGCTCAAGTGGCCGCCGTGTTTTTCGTGCTGTTGCTGGAAGTGGACCCCCATCGCTGGATCGCCATCTCACGCCTGAGCTTCCTGCGTGCGACCTTCACCTTCACCATCCTTTCCGGCGTGCACTACGTCTTCCTTGTAGGACGGCGGTTACGGGCGAGCGGACACCCCGCCCCAGCGTCCTCCGGCGCAAGCCGTGTTTGATTGGGCCGAGCCAAGGCGCTTCTCGATGTGGCCACTGATCACCAGCTAAAAGGGACAATTTCTACCCATGAATTAGGGCGACCACCCATCACCGTCCCAACACTTACCTTATGTGTGCCCCGTCTTAGCAGTTCTCACGTATGTCGTGAGCCACAGCCATACGATCTTTAGTCCGAGCACGATAACGGTAGTCGCCATGGCCAAGATGCCAAGCATGGCAAGTCCCATAAGAACGATGAAGGTAAACTTGAAGAATGTAGCTTCCATGCAAGAACCTCCACTGACCGAAGTGGCGAAGCCCCTATCTTGCTTGGAGGAGTGCAATTGTGCTCCCGCTTAGGTTCTGGGGCTGTGACGTGCAATACCTGTCCAGGTGATCGCCTACCAAGCTATGGGATAAGAATAAGAACGACGGACGGCCAAATCGGCTGGGCGTATGCAGGTTACTTCGAGGTAGTGAGCAATAAACCCTAGTCAGCGTGGCGTGATTACACTACAAGCAGGCTCTACTTGATTTCATGCAATAAGGAAATCGCCAGAACATCAAATTCCTCCTCCTGCGATTCAAGTCTGGAGACGTTCGCATACGCACCTGTTTTTCCCTCTTGGTATATGCCATTCACGAATTTCCCCGGTTCAAGATGTTCGAACGAAGGTGGGTCCATCAATTCGCAGCTTGTCCACGGGGTGTCGCCACAGGAAATGCGGAAAAAATCTAGAAGGCCCTCTCGTGATCGCCTCTCCTTCGCACCGAGGTAGGCAAGCCTCGCAAGTTGATATCTGAGACTGTGAGTCTTTAGTGTCTTTTTGGCGCTCTCGTTTTCCTTGTCGCTAGGGTAGTTCGCTTGGGCTGTCACATTCTCCAGTTCGGTCTGGAAACTAGTCATCACATCGAAGAGCTTATCCACCTGTGCCATCGCGCTATCGTTCAGCCTTTGAGTGGATGAAGTGTTCGTATGTTGAACGAGCCATACCGTACCGATGACATTCACGATCAGCAATAGCCCAGCCACCACTACGATAATTTTCATCGACATGCCCTCCCACGTTATCGCCCAAAATACAGACAATTCATCAACAATTGCAAGCAACTCGGAAAACCAAGGCCCCAGCCCTTCGCTCCCTACAACCCCGCTCAGCCCGCACTCCGTCCGGGCCCCCCGCCCCCAGGGGGGTGCACTTTCGGATCGCTTTATCCCCTATCCCCCCTCGCATTTGACCCCCTTTCTTCCCCGCCCCTAGAATGAGAGTTCTTTTCTCCAGCTATGGCTCTGCATCTCTACAACACCCTGTCGGGCAAGGTGGAAGAGTTCCGGCCACTCCAGGACAATGAAGTCCGCATGTATGCTTGCGGGCCCACGGTTTATGACTACGGGCACATCGGCAACTTCCGTACGTTCGTTGCAGTCGACATTCTGCGCCGCTACCTCGTCCAGAGCGGGTTCCAGGTCCGCCACGTCATGAACATCACCGACGTGGACGACAAAATCATCCGCAACTCGGCCAAGGCCGGCGCCAGCGTCAAGGAATACACAGCCAAATATGAGAAGGCTTTCCTGGAAGATGCCGCGGCGTTGAGCATCGAACAGCCGGTCTTGGTCCGGGCCACCGACCACATTCCGGAGATGGCGCAGTTCATCGCCGAGCTGGAGAAGAAAGGTTTTGCCTACCGCGCGGAAGACGGCTCGTATTACTTTCGCATTGCGAAATTTCCCGGCTACGGCAAACTGTCCAAGAAAGACTTTGCGGGCATGGAGGATGGGGCCCGGGTTGACGTTGACGAATACGAGAAAGATAACGCGCGCGACTTCGCGCTGTGGAAGTCGCCCAAACCTGGGGAAGCGTTTTGGAAGACGTCGATTGGGCTGGGGCGGCCGGGCTGGCATATCGAATGCTCGGTGATGTCCATGGAGGAACTGGGC
>JAIQFW010000199.1 GCA_020073105.1 Terriglobia bacterium
GTCTGCACGCCTGCGAACTGGCGGAGGCCTTGAGCATCCCACGGGTGATTGTGCCCGCCCTTCCGGGGGCCCTGTCTGCGTTCGGAATTCTGGTCAGTGATGTGGTCAAGGACTACTCGAAAACCGTGCTCTGGAGAGCTTCGGAGAAGCTGCCACTAACGCAATTGGACCGGGAATTCGCGGTGTTGCGCCGGAAGGTGCAGGACGATTTTCGCGCGGATGGCTGGGAAGGCAAGGTGAGCAGCCAATCCAGCATCGATGTCCGCTACCGCGGACAGGGCTACGAGCTCAACGTCCCGTACACGCGCGGACTGATCGCCGCCTTCTGCCGTGAGCACGAGCGGCGATACGGCTACAGTTATCCCGAACGCGAGATAGAGCTGGTTACGCTGCGGCTGCGGGCATCTGTGAAGTCCACGGCAAGGGCCGGGAATCGCCCTTCCAGCCTTCGGGGTCGGACACAGGGCTCTGCCGCACAACGAACGCCGGTATCCTTTGACGGCAGGAGGATCAGTACAGCAATCTGGGACCGAAAACTCATTCCTCCGGCTCGAAAGCGGTTCGGGCCTGCGGTTATCACGGAGTACAGCGCGACCACGGTGGTGCCGCCGGGGAAACGCTTTTGGATTGATAGGGCGGGCAACCTGATCATCACAGTAGGTGGTAAGCGAGGAGCATTCCGCTCGAAGAAAATGTGCAGCGCGGAGGTTGACCGGGTTTCATGAGTTAACGTACTTGAAAGTGTAGGGGGTTGCCCCAAGAATGAAACCAGCCGGACTAGCTGCCGGGTTCCAAAACGGCCGGCTGTGAGACTCGCTTGACCGATTTTTCGATTTTGCGTCAATCTTCGGAAATGAGGAGCAAATGGCGAGTAAACAGGAAAGGGGCGTTTAATGAAACCAAAGAAACCGAGGCCAAAGGAACTCAAACCAGCGCCCGCCTGCAGATGCGAGTGCAGGGCCTGCGACATCGGGTATCACTGCTCGAAGAAACCCGACTGTGAACATCCACCGCGCAAGGCTACGTGGAAACCGAACTAGAGGCATCGACCCGTCGCGGTTGGCCCCTGCGCCGGACCTCTTTTTCTACCCACTCGACGAAAAGACCTTCAAATTCCTCGCGGGTGTAGATGCCCTTGTGAATCAACAACGTATTCATCGCGTAGACGGTCGCTTTGAACCCGTCGTCACGCGAGGCAGTGGCAAGTGCTTCTTCGAACGACATCGTGTAGTCTCCTGCGGATGGCGCAATGGACCCAAGTCATCAGATCACCAAGCCTGCCGCCCGGTCAAATGATAGCCTGAATTGTTTCAATCAGGTTACAAAACAGTGAATTTCGCGGCCGCCCAGCTACAATAAGCATGTGAAACCCAGCATCTTTGTGGTGGAGGACGATCCCGATATCTCCCGCCTGGTGCGTCATCACCTGGAAGGTGCGGGATTTGCGGTGAAACTGTTTCCGACCGGGCATACAGTGGTGTCTGAATCCGAACGGCAGCGGCCCACGCTGTTCATTCTCGACATCATGGTGCCGGGAAAAGATGGGCTGGAGCTTTGCCGCCAGATCCGACAAACCCAGTCGCTCGCGGCCACGCCAGTCATCTTTCTCACTGCGAAGAGCGGAGAAGCCGACCGCATCCTGGGGCTGGAGCTTGGCGCCGATGACTACATTCCCAAACCCTTCAGCCCGCGAGAATTAGTGGCTCGTGTCAAGGCCGTTCTGCGGCGCTTCGAGCGCCCGCTCTCGCAGTCCCCGCTGCGCATTGGCGAAATTGAAATCGATCCGGGAGCCATGACCCTGACCGTACGCGGCCAGCAGGTCACGACTACCGCCACGGAATTCCGCCTGCTCGACTATTTTGCCCGGCACATCGGGCGTGTCTTCACCCGGGACCAGCTTCTCGACTCGGTCTGGCGCGACACAGCTTATGTGACACCCCGCTCCGTGGATGTTTACGTGCGCCGCATACGGGAGAAGATTGAACCGGACCCGGAGAATCCGCGTTACCTCAAGACGGTGCGGGGCGCCGGGTACCGTTTCGAGGCGGCCAAGTGAGACGCCGGATCTTCTTCAAGCTGTTGGCGGGATTTGTGCTGGTCATTGCTGCGGCGACTGCCACGCTCGACTTCTCGATTCGCCGCGCCTGGGAAGCATCTCTTCGACAAGAGATCGAGCGTAACCTCACGCAGAAGACGCTGATGTTCGCGAACCGGGTCGGCACGGATCGCCAACACGGGGTAGGAGACATCGCCGCACAGGAAGGCCAGGCAGCTGGCGCTCGCGCCACGATAATCGACTCCACCGGCAAGGTGCTGGCGGACTCCGAGGCTTCCGCCGAGTCCATGGAGAATCATGCTCACCGCAGAGAATTCGAGGCTGCACTGCGCGGTGAGGTGGGCACCGACACGCGCCGCAGCCACACTTTGGGAATCCCTTTTCTCTACGTGGCGGCACCGATCTCAGGAGGCGCGGTCCGACTTGCCTACCCTCTGTCGGATGTGGAGGCTGCCGCCGGGCACATTCGCAGAACGTTGCTGCTGGGATCGGTGATCGCATTCCTGGTGGCACTCCTCCTGGCGGGGATTGCCGCCCAAATCACCGCCCATCGCATGCAACGCATCGTGCAATTTGCTGGACGGATCGCGGAGGGCGACCTGACGGCGCGGATTTCGGAGAGCGCGGTGGACGAGGTTGGCCAGGTGGCCACGGCGCTCGATCACACTGCGCTTCGCCTGGAAGCGAGCTTCGCCGCTCTGCAAACCAGCCAGCGCCAGCTGGAAACCCTGCTCAACAGCATGGAGGACGCGGTGATTGCCGTCGGCCCGGACAGCCGCGTGCAATGGGCCAATCAGAGCATGGATGCGCTGGTCCCCCAGCGCACCCGCCTGAATGCGCCCGTGGTCGAGACCGTGCGCGATCCGGATTTTCTACGCGCCGTCCGCGTTGCCAGCGAATCCCGGACCGTGGCCACCTCCCGCGCCACCTCCATTCTCCCGGGCCGCAGTTTCGACGTTACCGCTGCTCCTTTGCCGGGCGGAGGTGCGGTTGCCGTTCTGCGCGATCTCACCGAAACCGAACGCGTGGAGAAGACCCGCCGCGACTTCATCGCCAATGTTTCCCACGAATTGCGGACGCCGCTGACCTCGATCCAGGGATATGCCGAAACCCTGCTTGACGGCTCGCCGGAGAACCATTCTCGTGAGTTTCTGGAAATCATCCGCAAGAATGCCAGCCGCATGTCCCGCCTGACCGAAGACCTGCTGACGCTGGCGCGGGTGGAATCCGGCGAGCAACGTTTCGACGTCCAGCCGGTAACTCCCGGCGAGCTTCTTCACGAGGCCGTTGAAAGTTTCCGCGAGGTGGCACGGGCCCATGGGATTGAGCTGCAAGTGGAGGATTCTGCACCAGACCCGGTCAGCGCCGATCGTGAGGCGATTCACCAGGTGTTTTCCAACCTGATCGACAACGCTCTGAAGTACGCTGCCACAGGTGGCCGGCTGGTGCTGGGTGCACGGCCTGCAGAACGCGGAGTGGAGTTTTACGTACGTGATTTCGGCGCGGGTATCCCCTCGGAGCACCTGCCGCGGCTGTTCGAGCGCTTCTATCGCGTGGACAAGGCCCGCTCCCGTGAGTCAGGCGGCACCGGGCTGGGACTGGCCATCGCCAAGCACATCGTGTTGGCACATGGAGGCACCATCCGTGCCGAAAGCGAGTTAAACCATGGATCCGTTTTTTTCTTCACCCTGCCGCTGGCCACCGCCACACAGCAGACGGAACAATGACCCCGTTTCCGGTCCGGTCCATGCTTTCACGCTTCAAAATTTACACATCTTTAACAACCTGTTAAAGAAAGGAACCTACCCTTACTGAGTGATAGCCAATGCCAAGAGGCGGCAAAGAAGGCTAGCTGTTGGGCCTTCGCCGTTCCCCGGTGGGAGGAACCTCCCGATGAGTATCGCCGCCGTGAACAACCCGATACCCGAACGCGCCTACGCCCATCTGGTGACGCGCACTATCGAGGCGTGCCGCGTGGCGCAAGTGGCCGCCGCTACCGCCGCGGAAGGGATCGCTACCGGCTCTGCACCGTTGCTGAACACCTTGCGGGAGCGGGAAAAGGAACTCGACACCCTGGACCGGGAGATCGATGACGGGGTCACCCTTGCCATCACCCAAGTAACCGAACCGGAAGCCCGGGAACTGCTCGCCTGCATGAAGTTCATGATCAGCTTGGAGCGTATTGGTGACCTCCTGCTGAGTTTCGCCGGCAGCGCCCAGGCAGCCAGTGGCCGAATCGATCCCCAGGACACGCGCGATCTGACCCACATGGCGACGGTGCTCGAAAAGATGCTGGCCGATGTGGGGACGGCTTTTTCCACTCGCAATGTCAAGAAAGCCGTGGAGGTTTTGCGCGCTGACGCCGAGATGGACCGCGTGCGCAACCTGCTGTTCCTACGGCACATCGAGAACCCGGAAGGGACGCACCGCCAAGCGAGCTTGCAGGTCATTTTCATGACCCAGTCACTGGAGCGCGCCGGGGACCATGCCAAGAATCTGGCTGAAGAAGTTTGCCATTTTGTGAGTGGACACACCATCCGCCACGTAATGATGGGCTATGACAAGCCGATCGAGCAGATGTTCCTAGACTGGCTCCGCCTCCGCGAGGAGAGGCCCTAACTGCCAGTGCCTGGCTGACGTCTGGTATCACAACCTCTTGGTCCTGCCACTACCCCCCGCCGTGATCTCCATCACTGCAGAATGTGCCTGATTCGTTTCATGTTAGTGGGGAGACGTACATGTTGATTGGAGATTTGTATCCGATCCAGGGAACTAACCGTAATCTATTGTTAATGCTGTACTTATGTGAGTTTCAGGGGTTTTCTTAGATGCCGACTTGGGGCTGGGTAACGGGCATTCTCGGGGTGTTGGCTGTGGCCTGGCTGTGGGCACGGCAGCGGCGGCTGATCCGCCGGCTGGGTGGTGAACTCGAAAGTACCCAAAAACGTACGCGTCAACTGGTATGGGAACGCGATCAGGCGCAACAGGAACTTTGGCCTCGCCTCTGCGAGGAACGCGAACTCCACGAACAGAAGATTCAGTTTGAGGCACAGCTGGCCGAGTATGAGAAATACTCCGCCCTAGCTCGGCTCGCTCTTGGAGCAGCCCATGAAATCAACAATCCATTGCTCGGAATTCTTTCCCATCTGGAGCTGGAGCTGAAAGCGACCAACGATCCCGAGCAGCGTTTAGAGATCGAGCAATGCATTGCAGGCGCCAAGCGAATCTCCACCACTTTGCGCGGGTTGGTCAACTATGCGCGCCCGGGGCCCCTGGTGTTGAGTAAGATCACCGTGCACCGTCTGGTCAGTGATGCGCTGGGTTTTCTGGAAGGCCAGCCCATGTTGCGCGGGAAGCAAGTCGAAAACAAGGTCCCGGAGGATTTGCCACCCATCCGAGCCGATGCCAGCCAACTTTCCCAGGTGCTGATGAACTTACTGCTGAACGCGGCGGAAGCGACCCCTGAGGGCGGACGAATCACAGTCTCGGCTGACAAGCTCACATTCGTCGATACGGTCGAAATCCGCATTTGCGACACCGGATGCGGCATTGCTCCGGATGTATTGCCCCATGTGTTTGAGCCCTTCTTCACCACCAAGCGTGGAAAGGGGACCGGCCTCGGGCTCAGCATCAGCCAGGCCTACGTACGCAGTCACAGCGGAGAAATTCGCGTGGACAGCGCGCTGAACCACGGCACCACAGTTACGATCTCCCTGCCGGTGCGCCAGATGGGCGCGGTGGAAGAGGTGAGGGAGGATGTGGAGGTGATCGGATGATAGCAGACAAGCGCGGTGACGAGTTCTTAAGTGCTTGAATCTAATGGCCTACTCAGTTTTGGTCGTCGATGACGAGGAGTTGACCCTGCGCACGATCTCTCGCGGGTTGCGTCAGGAAGGGTTCGAGGTGTTTACCGTCTCCTCCGGAGAAGAAGCGCTCAAGGTCTTCCAGGAGGAAAAGCCGGATCTTACTCTGCTCGACATGGTCCTGCCGGGCGCGGACGGGGTTGAGGTTCTCCGGCAAATCAAGCAAATCAATCCCGCGGCGATCGTCGTCATGATGAGCGCTTATCACATCGTGGACCGCGCCGTAGACGCCATGAAATTGGGCGCGTACGACTATCTCACCAAGCCGTTTCACCTGGCGGACATGGTGGCGACCATGCATCGCGCCAGCGAAATGCTGGCCTTGCGGGTGCGCTTGCGCGATACGGTGGAGACGGCCAAAGGACGTTACGACTTCGGACATGTGGTCACCCACAACCCTGCCACTTGTCAGATGCTTGAGATGGCCCGCAAAGCCGCGGAATCGGACCGCACCACCATCCTGATTCTGGGCGAGAGCGGCACCGGGAAGGGCGTGCTGGCCAAGGCCATCCACTACAGCAGTCCGCGCTCTGCCATGCCTCTGCTGGAACTCAACTGCGCCTCACTGCCTGACACTTTGCTGGAAAGCGAGCTATTCGGCTATGAGGCCGGCGCCTTCACCGACGCCCGCCGCCGCAAGGAAGGTCTTCTGGAACGCGCCAATGGCGGCACGGTTTTTCTGGACGAGATTGGCAACATGTCCCCGAGTGTGCAAGCTAAGCTGTTGCGGGTGTTGGAAGAAGGAACGTTCATCCGCTTGGGCGGCACACGGGAGATCAAGATCGACGTGCGACTGGTCACAGCCACCAATGCCGATCTCAAGCAGGCGGTGGAACAGGGCCGCTTTCGGGAGGACCTCTACTACCGTCTGAACGTGGTCCCGCTGTGCATTCCGCCTTTGCGGGAACGCATAGAAGATATTCTTCCGCTGGCATTGGAGCTGCTGCAATACTTCAATCGCGAGCTGAACAAGAAGTTCACCGGATTCACGCCCGCTGCCGCGGAGTTGCTGCAGCGCTATTCCTGGCCGGGCAACATCCGCGAACTGAAGAATGTGGTGGAGCGGACCATGATTCTGGCGCCGGAGGGCGACATTGACGCGATCTACCTGCCCCAAGAGATCCGCGACCACTCCTTCCCTGTCCCAACTGATGAACGGAAAAGCTCACCCACCCAATCGCCACTCGTCAGCCTGCGGGAACTGGAAGAAGACTACGTCGAGCGCGTGCTGGCGGCCACCGGCAACAACAAGACTGCAGCCGCGAGGATTCTGGGGATCCACCCTACCTCGCTCCTGCGCCGACTGAAGAAAGAAAAAGTCACCACCTAAGCACCCTCCAAGGCTTGCGCGCTCGCTCCGTCA
>JAIQFW010000200.1 GCA_020073105.1 Terriglobia bacterium
GCAGCCGTGGCTCATCGGCGTGCCGAAGTTGTGATGCCAGTACGTGCCATGCAGCCCATAGCCCTGATAGAAATATTGAGTATACGGCACGTTGGGCAAGGGCAGTGCCGGGCCGAATCCAGGAGAGTCCGTGAGTCCCGAAGGGACGGCACCGGGTCGCTCCTCACGCATACGAAATCTTCCCCAGGATTACGGGCTTTTTGGCGCCGGTAGCCGATGGCACATTGGATGGCCTTCGGTTCCAGGTTTCGTAGGCCAGCAAGGCGAACGCGACCGCCTCCTTGGCTTCCGACGGCAACCCGAACTCATCGGAAAATCGCAGTTGCAATCCGAGTGGCCGTAATTTGTTCGCCAGCATGGCCATCAGAGTCGGATTTCTGGATCCGCCCCCCGAAACAATCAGCTCACGGTATGCGCCGCGCCGCGTGAGCACGAAGCGCCTGATCGCGTCGGCGATAGACGCAGCAGTTAAGGCTGTGGCCGTTGCCACCATGTCGGGCGGTATCGCCCCCCGGCATCGACGAATGAGTCTCTCCGCAAACTCGCGGCCAAACTCCTCGCGCCCAGTCGTCTTCGGCGGCTTGCGTCGGAAAAACGACTCCCGCAAAATGTCCATAATCTCTGAATCGAGCACTCTCCCCGCCGCGGCGATTTTCCCATCCTGGTCGTAAGGTCTGTGAAAGAGGCGTTCAGTCATGGCGTCGATCACCATATTGCCCGGACCGGTATCAAAAGCCACCAGCTGTTTCGCCGAAGCCCCGGCAGGAATCGCTGTGAGGTTCGCGATGCCGCCGATGTTCTGTACAATCCGGCCCACGCGAGAATCGCGATACAGCAGGAAGTCGAGGAAGGGAACTAGGGGAGCGCCTTTACCGCCAGCCGCCAAGTCCGCGGGGCGAAAATCGGAGACGACAGGAACACCCACGCGGGCCGCGATGACCGCTCCTTCGCCGGTTTGCCACGTCGCCCTGATCTTTCGTCCGCGGAACGAGGCTGCCTCGCCTTGATGGTAAATCGTCTGGCCGTGGCACCCGACCAGATCAGCCTTGACGCGAAACCGGCGCTGGGTGGCCAGCACCGCGTCGGCGTAGAGTTCCCCCAGGAGAAAGTTGAGCCGTGAAAGATCTGCCACACTGGCCTGCTTTGCATTCATCGTTGCCAGCAGAAACTTGCGGACGTCTTTCGGATACGGGTATTCTGCGTGCCCGATGAGCTCCAACGCAGGACGATGTAGGCCGGGAATCGTCGCCCGGCGGGCTTCTCCCAGACGCACGAGCGCAAGGTTGATCCCATCGGCGGAAGTCCCGCTCATTACCCCAGCCACGATCATGCGCGCTCCGGCCCGACGGTCTGCCGTTTGATGGCTTCCAGCCGTACTTGCTCACCGAACTCCCACAGCTGACGTGACAGGTTCTGCACCTTCGAGGGGCTGGGCACCGGCGCCCCTCGCTTCAACTCTCTGTGCCTTTTCTTAAAGGCAAGCACCCGGGTTACCGATTCCTGACAACGTCGTGCGAATCTGTGATCACGCTGGGCTTCATGGAGCAGCGCTTCATACGACCGCATTACGTCCTCCTCCACATGACAGATCAGGCACAGATCGCCACCTGCGCGAATGTGCTCGACAGCAGCCTGCTCAATCGGCGCCACCTTGAGCACGCCACCCATTTCCAGATCGTCGGAGACGACAAGGCCCCGGTAGCCAATCTGCTTCCGCAGAACCTCAGTAATCCACTTGCGTGATAGAGACGCGGGAGTGCGCTGGCGAGTGACTGCCGGATACGCGGCATGACTTACAAGAACCATCGGCGCCTCGCGACGCAATGCGCGGTACGGCGCAATGTCTTGCTCCCATAGCTTCTTCCATGGCTTCTCCACGCAGGGCAGTTCGTGGTGCGTATCCAAGTTAGCCTCGCCGAGCCCGGGGAAATGTTTGATTGCACCAAGGACGCCAGCTGAACCCAGCCCCACAAGGAATTCACGGGCATACACGGTCACTAGCCTGGGATCGTCCGATACGGCGCGCGAACTCATCACCTTGCGGGAAGCTTCAAACGCAAGGTCGACTACCGGGGCAAAGTCGGTATTGAAACCCAGCGCACGGCAGGATTCCCCTATGATCTTGCCGTGCTTGCGATATAGCCTTCGATCCCCGGTCGCGAAGACAGCGGCTGCCGGCGGCGTTGGACCCGTGACGTTGCGAAACCGGTCGACGGTGCCGCCTTCCAAGTCCACGCAGGTGAAGAGGGGCGTGGATACACAAGCCCGGCAATCCTGAAGCAGCTTGCGGGTCTGCTCCGCGCTAACGATGTTTCGTGCGAATAGGATCACGCCCGCCGGCTGGATGCGGCCCAACAGGGAACTGATCTGCGGCGACACCTCGGTGCCCTCGAAACCCAAAATGATGAGCTGGCCGAAGTCTAGATTTTCTACTTTCTTCACGGTGACAGTACCTTTGTCATGCTGAGTGAGAAAGTCCTCTTCGCACAGCGAAGAGGACGAAAGAATCGAAGCATCCCTACAGTTGGCAGGTACGATAGGGGTCCTTCGACTGCGTGGATTCCCCGCTTCGCGAAGAGCCCACTCCGCTCAGGACGACAGCTTTAGAGCTGGCTGGTTTATTCAACCTGCTTCTTCAGCTCCGCCAACAAATTCAACGCCTCCAGCGGCGTCAGCCGATTCAAATCCACCTCACGCAGCTTCTCCAACACTGGTTGCGACAATGGCGTGAAAATCGTCAGCTGGGCCGGCGGACGCGGATGCGCCTCATCGCTGGCCAACAGATCAGTCACTCGTTGCTCCGCGCTTTCATGCTCCGCCAGTACCTCGCGTGCCCGCTCAATGACCTGGTTCGGCAGCCCCGCCAGCTTCGCAACTTCAATCCCGTAACTGCGGTCCGCCGCGCCCGCTTCGACTTTTCGCAAGAACACAATTCCGCTGCCAGTTTCTTTCACCGAGACGTGGTAGTTCTTCACTCCCGAAAGCCGCTCGGCCAGTTCGGTGAGTTCGAAGTAATGCGTGGCAAAAAGCGTTTTGGCTCGAGTGTGGGAATGTATGTATTCGACCGCCGCCCAGGCAATCGCCAACCCATCGTAGGTCGCAGTGCCACGGCCGACTTCATCCAGCAGAATGAGCGACCGCGGCGTGGCGGTGTGAAGAATGGCCGCCGTTTCTGTCATCTCGACCATGAACGTCGAGCGTCCGCGCGCCAGGTTGTCGCTCGCGCCGATTCGGGTGAACACCCGGTCCACAATTCCCAGACGTGCCGAACTCGCCGGCACGAACGACCCCATCTGCGCCAGAATCACGCTCAGCGCCGCCTGCCGCAAGTAAGTAGACTTACCACCCATGTTCGGTCCCGTCAGAACCAGCACCGTGTGAGTGGTTGAGTTGAGATAGAGATCGTTGGGCACAAACCGCTCACCGGCGATGTCCTGCTGCTCGATCACGGGATGCCGCCCACCTACGATCTCAATGTCCGAAGATTCATCAAACTTGGGCCGACAGTAGTTTCGCAGCGCTGCAATATGCCCCAGCGCGGCCAGTACATCTACCTCCGCCAGCGCCAGCGCTGTTTGGCGGATGCGCCGGGCCTCTCCAGCGATCGCTGACCGCAGCTCCGCAAATAGCCGCCGCTCGATTTCGACGATCTTCTCCTGCGCGTCAAGGATCTTGGACTCGTACTCTTTCAACTCTGGCGTGGTGAAGCGTTCGGCGTTAACCAGGGTCTGTTTGCGTTCGTAGGCAGACGGCACGAGGTGAAGGTTCGGCTTGGAAACTTCAATGTAATAACCAAAGATGGAGTTGAACTTGACCTTGAGCGACGTAATCCCGGTTTGCTGACGCTCGCGCTGTTCCAGTTGTGCGAGATACTGCTTGCTATTGCGGCTCAGATCGCGGAGATCATCGAGTTCCTTGTCCACGCCGCTCTGAATCACGCCGCCGTCGCTGAGTGAGATCGGCGGCTCGGGCACGATGGTTTTGTCGATGCGTTCCCGCAGATCGCTCAGTTCGTCGATGGCTCGATGCAACGTTGTCAATCGCTCTGCCGTGAACCGGGCCAGCGCCGCTCGCAGCGCTGGAATCTTCCCCAGCGACGCCGCCAGCGCCAGCACATCGCGCGGATTCGCCGTCTCCAGTGTGACGCGGCTCAGCAGACGCTCCAGGTCGAGGATCCCGTCCAGCGACCTCCGCAACTCCTCGCGCGCCACCAGATCCTTGACTTGCGCCTCCACCGCATCCAGCCGGGCTTCGATCTCCCCCCGCTCAATCGAGGGTCGCAACATCCAGGAACGCAGCAGGCGCTTGCCCATCGGGGTGACGGTAGCATCGATGGAGCGAAACAGGGTGACACCCTCGTCGGTTCCAGCGAACAGGGGTTCAGTCAGCTCCAGGTTCCGCACGGTGACGGTGTCGAGGACCAGGCAATTGTGCCGCTCGTAAAAGCCGATGCGGTCCACGTGGTCCAAGGTCCCCCGCTGGGTGGAGCGCACGTAGTAAAGAATGGCGCCTGCGGCGGAGGCCGCAGCGGGTTTGCCCGCGAGCCCAAATCCCTCCAGCGACAAGACACCGAAATGGTTCTCCAGCAGCGGAATCGCATGGTCGGGAGCGAAAATCCAGTCATCGAGGGGAGTTTCTGCATAACCAGAGGTTCCCGTGGCCGCCCTCTGGGCGGCTGGGATGGGAGCGACACCCGTTCCTACACGACTGGTCCTTTCAAACAGCGGCGCCGATGATCCATATAGAACTTCTTTCGGCCGGAGCTGCTGCAACTCTTCCTGGATTCGTCTTGCCGCGTCCTCTCCGCGAAACTCGGTGGCACGGAATTCGCCGGTCGACAGGTCCAACGCCGCAAATCCCACCCGGTCCCCGGTTTGCGCCAGAGCCGCAAGGAAGTTGTTCTCCTCCGAACTCAGGGAGGAATCCGCCGCCGTCCCGGGCGTGACTACGCGCGTCACCTCGCGCCGCACCAGTTTCTTGGCAAGACGCGGATCTTCCATCTGCTCACAAATCGCGACCTTGAACCCCTTGCGGATCAGCTTGGAGATGTAACCTTCGGCCGCGTGGTAAGGGACCCCACACATGGGCACGGCCACGCCCTTTTCCTTGTTGCGAGAGGTCAGAGTAATCTGCAGTTCGCGCGCCGCCAGAATGGCATCATCGAAGAAAAGCTCGTAGAAGTCCCCCAAGCGAAAGAAGAGCAAAGCGGTGGGATGTTCCTTCTTGATGGCAGAGTACTGCCGCATCAGCGGAGTGGACGGCTCGGTCATCTGGGGCGGCTTCGTGCGCGGATTATAACAAACTGCCAGCTCACGCTCCGGACTGACAGATCACAGTTGACGCCAATCCTTCCGCAGTGGTCTCCTTAAGCGCATGGAGCTTCGTAAAGATCCGATCACCCGCTCTTGGGTTATCACCGGCGACGACATTCCCGAGCCCACTCCTCGTTCGGAACCATTCTGCCAGTTCTGCGGTGATTCGCCGCAGTCGCCGCAGCTGGTTGCCAGCATGTCGGGAATTCAGGGAACTCCCTGGTCCGCACGAGCGGTCGTGCACCCCACCGCCTTGTATCACGTTGAAGGCGAGCCCTCACGCCGCGGAGACGGTATCTACGACCGCATGCGTCCCATAGGCGCGCATGAGGTATTGGTGGAAAATCCACAGCACAACCGCCACCTCTGGGACGCCACTGATGCCGAAATCGAGCAGTTCTTGCTGCTGGCGGCGCAACGGATTCAGGACCTCAAGCGTGACGGGCGCTTCAAGTATGTGAGCATCTTCAAGGATTACGGCAGCAGCGGGGGCCAGGAATTTGGGCATCCGACCTCGCAACTCACGGCGACGACCTTTGTGCCCCGGCGGGTGCTCTACGAGCTACGGGCCAGCCGGGAGTATTTCGAGCAGAAGGAACGTTGCGTCTTCTGCGACATCGTTGCTCAGGAAACCCGTCAGGAGATTCGCGTCCTGGAGGTGCGTGGTGACTTCATTAGCTTGTGTCCGTATGCCCCGCGCGTGCCCTACGAAACCTGGATCCTGCCTCGAACTCACGAAGCGGCCTTTGAACGCATGGGCATGAACCGTCCGGGACTGGTGCATGATCTCGCTGCTCTGCTGCGGCGTACGCTGCAGCGTATTCGCAGTATCACTGAGGAATTTCACCTCGTCCTGCACACCTCACCCAACAGTTTGCATCCCTCCGGGAGCTTGGGTTACTGGAAGACCATCGACGAGGACTATCACTGGCATATCGAGATTATGCCCATACTTGCTGCCAAGTCGAAGTCATACACTTTCAAAGAAGTTTACTATTCACCTCTGGCCTCCGAAACCGCAGTCAAGCGGCTGCGGGAAGCGAGGATCGAATAGCAGCCGTGGGCCGTTCGCTTCGGGCGCAAGCCGGCCTCCAACGACGAACGAGTACGATCGACCGGGTCCTTATGACCATCCGTCGCATGAAGACTTACACCGGTGGAGAAGGGTACGTCTATCAGTACTATTTTGTCGGTAGACGCCCTGCTCTGCAGGGAACTTCCGAGGAAGCTGCCACCGAATTTGTGTTCGATGTGACTTCCGACCGCAAGACCACATTTGCCGTGAGCGTCTTTCTCCCGGACCGGGCTGTACAAGAATGGGCCATGGACCACGGCCGTGCGCTCACCGAAGCCGAGCAGTACGGCGCCGTCAAAATGCGCTTGTTTCAGGCGTTCGATGAGATCGAAGACCTCAGGTCTCATGGCCGCCGGCTCTTCGTAGACGCAGCTCTTCTGGAGAAAGTTCTGGCCACTTTGGGCGTGGTCTGAAGGCTAGATGTAACCCGGTGGACGCTCTTTGCCCGTTGTGATCTTCGTCACAGGAGGCAGTGATGACGCCCGCTGCCTTCTACCCCGCGCACCCGGCAGACTATAATCACCGTGCGTGGGGATTGAGCAATCCTTTCGATCTGGAAATGCGTAGAGCTTGATATATGTCCATACTTTGGCTGCGCGTAGCGCTGGGATGTTATGCGGTGGGCTTGCTGTATGCGCTGGTGGCGCTGACCCGCACCAGTGACTGGCTGAACCGGGTTGCCCTGCACGCCGCCTACCTGGGGATGGTGTTTCATCTCGTGTCGCTGACCGAGGCCTTTCTGAGCGCCGGCCAGCTCACGCTGGCGTCCATTCACAACGCCGAGTCGGTATTGGGCTTCCTGGTGATGGTGGTGTTTCTGCTGGTCTACCTCCTGTACCAGACCACGTCGCTGGGA
>JAIQFW010000201.1 GCA_020073105.1 Terriglobia bacterium
CACCCACCACCTTGCCGCTCGCGAAAACGGGAACGACGATCTCCGACTTCGTTTCCAGCGAGCAGGCAAGATAGCGTGGATCGCTCTGCACGTCATCCACGACCACGGTTTGCATCGCTGGGCAATTTGAGAAGGGCCGAGAGATTGTTCTGAAGCGCAAGTCCACGAACTTGGCCGTGTGTCAGATCAGATGAGCTGCGCGTCGAATCCGCTGAGACTTGCGGCTTCCCGGAGTCTCCGATCAGCAGTCAGAAAAATTCGGCTTTGGGGCGCATCCTCGCACCATTCCATGGCCGCAGCCAACTGAAGCGCGTCTGCCGCGCGCAGATCGTAGCTTTCCACAAGTTGTATGGCCTACGCCTTGATGGTGTTCGACGGTTGGATGACAGACCAGGCATCCGCCAGATTGCTGGCAAGCCTGCGGGCCTGGGGCCAATCATGAGTGTCGAGCCGACTCATCCGCACTAAGCGCGCGAGTGCGCTGGCAATTTCGACAGGCGTCGCCCACCAAACCACCGCCTCATAGGTTTTATAGAGAGCGATGGCGCGTGGTGTAAGGCCCTGATGGACACAGAGCGGAATCAGTGCGCTGCTGTCCCAGAAGGCGGCGGCCCGAGTCAGCGGCCTTGACGTTCTTCTCGCCATACGCTTTCAACAATCTCATCGGGGATGTTCCCGGGCGGTTCCGGCCAGGAAACTGGTGCGCGCCGTCTTTGCAACGGGGGAGCCAGAACGCCCCGCGCCACCAGTCGCTGTTCCTGTTCCGAGTGGTCCTCCAAGTGGCAGGGCACGATCCTCGCTACCGGCCGGTTGCGGTCGCATATCAGGACCTCTTCGCCGTCCCTGACGAGTTGGATGTGAGCGCTGAGTCGCGCCTTCAGGTCGCTGATCTTTACCGTGCGCATGGCCCATTGTAGCAAATCTGACTATGTTGGTCATATTGCCTTATGAAATTAGCGTAAGTAAATGAAAACACAGGGCTCGGTGCATCGGTTCGCGTGCCCGGTGTTGGACGCTGACCTGGACGAAAGAAGTCGTTGCAGGATTCGGCCAGCCTATGCAGGTCTCCCCGTATAAGATAGTCGTGTGCCGCTGTCCCCCGAACTCACTGCGAAACGTGCCTCCCTGGACGCTCGCCTTCGTGCCCTCGGCCGGACTCTGGTCGCATACTCCGGCGGTGTGGACTCCGCTTTCCTCGCCTGGGCTGCGCATGAAGTTTTGGGCGCGGACATGCTGGCGGTGATCGCCGACTCTCCCAGCCTTGCTCGTGCCCAGCTGGCGGATGCCATTGCCTTCGTGCGTGAGCAAGGCATCCCGCTCGAAGTCATCACCACGACCGAACTGGATCGTCCCGAGTACGTCCGCAACGATGGCTTACGTTGCTTTCACTGCAAGGACGAGCTATTCACCGTGATGGAAGACTTCCGCCACCTGCGCGGGTTCGACGCAATCGTGTATGGCGTTAATGTCGACGACCAGGGCGACTACCGTCCCGGCCAAGTAGCTGCCAGCCAACATCGTGTCGCGGCACCCCTGCTGGAAGCCAGCTTGACCAAGCAGGAAATCCGCGACCTTGCCCGCGAAGCTGGCCTGCGCGTCTGGGACAAACCCGCTTCAGCGTGCCTCTCATCTCGGATCGAGTACGGTCGCCCAGTCACGCCGGAAGCGCTCCGCGTGGTGGAGCAGGGTGAAGACGCACTCCGAGCCCTGGGGTTCCGGCAGTTCCGGGTACGCCACCATGGAGACATCGTCCGCATTGAGATTGCTCCCGAAGAACTTCCTCGGGCCCTCACACCAACCATGGCGGCGGAATTCACGCGCATCTTCAAAGCCCTAGGCTTCAAGTTCGTGACCCTGGATCTCGAGGGCTTTCGCTCCGGATCGATGAACTCATTGTTGCCGATTGACCAAGTTACCCGGACGGGCTGACCGGACGACACCGTATTTTCCCGACGAGTCGGTGGTCTCTTGGCCAGCAGGCTCGAAGGTCCCTGGAGACGATCCTCCGTGCACTCTGCGGCTGCTCTCGGCGCTCTCTGCGTTCTAAAGTTCATCGGGAATCGGCAACCACAAAGTCTTAAATCGCGGAGGTCGCGGAGAACAGCCGCGGAGTGCATGGCGCAGCCCGGTAGAGGGCAGAGAACTGAGATGCTACCGATGCCCCTGCTGGCTGCTGCGTCGCCGCCTGTATGAGATAATCTTGCTTTACCCTCAATGAACAGGCGGTTTCTAGTGACCTTATTGCGGCGGTCAATTTTTGTGCTCGTGCTGGTTTGCCTGGGTTGCTCAGCCCAGTCGATTTCTCCCGAGCAGACGCGGCGTATCGAGCAGCAGGTGCGTGCCTATTACAACCTTCCGCCCCGTGTGAATATCACGGTTGGGCCGCTGCACCCCAGCGAGTTTCCGAACTATGATGCCCTCACCATTCATCTGGAGGGAGAGGACCAGAAGAGCGATTACGACTTCCTGCTCTCCAAGGACGGAAAGACGCTGCTGAAGATGACCAAGCTGGATCTCACTGTCGATCCTTACCTCGAGAAGATGAAAAAGATCGACCTGGGCGGGCGCGCGATTCGCGGAAACAAGGACGCCAAGGTGGTGGTAGTGAACTACGATGACTTCGAGTGCCCCTTCTGCGCCCGGATGCACCAGGTACTGTTCCCGCAAATACTGAAGGAATATGGGGACAGGGTGAAGTTTATATACAAAGACTACCCTTTGACCGACATCCATCCTTGGGCCATGCACGCGGCTGTGGATGCCAACTGTCTGGCGGAGCAGAACGGCGACGCCTACTGGGATTTTGCTGACCTGGTTCATGCAAGTCAAAAAGAGATCACTCAGAAAGGCCCAAATGCTGCGTTCGGGGCAATCGACGACTTGACCACCGAACAGGGAAAGAAGCACAACATCAACCAGCCCAAGCTCCAGTCTTGCATCAAGTCGCAGAACAATGACGCGGTCAAGGCTTCGGTTGGAGAAGGCAACGCGCTTGGCGTGCAAGCCACCCCAACCCTGTTCGTCAACGGACAGCAGGTCGATGGAGCGCTGCCCGTGGAAGACATTCGTGCCTTACTCGACCGGGCGCTGGAACAGGCCGGGGTTCCCGTGCCGGCTCATCCGAAAGCCTCGTCCACAGGAGGGTCATCGGCGCCGAGCAAGTAACCGTGGCCGGCAGCTGAGCCTGAGAAGCTGGGAGAAGCCTTGCAGGCCGAGTTGTGGGGGGAGAATCCATTGAACATGAATTCATCATTGCGTCAAACACTGGTCCTGTCCGCCGTGTCCTGGCTGCTCGTAACGGGCAGCGGTTGCGGATCCAAGCAGATGGGCGACGATGTGGCCGCCACCGTGGATGGCCGCAAGATCTACCGCGCCGATGTGGAGAAGTATTACGAGAACCAGACTTCCGGGTCAGAGCGCAAACCCGTCGGGGAACAGGCCGCCAGCTTGCGCCTCAGCATCCTGCGTGAATTGATTGACAACGAGATTCTGATGCGCCGGGCCGAAAAGCTCGGTCTGCTGGCCACCGACGATGAAGTCGACCGCAAGCTGAACGAAATCAAATCCCCCTACACCAAGGAGGAGTTCGATACCCGCCTGACAGAGAAAAAGCTCACGCTGGATGACTTCAAGCGTGACCTCCGAAGGTCCCTGACCGTGGACAAGGTCCTGAACAAAGAGGTGACCTCGAAAATCAACATCTCCGATCAGGACATCACAGGGTATTACAACGCCCATAAGGCGGAGTTCAACCTCATCGAGCCCCAGTATCATTTGGCGCACATCTTTGTCACCACTACCCCCAATCCACAAGTGCATAACCTCAAGAACGACAAGGCGCAGAACGAAGCCGAGGCCCGGAAGAAGATCCAGATGCTCCTGAACCGGCTCGACAGCGGTGACGACTTCGGCACTTTGGCGATGAATTACTCCGAGGACCCCGAGACTTCGGGTAATGGTGGCGATCTGGGCTTTGCTCCGGAATCTTCCTTGAAGAACACCGACCCGGTGACCCGGGACACAGTGATGAAGCTCAAGCCTGGCCAGTACAGCCAGATGATCACGATCATGAATCCCATGGCCAAGCAACTGGTCGGTTTCCGGATCGTAAAACTCATTGCCAAAGAGCCCGCCGGGCAAAGGGAGTTGAGCGATCCGCGTGTGCAGGAAGCCGTCCGGTCACAACTTCGCGACCGTCGTGAGCAACTCTTGAAAGCCGCCTACTATGAGGTCCTACGCGATCAGGCCAAGGTGGAGAACTACTACGCCCAAAAGGTATTGGCGGGAAACGCGGCACAGTAAGACCCCCGGGCATTCGGGCTGATGGCCCGGTAACTCCCCCGACGGAAGCATGGGGGGCTGGCCCGGCCACACATCCTCCTACTCTTCGGGGTGCCCCACCCGAGCCGGGTTTGCTCGGGTGGGGATTTCGGTCTGGTGCATGCGCAACGGCATGCCCGTCCGCTCTCTTCGCCGTGCCGTCCACTGCGATTCAATTTCCACCACACCCTCCACACCCGTGAGGTAATGCCGGAAGCTGCTCCATGTCCAGTCCTCCGGACACTTTACCAATCCACGCGTCACCGGATTGCGATGCATGTACCGCAACTTCTCTACGCGCTTGTTCTCGCTCCAGACGTTGAAATCGTAATAGCGTGCCTGCCAAAAGTGTCGCCGACCGCCGATCAAGCGCCGGGCAACGGACTGCTTCATCGCCTGCAGTGCTCTGGCCAGTGTTCCACGTTCTGGCTCGCTAACTAGCAAATGCACATGTTCGGGCATCACCACATAACCGGAGACATAGAATCCATAGCCTCGGCGGGCCCGTTCCAAAGCACTCTCGAAAACGTCTTTGGACCGTGGACTGTCCAGCAGAGGTTCGCGACGATAGCAACTAAAGGTGACGAAGTGCAGTTGGCGGGACTGCTGGTATCGTCTTAATCCCCACGGCACCGGGAAAGACTACGTCAGCTTTTGAGGCGAGAGCGGTGACGGATGACCATCACCCACCCGAGCAAAATCGGCTCGGGTGGGGCACCCCGAAGAGGAGGAGGCTGTGGGATGGGCCAGCCCCCTTACTCAGAAATCTGGAATATGACTCCTGATCCCTGCGAGCCACCGCGAGTGGTGGTGCCGTAAATGCGCTTTCCGTTCAGTAGGAGTGACGAAGTCGGTTGTGCGCCCAGATGATTGCTGCCAGGGAAGCTGAAGTGCCGCTCAACCCATTGGCCACCTTCACTAGGGGATAATTGAAACACCGTTCCACAACCAACAAAGCACCCCTTCCCTCCACCTGCTAGAGTCGTTCCGAAAAGATTCCCGGCCTCGTCAAGGACGAGAGCCGCTTGTGGATTTGCTCCATCGCTAGTTCCACCAGCAAAACTGTGAAGTATGCTTTCGTTCCATTGCCCATCTTGACCGGGTGCCAGCTCAAACACGGTACCCTGATTGAAATCTCCTCCAACAGTCGTAGTTCCATAAAGGCTTCCCGACGAATCAATTACAACACCTGCTGCGGGAGATAATCCATCGTTGCCGCCCTGTGCACCGAAGCTGTAAAGACGATCGTAGGTCCAAGTTCCACCCGACTGTGGCGGAGACAACTGAAAGACGGTACCCGCACCGCCACCGAATAGTGACGTAGTTCCATAGAGGTTACCTAACTGGTCGAAAGTGAGTCCCCCCAACGGAAAAGCTCCATCACTCATACTGTAGATCACGGTTTCTGTCCATTGGCCGTTGTCACCCTCGGAAAGCTCAAAGACGGTACCTGCCTGAAGATTCCCACCGTTTTCTGTGGTACCAAAAAGATTTCCTGCCGAATCCAAGATCACGCCCGCTTGGGGATTGCCTCCATCATCTTCGCCCGAGAAGCTATAAAGCGCAGTTTCTGTCCAGGCGCCGCCATTCGTAGGCGGACTGAGCATGAACACCGTTCCGCAGCCCTGGTTATTGCAACTTTTTGAATTCGACCCGCCATAGGCCGTGGTGCCGTAGAGGTTCCCAGCGTCATCAATCGTCAGGTTGCCCTGGGGTTGCATGCCGTCCGGGCCGCTGAAGCCATAGATGAGATGAAAACCCGTCGTGGGAGATATCTCGTAAACGGTCCCGCCCTTGCCGTTGTGAAAGCCGCCCGCTGCTGTTGTCCCATAGCCGTTTCCCGCCTTGTCTGCAACGAGACCAGAGGAGGGATTCATGCTCTTCACATTGAACGAGTGGAGAACCTTATAGCTCCCTGACCAGGCGAACGTTGTTGCCAGCAAAATGAGTGTGGCAACGGCGACGGTTCTCTGCAGAAGAAGTTGGACTCGTGCAAACATGTTGCGCCTCCGTGCGGGAGATTGAGTAAGGCGAGGGGGATGCCGGGAGCGGGAAACTAGCCTTACTACCGGGAGGGAAGTATACCACCGGCAGACAGGGCTTAGAAGGGAGCTTGGGAGGCGAACCGGCCTTTCCCACCACCCCTTTGTCCTGTCGTTGTGAGGCAGGCCTAGCCAGCCCGCCCAAGCCTTTCGTTATTCAGCAGAACGGCGTTTCCTCAAGCGAGGTCAAAGCGCTTACTCTACAATCGCCAGCACGTCTCCGGCATTCACGGCTGCGCCTTCCCCGGGAACGATCTTCTGCACGATCCCTTTCTTGGGAGACTTGATCTCGTTCTGCATCTTCATGGCTTCCATGACCAGGATGCCTTGTCCCGCCTCCACCTCAGCGTTTTCCTTGAGCAGCAGGCGCACCACCTTGCCGGGCATGGGCGCCACCAGTTTCTTAGGGCCGCGGTTGTCCCCCGCCCCACCTTTACGGCTGCGCAGCGACCGGGGATCACGCAGTTCGGCAGCATAGCGCGCGCTGCCGACCCAGAGATGGCAATCGGCGGCCGTACGCTCCCGTTTGATCTCGTAGGCTTTGCCCTCGATCAAAACAGAAAGTACATCTGGACGCGTGAGCACGGCGTCCATCTGGACCTCGCGGCCATCCAGGCGGCAGTGCCAGCGTCCGTCCTGCCGCCCCAGTTCCAGGCGGTAATTCTTGCCGTCGATGTTTACGTCGTAGAGCATAAAAAACAGGGGTCAGTAGTCGGTAGTCAGTAGTCGGAAAGGGGTCCAACCGATGACTCGCTACTCCCTCCGCATTTCAATCCGGGCCGCTTTTTTCCAGCTGGAGTTCACAACCCCATTGCTAACATCGTGCGATACGCGTCCGTTGTTGGCGCTACCGTCCGGGTC
>JAIQFW010000202.1 GCA_020073105.1 Terriglobia bacterium
GTGCGGCTCTGATCACCGAAGCACCCAAGGAGCTCGATGCCGCCATTCGCGCAGGGATGCCGCTGGGCGAGGTGCTGGGCGCGGTGTTTGGGCATCCGATCAACCCGGTGCATTGGAACCAGAATTATCCGTTGGTCCTGGCGAGGAAGAACGAGGCGAAGATCAAGCGGCTCGCGATTTATTTCAACTGCGGACAGGACGACCAGTACGGTTTCGAGAAGGGCGCAGCGGCGCTCGACCGGCAGCTTACACGTGCCAAAGTCGAGCATGAATTCCATCTTTATCCGGGGGATCACAGTCCGGTTTATTTCTTGGCGCATTTGGGAGAGACGGTCGAGTTTTCCTGGCATGCGTTGGGAGTAGCGAAGCAGAGGTCTCCGGCTGCAATCCATGAACCCGCGAAACCCCCGGTTGAGAATGCGCCATTCGCGATGGGGAAGGTGCCGAAGTAATGGTCGAAGCTGCGGTTTCTCCTTGACTATGCTTGGATTTGAGCTCAAGTGCACAGGGCGGCGGAGTTGGCTGGCCTGGGCAGAAGCGAGCGCTGCAGGCAACGTCAGCGCGCGAGGAACTGAGCAAATTTCCCGTTGCGGATGTCACCGGCCCCGGCCGCGCCCTTGCTAATTCTCCTTTTCCCCGTCTTGCACAGCATCTGAGAGAACGTTGTGTTGAAAACTAAGACACTTAGTGGCTTTGTTTCGCAAAATGTCCTCCGAGGAGCGCCCTCGCCGTAGGCCCAGTCTTCGGCAGGCGCGTTGGTTACTGGCTGATGCCCAATCCGGAAGGGCAGGTGAAGCAAAGCAGGTGACGGCCATCTTGGACGGCTTGGATTGGCCTACAGATTGTTCTTCTTCAAGCGCCTCTCTGGTGGACCAGAGCCGAAAACGTGCCCTCATCACAGTTATCCAGCATCCAAGTGCTCGCGTCCCACCGCGACCTCCTTCATCCTGCTTGGCGTCTCGCCGGCACCGTTCTTGGTCGGGCTTTTGAGCGTGCTGGCAATTGCCTGATCAACTCTAGCCTCCGGTTCGCACAATCCAGTCCCATAGAGTCCCCCAAATTCCTTCGGTTGCGCTGTGAGATCCACCCGGCGTACGCTCCGCTCCAGTAAAGCCTCCGCCCGCGGACGCGCTTCTTCAAGTTTCTTCCGGGTGAGCAGAAACACAGATTCCTGGCGCACGCAAACCAGAAGGCTTCATGAGTCCGATCCGACCGAAACGTCCGCGCCTGCGCCTTGACGCCGACTCTTACCACCAGCTCTGTGCCAGAGTCTTGCAGCGGGACGGCTGGAGATGTCAATTCTGCGGCAGTCTCAGGAATCTCCAGATCCATCACAAAGAATTCCGCAGCCGATCCGGGGATGACTTCGAGCAAAATCTTATTACGCTGTGCGCTGACTGCCACTCGTCAATCCACCAACGTTATATGGCGTGTGGTTAGGTATGTCAATGCACCGGCTTCATTGCAGCTTCGCGTACTCCGCCTTGGCTTCTTTCAGGATGGGAATGTCGGGGTCGGCGTCTTTCCAGAGGGCGAAGAAATCCTGATAGACGGTGCGGGCCTTGGCAGTGTCGCCAGAGAGTGCGTAGCTGCGAGCCAGGCCGAGGCGGGCCAGCGCGCCCAGCGGGAAATTCAAAACCACGCCGCGATGATCCAGAAGTTTCTGGAACTCGACCGCAGCTGCCGGGCCATTATGCGACGCCAGGAGCGCTTGACCGCGCACATAGGCCGGGTAAAGCGTTCCCGATTGTGTCGGAGGAGGCCCCCCGAGTTCGTAGGGGGCAACGGCTTCCAAAAAAAGCAGGGACTGGGCTGAATTCATTGTGTTGAGTCCGATTGCTGCCTTGTGGTTGGCTGAAATAAAACTTAGCTGGTCCGAAGTAGGCTGAGTGATCCAGCTTGGCAGGGCAACCTGTTGGGCAACCAGATCCGAAAAATCCGACTGCTCTGCGAGGGGCCGTTGGGGTTTGGAACTGCGAAAGCCGTGATCGCATCAAGGGGCTGTGACGGTGCATGCGCCCAAGCTGTTGACTCCCTCGCAGGAGTCGCCGGCTGGAGCATAACCAATGTCACGGCCCTTTTAATTTCTACCCCTTCCTCAAACCACTCCTGTGCATCTCACCTGAGCTCGCACTCTGAAAAATGGAGTACTATATGCGCAAGAACGCCGGCTACATCCTACCCAGGCGATAAGGACATCGGCAACCGGGTACGTTTGCCGCTGACGCTCCCGCCGAACCGTTTCCGTCCCTTCCGGGGAAAAGGGAAGTCATGCGTGGTGCACGCGAATTCCTCCCGTCGCATCCTTGCGGAATTCTGTTCCTTGCGGTATGTCTCGCCGCCCTGTGCATTGTGCCGATGCTGGCGCAGAAGGCTCCAGAGGCAAGCTCTCCCAAATACGACGTCCACACTGAGACGAAGATAAAAGTAACCGTGGAGGAGGTGAAACTTCCTCCCAAAGGCAGCGAGAAAGAGATCGCCCACTTGCTGGTGAAAAATGCGACAGAAACCGTCGACGTCTATCTCTGCCCCAAGTCCTTTCTCGACGACATGGGCGTGAGTTTCGCGAAAGGGGACGACATCGCGCTCACCGGCTCACGAGTGAAGCAGGGTGAAGTGGACCTTATCCTCGCGCGCGAAGTGGTGAAGGGTACCGACACCCTCGTCCTCCGCGACGAGAAAGGCAACCCTGTCTGGAACTGGCACCGCTGACTGCGGTCTCCAAAAGAACAGCGGATAGTCACAGACGATTACGTGCGCGTCTCTTGGTCGGTATCACCTCAAGAGCAGTGACCACATACCAATAGCGGCCTTGGGAATGATTGTAGAACTCCTGGATCGAGTACGCGCACGGCAGACGCTCGATGCGTCTTTCCTTAGGCGCGATGTGCTTGTTGCGGGCCACGACGAACGGCTTGGGCTCCCCACTCATTGCATCGAAGAAGCTGGCCGTAATGCTGTCACGAACCGCCCGGTCCTACGAGTAACCGATTCGACACATGCCCCGCTCGCCGGAGATTAGGGAAGGCGGCCTAGGCCTATGGCATACGTCATTGCCGAACCCTGCATCGGGGCGAGAGACACCGCCTGCCGCTTGTGGCGGCCATCGCCAGCGGTTTGGCAGACCCCCTTCGGTTGAACCCCGCGCTCCTTCGTTCAGCTGCTGAGCCAATTCGCCGACCGTGCGCGGTCGCCAGCGCAGGTGCGAGGAAAAGGCGCTGCGAACTGGGCTCGTCGATGTCGAAGTGGCCCTCTCGCCTTATTCTCTTGGTAGGTGCAGGGGTATTACTAAAGAGCTTTTCCAAGGGATGGCTGGAGATGCCGCGCAACGCAGATTTGACGGGTGTTCGGTCTCCTTTCCCACGCGCGATCACCCTTGTGACTCACCAACTCGAGGCAAGCTTTGGGACACGTCGCCGGGCGGGCGGGTTCTGGCATGGTCAGAGCACGCTACAAATGGGTGAGCGTGCCTGTGATCTTTGTCTGGTGCAACGCCCAAGCAAAGATCACACTCGAGAGGGGTAGCAAAACTACAGAGAATAGAAGTAGCGTCGTACTGAAGGCCATAGTTCAGCGAAACCGGCGCCCGCGAGCAGCGCCTGGCGCATTCCCTCGAGGGAGTAGGGTTACCGGAATCAGCCGCGCGAGCCACTGCAATGGAACGGGCAGTACCGACACTGGATACATGATGCCACCGAGCAGGCTCGAGGCTCCGACAATGAGCCAGCGGGCGGGATTTCCGCGCTTAAACAACAAAAGATAGCTCGTCGAAATGATTCCCAGCCCGGCAAACGCCACAATCGAAACGACGAGAATCGTCATAGCCCCTAGCCAATTGGCCCCGTGAATGGGGAAATGAAAGAGCATCGCGCCCACGCGAGGTAGATTACCGTCCGCAGGGCGAGCAGCGGAGGTGGGGTCCAAGTCGATCTCTACGTCTGAAAATTGCCGCTGACTCTCACATTCAGGCGGATAACTTCCCCTGTGATGGCATCACCGAGCGCTGCTCTTTTTCACCCAGAAAGATGTCATGGACATAGTCGTAGGCGGCTAAGACGGTCTTGTTGAGGGTGCTTGCCTGAACGCGCTTGACGATTTCCTCGCGGGAGAGATCGAAAATCGCCTCCAGAATCTGCGCCCGCTCCTGCTGGTTCGCTTGCCCCACGACGAAGAGTACGCGAGCGCTGTGCTGGATGTAGCGGGGCGAAAGCAGTTGCCGTTTCAAGAGTTCCATGATGATGGGCGCTTTGGCGCGGTCGAAGCGGCCGGGATCGCCGCGGCGGTCCAATTCGGCGAAGAACTCCGATGTCCATTCGTTGTGGTAGTCCCACACCTTCTCGAACAGCTCCCCGGTAAAACGGCTCCCGGCCTTGACCTCGGAGGCGTTCGCAGCCAGTACCACCCCATCCTCGGTGAGCACCGGCCGCTGCAGGTAGCCGTTCTTGGTGATGGCGGCTTGGTGATGGACAAGGGTCCACAGCCACGACACATCGATCCGGTACGTGGCGAGGTCATTCATGAATCGCAGCTTAAGTTCGTAGTCGTCGATCGCCGCCGCGAAGTTGCCATTGAGGATCTGGAAGCCGTAGTTCGCCGCCATGTAGAACGCATGTTGGATGTGCTCAATGGTGATCTCACCCTTGGGGACGACGTAGATGGAGTCCCAAAGTTCTTGCGTGAAGATCTTCTCCGGGGTCTCCAACACCTCCTTGGTGACGACCCGGGGCGTGATCTTGCCCTGGGGGTTCAATAAGGCGCGGGACTGCAGCAGGAGCCGCTCCGAGTCGACGAGACCACTGGCGACGGTTGGCACCGGTTTCCCTTTTACGTCCACAGTCTCTCGCGGCGCATCGAGGATAGCCTGCACCTGCGTCACCGGGGCCCGTAAGGGTTCATTGCCAGCAGCCACGTAGGCCGTTTCTGGGCTAGCGACCCAGCTTTGCCGGTAGGCATCATAGAGTCGCCCCTTCACTCGCTTTGCAAGGATGTCTTCCAGGGTGAGCTGTTGACCTGCAGGCAGCGGCTCTTCGGGCACAAACATGAGACCCAGCAGGCGCTCTCGCAGCTTGTCGACGACAATCGCCCGCAGAGCCAGCGGGTTATACCTCGAGCGGCCATAGGGATCGTTCGCTTGATAGATCATTACCGCCGCCATACCGCCAATGGGGGCGCCTTGGCTAAGTTCGCCATTCTTCATGCCGGCCATGAGCATCATCAGGGCGTTGTACCGCTGATACGCAATCATGTTCGGGGAGGCCATGCCGATCGACTGCGGGTCCGGAAAAACGCCCTGCGTGTCATCCTTCCACATCTCGATCAGGCTGCCCAAGTAGTCCCAGCGGCCGACGTTCGTTCCAAGGAGTCGACGCCGCAAGACCCAGGCGATCGCGGGCAAGAACCGGCCCGCATTTCCTTCCTCATAGAGGACTTTGATCTTGAAGGTGCCAGCCGGGACGCCGATCACACCTTCCAGCCGCACTAAAAGCTTCTCCACAATGAGGGCTTCCTGCGGAGTCTGAATCTTTGGGACGTAGTAATAGACACCGGTGCCGGCGCGTTTGAGAGACTCGTAGTTGTTAAGTGTCCAAATGACGGTTATGGGGATCAGAGCCGGCACCGGTTGGCCTTCGACCCTGATGTGGTCATAGCGCACGTGGATGCCCGGGGGGCGACCAAAGCGGGTTGGCCACTGTGCGGGAGACCTGTTGATCTTGTACGCGCGCTTTTGGCCTTTCTTCACCACCTCGTAGGGGTGGTCGACCCAGCGGCCTTCGAAAATCTCTTTGGCGTTCTGCAAGGCCGCAAACACCGCAACCGGCTGATTCGCGGGCGTGCCATCGGGCTGAAAATGGGGAGGTGAGGCGTCTTCAAAGTCCGGCATGTTCATGGGCGCCGCACTATTCAATGCGTTGAAGGCCATATCCAGCGGATGCCACGGCCCGGTGAGCTCCAAGCCGGGATTCGTCAACGGGTGGGCGTCCTGCGGGATGGGCACCTCATCGTTGAGGCGCCAGCGCCACTGGCTGTCTCGATCGAGAAAGTTATCAATCAAGCCTTGGACGATCTGGCTAAATGTCCAAAACTGCCCCGTCACGCCATCCTCGAACGCGTCGTCCCACTTCGGCCAGGCATATTTCTTGCCGACCGGCACCGAGGACTGCAGGAGCTCCCGGCGTGAGGTCAGGGCCGCAGCGATCTCGGGACTCAACTCTCGGGTGAGCGCGGCAATCGTCTGTTCGACGTTGATTTCTCGGCCGTTCACCTTCTTGGTCCCGAACAGGTCTGGGAACTCCTGGAGAATGTCCTCACGAATCATGGCCTCGGCCCTCCCCAACTCTTCCGTATGAGCACGCCGAACGCGCAGCAAGAATCAAGCACTATTACCAGCGGAGCGTCAAACCGCAAGCGGCGCTATCGCCGACACCTTCTGTAAACTGGCGCTGGACCCGCGCAGGGCGATGGCCGCGTAAATCACTGCAGGTCGCCGTTGCCCACGCCCATTTAAATGGGGCGACCTAACTAGTGGCACCTCGGAGTTGAATCTGACCTCCTCCGCCCGGCAGGAAACAATTCCGGATGCAGAATCCTTTCCACGCCCGGCAGGTAGATCTCCGCATCCTCGGCGAAGGGATGGTACCCATGCACCAGCAGCGCGCCCGCTGTCAGCGCCAAAAGAATGAGTGCGGTCTTGTGGTTCTTAGCGGAGATTCTGCCCCCTTTTGACTCTCTGAAGCCCGGTTACCCGGCCTCTAGTGATCAGTGCCCAGTGGCCAGCGTGCAAACCACAAGTCGTTTCCGATCGGTACTGGCCACTGACCACTGCCCTTGGCCACTGATTACCTTGCCAGTCCCCCCGGCGCGACGTAGCATCTAACTGAAAGCATGAGCACTGCCACCACCACCGGAACGCGGCCTCGCACGGGAATGGCTCTAGGCGAGATTATCAGTTTCGCCTACGACACATTCTGCAGCAACAAGGTGCGCTTTATCTTAACCGCGCTGGGAATGGTCATCGGCACGGCTTCGCTGATCCTGGTGGTGACCATCGGCATGACCGGTCGCCAGTACGTTCTCAGCCAGATTCAGGCTATCGGCACCAACGAAGTCTGGGCGGAATACCTCGGTGGCGCACCCCACATCAGCAATTCCAACCCGGACCCGCTGACCATTGAGGATCTGCAGGCGGTGAAGCAGGGGGTCCC
>JAIQFW010000203.1 GCA_020073105.1 Terriglobia bacterium
CTTCAAGTCCAACTCGTCGATCGGCGCAGCGATTGAAACGTTCCTCGGAGCGAAGTTCGGCTCCAGCGGCACACTCACGGCTGCCGCGATGATTACTGCGGCGGAGCGCTCCATCTCCGTGAAGCGCGTGGGCTATTCCGGGCTGATGTTGCCCGTTCTGGAAGATCCGGTCCTATCGGAGAGATGGGCGGAAGGACTTTTTGATCTGGATTCGTTGCTTGCCTACTCGGCCGTATGTGGAACCGGGTTGGATGTAGTTCCCTTGCCCGGGGATGTTTCTCGCCATCAACTGGAACGAATCATCGGCGACATGGCCAGTCTTGCTGTCAAGTGGAACAAGCCACTCACCGCCAGGCTGGTTCCTGCGCCTGGCAAGAAGGCGGGCGACCGAACTGACTTTGATTTTGGCTTGCCATTTCCGAACACGGCCTTAATGCCTTTGAAGTAGGCGCAACCATGGAGATGGGTCAGCAGGCCTGGCGGATAGATCCAGAATCTGGCCCTGTGACCCGGGTCACAGACGAACTGTGCACAAACGGGCAACTTGAGGGTGTGGGTGAACCCGCTTTGAGGAATAAGCCGAGATGAAATTGAGAATACTGCTACCCATCCTGGCCCTGACAGTAGTTACGTGGGCCCAAACTGCTACCCAACCCACCAATCCGGCGCCTTCACAGGGGACTGTTGCAACTTCGTCGGACGCCAAGGCGCAGTGTCCCTGCTGCCAGAAGGCTGCAGACGGCAAGGCCGAGATGGCATGCTGCGCCCATCACGGGAAAGCTGCTACAGGTGAAAAAGAAGCGATGTCCTGCTGCAAAGGGAAGGACTCGATGGCCTGCATGAAAAGCAAGCAGGACGAGTCAGCCAGCGCCGCTTCCACTAGCGAAAAATGCTGTGGTCGCGACCAGAAGGGCTGCTGCGGGAAATCCGAAAAAGGCGGCGAGCAGGTCACTATGGCTTGCTGCAACGGTGCTGGTGGGCAGTGCGGCAAGGACCATGAGCACAATCACGGCGACATGAACAAGTAGTGATTTTCGGACCAGACCCCGGCCTCAGGACCGGGGTTTCACTTTGAATTTCTGACTGGATTCAGCTCTGGCTTGGTGGCGGGTTATCGCGGTTCATCTCATCCATCAACTTTGCCAACAGTTCCGCCCGCTGCTCGGTAGTCAATTCACGTCTCAGTTCTTCCAGCGCCAGCGCCACGATGTGGTAGTGATGGGTGCCGGCGTACCTGGAATCGGAAGTGATGTCGAGCCACAACTTATGCATCAGTTCGAGGTCCTGCGGGCGCATGCGCGGGGCATGCGGCCCCAGCGGATACTCATGAACGCTGCCGGTCGGGGAATGGATTTCCACGGCCAGCCGGGGACGGGGTTCCGGCAGCCGCTCCCAGGCGTCCCCGGTCAGCTTGGCCTGCTGATCGGTGGACAGCTTGTTGGACAAGCCGCAGACGATCCGACTGGAGTCCAGCCGCTGTGCGGTGACCACGATGGCATCGAAGACGTCGGTGGCCGGCACCACCAACAGGGAAACCGGCTTGCCTTCCTTTTCTGCGGCTGACACTGCTGCGCTGAACAACCCCTGCTCGTAGCGATCGAAGATTTCGTCCGCCTCGTAGACGGTCCGGGCGCTGAAGGAGTGCTCCCGATGGTAAAGGCGCGCCGTCATCACGACCACGTCCTGCCGGTTGGTGTCGGTGCTCCTAAGAACATCGCGCAGGTAGTACAGATTACGCGGATCTCGCACCGCAACCAGAATGTTCCCCGGGCGCACGCCTAATGCACCGCTGCCCAACTCCTGGTTCCCGTACACCCGGAATTGCTCCAGGCCCTCGGGTTTCCCCTTGCGCGCCTTGGCCACGCGGTGCTCGGAATAAGCGAACACCAGGAAGAAGACGGCGCTGAACGTCACCCCGGCCACGGTCGCCTCCGATTTGGTGAAGAAGTTGACCAGCGCGGTAGTGAACAGGACGATGGAGATCAGGATGAGACCAATCGGCACTTCCCGGCCGAAGATCTTGGGGTTCCCGGGCACTCTCCACTCGCGGTTTCCCGGGTCCTTGTAGCGCAGCACGACCACCGCAAGCGACAACAGGGCGAAGCTCCAGATCACGCCGAACGCGTATAGACCGGCCAGAACAAACACGTTGCCGCGCGTGGCAATGATGGTGAGGATCTGCAGGCCCACAATCAGATTGATAACTCGGTGGCTGGTGCCGTAGCGTGGATGCGGCTTTTGGAAAGTGGGTGTCAGCACACCGTCTTCCGCCATGCGGTTCAGCACACCGTTGGCGCCAACGATCGACGTGTTTTGTGCGCCTGCCAGGATCAGCACCCCGACTAGAACCACAAAGGCGCGGAAAACCAGCTTCGCCCAGATGGGCCCAACCAGAAACATCGCTATTCCACCGATCAGGTTGGCGTAGTACTCGTGCCGCACACTGTCGGGAATAATCATTACAGCGAAAAACGAAACCAGGGAGGTGAAGAACAGGCTGTAGATGAAAATCACCAAGCCGGTCTTTTCCAGGTTCTTCAGCTTGGGATGTTCGATTTCGCGATTCACCTGGGCGAGCGTTTCTTCGCCGCTCATCGCCAGGACCGAGTGCCCGAACCCTACGAACAGAATGATCCAGGTGAGCTGGCTGATCCAGCTCCCGGTCAACCAGCCGAGTGATTCTTTGTCGAGACGCACGACCCCCAGATGCAGCGGATTGGGGGGTATCTGAATGGGGACCCGAAAAACCGTGATGGTGCACCAGATGATCAGTATCACCACCATGACGGTGGTGATCGCCATAATCTGCAGCGCCTTCTGGCTGGATTCGTGGATGCCCTGGATGTTTTTCCACCAAAAATAGAGCGAAACTACCACCGCAAAGCCGGCGGCAAAGCTGTTGTCGGGGAAAGCCTGAATCGGGTGCCCCAGGTAGCGGGCCATGTCTTCAACAAACCCGGCGAGATATTGGCCGGCGGAAACCGCACTGATCGGTCCGGTGAGCACGTAGTCGAACAGCAGCGCCGATACCGAGATCTTAGCCAGCGTGCCGCCCATGGCTTCTTTGACCACGCGGTACACCCCGCCGCGCACGAACATGCTGCTGGATTCAATGTAGAGGGCGCGCACGGCATAGCTGAACAGCATGACCGCGAGGATGAACCAGGGTGCGCTCTTGCCGATGACCTTCTCGGCATCGCCGCCGGCGTAATACGCGGAAGAGGCCAGGTCGGCAAGAACGATGGCTGCCGCTCGCCAGAAGGAGATGAACGTCAGCATCACCGTGGTGGCGACGAACACCTTGACGGCGGGGCGGCGGACGTTCTGGATGGATGAGGACATACCCCTGCCAAGTCCTAGGAGCGCAAACTTAGCAATTTAACACAGCAGATGACCGAAGCTGTGGTGGGCCCGGCTATTTCGGGGTGATCGGCGCCATGTAAGTCCGGGTGATGCGGTCGTGCCAGCACAGTTCGTCCTCATCGAGGAAGCACCAGGCGTAGCCCAACGCCAACGACAGGCCGGACAGAATCGAGGCCAACACCCGCCACCGGCGAAGCTTGCGGGGAACTGCATTGCCATCAAAGCGGCTCAGTTGCAGCTTGGCCAGCCTTAGCCCGGGCGTGGTTCCGGCATACACCAGCAGGAGGTACTGATACGCCGCCCAGAAGGCCGCGATCACAGCAGCGGATACGCCGGCTGCTTGCCGCAAAGGAGGAATAGTCGCAGTAATCCTGAAGAACGTGTAGGAAAAGAGAGCGAACGCCAGGACGACGAGGAAGGTATCGATTGCCGATGCCAGAAGGCGCCGCCCCATCGGAGCGGCCCGCAAAGGCAATTCAAATCCACGACGCCTCTCCGCGGCCGGCTCTTCCTCGGGCTCGATCAGCATGCCACCGAGCGCCGGGGGAGGAGGCAGAACCTCCGGTACTTCCATGATGCGGGGTCGGTCGAATACTGGCTCGGCAAGCTCCTCGACAGGCACAGGGGTCGGGAACGACGACAAGCGCGGGAACTCCAGAACCTTGGCACCGGTGTCAGTCTCCGGCAAAATCGAAAGTGGAGCACTAGACACTGCTGGGCCTGGCTGGGCCACAGGAACCGGAGCGGTGTCTTGCATTGCGACTGCTAACCGATTTGCACTGGCCTTCGCGGCGGGCTCGCTCGCCCCAGGCTGGATGTCCCATGAAGCGTCGCCGGATTCAAATTTCAGCTGCAACGATGGATAGCGTGGGGTTCGCGTGTGCCTGCGAGTCCGGTAGCGGTTGACCCGCGCAGCCACTTCCTGCCGCCACGCTTCTGGATCCGGCCCTGCAGTAGCATCTTCTTGAATCCTGGGAGCGGAAGCGACGGTCTCCGGTGGACTCCCCGCATCCACTTCATCCCCTTCAGAGGAGGGAGGCGCCGATTCTGTTGTGCTACCGGAATCTGCTTCTTCCACCACAAACTTCGGGCGCGACTCATCCGCCAGGCTGGCGGCAAACTGCTGTTCGCTCGCATCGTACGCTTCAGGGTCGACCAGCGTTGCCGGAGGAGAGTTGCTCAAGCTAGGATCGATGTCGGGTTGAAATCTGGGTTTCATCTCAGGACAACTCGAGGCCGGATGCACCTTCACGGTACCGCCGCATGCTGCGCCGTAGAGGGACCAGCTGCTGGACCGGTCTCTCCAACAGCCAAGTCAACAAGAATGAGGCCAGAGCTAGAAAAATCCCTTGCGGTGATCGGAATGCCTCCCGCTTTGCCTCCCGGGCTGGCGCCGTGCTAACGTCACGATACCCGAGAGTGGAGTTGACGCCCCAGGGAGTTAGCGCGCTTCCGATGACTTCCCGCACACGATTACTTATCACGGCGGCGTTCGCCTGTCACCTGCTACTCGCTCCTGCCGTAGTTACCAGCCAGTTGCTTCCGCCGGCGAATTCTGCAAGCCAGGTCCAAAACCTGCCCAACACGCCCTCCACGCTCAGGGAAGAAGACGTGACGATTACCGCGCTACGGCAGGAGAAGCAGGGTGATACGTACAGCCTGCACGGACAGGCCATGGTTCGCTACGGTGTCTACGTTTTGCAGGCCGATGAGATCACTTACAACGCCGAAACCGGGGACGCGACCGCCGACGGTCACGTGGTTCTCGAAGGTGGGCCCAATGCGGAACACGTGGAGGCGAGCCGCGGCACCTACAACATCCGCGCGGAGAACGGGCGATTCGAGAACGTGACCGGAAGCATCGGTGTACGGCTCCACGGAATCCGGCCGATCCTGACATCCTCGAACGCTTTTTTCTTCAAGGGGCGGGTGGTGGAGAAGACGGGTTCTGATCATTACAAGGTCTACGACGGGATGGTAACCACCTGCCCGTTGCCCCGTCCCAAGTGGGACTTCAGCGTTCATAAAGTTGTAGTCGAGGTCGGAGGCACGGCCAAGATCTACCACAGCACCTTCGGGATCAAGGGCATCCCCATTTTGTACTTGCCATTTGCCACGCTTCCGGCAGAGCAGCTTCCCCGGCAATCCGGTTTTCTCATCCCCAATCTTGGGACTTCATCGATCAAAGGAACCATCGTGGGGGAATCGCTGTTCTGGGCCATCAATCGCAGTATGGATGCGCATATAGGAGCCGAATACTATTCCAAGCGCGGGTGGGCGCCCCAGGGCGAATTCCGCGCGCGGCCGAGTCAGACCTCATTTGTGGACCTCAACTACTTCAGCGTGCTCGACCGTGGAATTGGTACTCCACCCGTCGATCAAGGAGGAGAAGAAGTTCGCCTGACCGCGGAAAGCGAGTTCAGCCATAACTTCCGGGGCGTCACTGATATCGACTATCTCAGCTCATTCGTCTTCCGGGTGGGCTTCAACGAGGTCTTTACCCAAGCAGTCAACTCCGAAGTGAAGTCGGCAGCCTTTCTCTCCAATACCACCCGGGGCTTTTTCTACAACGTCTCCCTGCACCGCTACCAGGACTTCGAAAGCACCACCCGAGGTGACGTGATCACTATCTTTCACGCCCCGGGCCTGGAGTTATCGAGCGTCGATCACCGGCTCGGAAGATCGCCTTTCTACTGGTCTTATGACGCCGCCGTGGAGGGTCTGTCGCGCCACGAGCCCTCGTTCAGCACGGCCTCGTTGTTGGGGCGCTTCGACCTTCATCCGACTATATCTCTGCCGCTGCAGTTGCGCGGCTGGTCTTTCCGTCCGGAGTTCTCGATGCGGGACACTTCGTATACCCAGGAACTCGAAACCTTGCCCAGCGGGGTGAGGGCGGCAGTTTCCGATACCATCAACCGGCGGTCCTTGGGAACCTCCGTCGAGGTACGGCCGCCCGCCCTGGATCGTGTTTTTGGGGGTGAGTTCCTGGGACGGCGGTGGAAACATGTGATCGAACCCCGCGTGGCCTACAACTATGTGACCGGGGTCGACAACTTCGCCAACATCCTGCGCTTCGACGGGCGGGATATTCTCAGCGACACGAACGAAGTGGAGTACAGCGTGGTGAACCGCCTTTACGCCAAGCGTACGTCCGAGCCAGTCGACTGCGGTGAGCCGGGAATGCCATCTCTCTTTATCGGCGGCGCCCCACCTCACAGTCCCATCCCCTGGGAGCGGCAGGGGCAACAGGCGGAGCCGCCTTGCGATGTTGTGGCGGGGGCGCACGAGGTCGTCACCTGGGAACTGGCGCAAAAGTATTTTCTCGATCCGACGTTCGGCGGGGCGCTGGTCGCGGGACGGAGCAACGTCCTGACCAGCGCAGTGGACCTTACCGGAATTGCATTCCTGAATGGGCCGCGCCACCTCTCGCCCCTGATTTCACGCCTGCGCATTCAGAGCAGTGCCCGAACCGACATTGAATGGGACCTGGACTATGACTTCAAGTTGGGGCACATGAGTGCGAGCACGGTGTTAGCCAACTTCCGCATCGGCCGGTTTAGCATCGGCGGCGGCGATGCCTACCTGCAAGTGCCGCCGGAGAGTCCCAGCCCAAACTTGGCCCTCTCGGCTCAGTCGTTTAACCAACTGCGGCTGCTCTTGGGCTTTGGTCACACCGGCAAGCGAGGCTTCAGCGCGGCCACCAACGTCGGTTTCGACGCCGACCTGGGATTCTTGCAGTACGCGGCGGTGCAAACGACCTATAACTGGGATTGCTGCGGCCTCAACCTGGAATTCCGGCGCTTCGCTCTGGGCTCGATCCGAAATGAGAACCAATAT
>JAIQFW010000204.1 GCA_020073105.1 Terriglobia bacterium
GTGACCGAAGAGATGTCTGGTGGGCTACGCCACCACAATGATGAAGAAAACGGGCCGAGCCATGCGGTTGGATCTAAATCTTCGAAGAAAACATGATTCTTACTCTCCCGAAAGGAACCAGTGCGTCTGCGCTGTCGAGAAAGTATGTCCGGACTTACAAAAACCAGAGCCCAAGTCCCTTGACAGGACCGGCGTCGTTAGAGATGTTGAAATCCAGGTCGTATTCCGAGAGCCATTGTCGTCAAGTGGTCTACAGTGTTCACCTCAGAACAGTTCACTCGCCAGCTGGATTCAGTCAAGATGAAATTTCCGCTATAATCGGAATCACCGCAGAAGATCGCATCGCGCCCTTAGCTCAGTTGGATAGAGCGTCTGGCTACGAACCAGAAGGTCGGGAGTTCGAATCTCTCAGGGCGCACCATCTTTCCTCTCTCCCTTCAACCCTTTAGCAGCCGATCTGACGCAGCAGCATCCAGTGTCGTTTCTGCAGTGTGCCCAGTTTTGTGCCCACCCAGCTTTTCCAGGGCCGCAAAAACGCTGTCCTCCGATGGATGGACATAGCGGGCGGAAATTCCTACCGAGCTGTGCCCAGCGATCCGAGCAAGTGTCCAAACGTCGCAAGCGGACGCGCCCAGGCGAGTAAGAAAAGCTTCTTCAGGCTGCTAGGCTCCAAGTGGCCACTGATTGTCGGCGCTGGCCACACCCAGCCCTCCAGAGGTCTTCCTGCAAGTTCCCAACGCTGTTCCAGTATCTTCCTGACTCGGGGAGTCATTGGCAATGTACGCCGCGCAGCTGCCGTCTTCCCGTGCGTTACAAACAATGTTCCGTGACGACGCCTTGACCCGCCGGTTCTCGAGGAAGATAATTCTCCCCGCTTGTCCTGCGGTATTTGCTCCTCTTTGCGGTTCGCAGGTCCCTCTGGATTTGTAATAGTAGCTGGTGATTTGCCGGATGGAGGCGTCTGATGACAAAACTCGCTGCGTGTAATCGAGCATGCGCTGTCTTCTTATTTTGCAGTGCGACGGCAATTGTCTTGCCAGCACAGACCTTTACCAAACTGGCGGATTTCAATGGCAACAATGGCAATGCTCCGTCTGCGCCCTTGATCCAGGGAACCGACGGGAACCTCTATGGAGTTACCGCGTTTGGTGGAACCGAGAGCCAAGGTGTACTTTTCAGGCTGACGCCCGGCACCTCCTTGAAGAGCCTGAGCCTCACAGGAGTTGAAGATAATCCGTTTGGCGGCTTGCTTCAGGCTACCGATGGAAACGCCTACGGAACTACCCTCTCCGGCGGAAATCCTGACTGCGATCCGGCGGGCTGCGGTACGGTATTTAGAGTCACTCCTCAACACGCGGTGACCACCCTTCATAGCTTTTGTGAAGCACCAGGTTGTACGGATGGGGTGGGCCCCATCGGGGGTCTGGTTCAAGGTCCTGACGGCCTGTACGGATTAGCCTTCCGCGGAGGAAATCTGAACTGTTTCGCCCCCTTGGGATGTGGCACGGTCTTTAAGATTGGTTTTGATGGAATGCTCACGACGTTGTACACCTTTCTCGACCAAAACGATGGATGGAGCCCTCAAGGCCCGCTCGTCTTGGGCACCGACAGAAATCTCTATGGCATCACCGAATTCGGCGGGAACCATGCCTGCATCCCTCCAAACGGCTGCGGGACGGTGTTCAAACTCACACCCAGAGGCACGCTGACGACTCTGCACGCGTTCTCGGGTACGGATGGTTGTGCTCCCACAGCAGGTTTGATGCAGGGCGCCGATGGAAACTTCTACGGTACGACCCAGGGCGGAGGCCCCGGAGGTTGCCAGTTTGGCGGAGGTCCGGGGACCATCTTCAGAATCACTCCCGGAGGTGCGCTGACGACGCTGCATGCATTCCAATACGCCGATGGTGCGAACCCATCTTCCGTCTTGCTCCAAGCTACCGATGGAAACTTCTACGGAACAAGCGAAGCGGGAGGAGCCAATGATCGCGGTACGATCTTCAAGATCACTCCTGACGGCGTACTGGCCACCGTGCACTCTTTTGACGGGGTTGACGGTCGCCTCCCGGTCGCCGGACTACTTCAATCCACTCAGGGAACGTTCTATGGTTCAACCTATGAAGGCGGGACAGATGACATGGGAACGCTATTCAACTTGGACGTGGGATTAGGACCGTTCGTGGCCTTCGTGCGCAGCTATGGCAAAGTCGGGCAGACGGGCGGCATTCTCGGACAAGGGTTCGCGGGAACAACTGCGGTAACGCTCAACGGAACTCCTGCCAGCTTCACAGTAGTGTCTGACACCTACTTGAAGGCAACAGTCCCGCCGGGTGCAACCACCGGCTACGTCACCGTGAGCACCCCCAGTGGCACGCTCACTAGCAACGTCGCTTTCCACGTAATCCCATAAGGTCGGAAACGTAAGCCTAGAATGAGGAAGCCACCCGCACAGTTGGCGTAACATCTCCGCAAAACGCCTCAAGTTCGAATCTCTCAGGGCGCACCATTCCTCTTACCTTCCTGCCCTTCGGCTTGCGAAAGGACGCGTGATCCGCCTATGGAACGATTTCACCAACAACCCGTGCCCCCCAACGGCGTGCTCTTCCCCCAACACCCCTGCAGTGGACCATTCACGGAATCCTGATGATCCGGAAAGCAGGCTGTTGGCTGGCGCATTTGACTGCGAAGTCAGTTTTCCTGTAACGACTCCACGTAGTGCGTAAGGTTGGTGATACGCAAATACACTTCTGTTGGTCTCCTACGCTCAGGTTCCAGAACAGCGAGCCCCAGACTGGCATTTCTTTGGAACCGTGGGCCAGCACACTGCTGTCACCACGGATTACAGTCTTCACTGCCAGGGAGGGGTACTTCCCGCCGTGTCGCCTGGCCAATGTCGTGAGATTAGCGGGTTGGATTGAGAGCGGCCGCGGTGGGTCCATGGCCCGTAGCATCAGTGCCGTGGCAGCTTGCGCAGTAATTCTTGTACATGGCCAGAGCGGGACGACGTGTCGGAGCCGTTTCCGGCCTGGGCTCGTGGTGGCCAGACGCCTAAGGGATAACTCACGCGGGCGGCAGGGTGCGGCAGTAGCCCTTGATCTGTTCGCGCTGTTCGGGAAGGATGCCGACGAATTCGAAGCCGTGCAGAAAGCCCATACGGTGCCGTACCACCGCGCGGAACACTTGCAGGTCGGTCACATTGGGGATGGAAAATTCGAGGGAGACCATCTCTCCGGCGCGGAACTCACTGGTGATAACTGCCCCCAGCCCGTTTTCCGCGATCTCGAAACAACGGCCATGGACCCGCAGATACCCCTCCTGCCCCAGTACTTTTACGATCAAGGGCAGCTCGGTGCGATAGCGGGCAAACCGCCGGGTCGAGGATTTGCGCATGAAGGCCTCTCCCATCGGGTTCTTGGTTTCCTGTTTCTTGATTACCATGCGGGTCGACTGCAGTTCCGGAGACCTGCCTATCGTCACAGAAACCGAACCCAGTTATCAAGTGTCAGTTCTAGAAGGTACTCAACCTGAGAACGGGTCGGCAGTGACGCAGCTCACTCTGCTCGTCCCCGATGGCGTTACGGGGGTCACATGCCCCGGGAGAGGAACCATGGAAAACGGCGCGCCGGGCTACTGCTAAAAGCCGGGCGCGCCGTCCGTGGGATCGGGCGAAACGGGTCGAATCCCGCCTTCGCCTAGTTGCAACTTGTGAATTTGAACGAGTTGATGTGGATAATCCAGTTCGTCCCATTGGCCTTGTAGTACTCTTGCGCGTACCAGAAGGTGCAGTCATCGCTGGAGTCCACGCTCATGCTGCTGTAGTCGCCCCAACGATTCGTGCCCGTTTGCACTCCAGCCCCTTTCGCCACCAGCTTCGCCGATTCCATCTTCCCTAGAGGGTCGCTGGGAATGCGCCCGGTATATCCGATCGTAGGTTTGACGGTCGTGGAGGAGACGACACTGGCCCCCAGGGCGATGTTCCCCTGCTTGTCCATGGCGACGCTGGCCATCCACACGCTCATCTTCTTATCTTGCAGGGTTCCTGCCTGGTACAGGGTGAAGGCGCTTCCTGGAGGCGTAGCCCGCAGTTCGTACCAGCGGGTAGCAGCATCGGCCGTGGATCCACCGCCCGGTCTGACGGAATGGGCCACCACCATGGATTCGTGATCGCCGAAGTTCCGGTAAGCATTGCGGTACATCAGGCGGTCACCCAGTGCGTCCAGCAGACTGCCGGGAGAAGGCTGGTGGATGCAGGCTCCGCCGCCACCGCCGCAGAGCACCGTGAAAGCCGGAACCGTGATCGTGTGGGGGCCGGTAAATGTGGAATTGTTGGTGTTAATAAAGTCCACGTGAAAGTCGAAGTATTTCAGCGAGGTGTTGTTGTTGCCTATCTCCAGGAAATGGTTCGGGGCGCCTGCCGGAGGAAGCGTGTTACCGTCCACATCCGAAGGCAGAAATCCGAAGTTGGCGGAATTGGGCGAGAAACACACCATGGCCGCGGCGGTTCCGGCCAGCATAGCGTTGCGATCAAGGGCGCAAGGCTGACCAAAACCCTGTCCGAATGAATTCACCGCAAGATAGTAGGCATCGGGCCAGACGGAAATATGCGGGTAGTCTGGAAGGGCGCTGCCGAAACTGAAGGAGTAGCGGTTGTAGCTGCCCGTGGCATCGGCAGTGGTCGAGACCGCAACGCAAACCAGATTGGGGCCACCGAAGTACTCCAGTTGCTCTACCAGCCAGCGTTGCGCCATCTTGTCCCACAACACGATGGGATCGCCGCCATTGTTCGTCTGACACTGCCCGCCAAAACCTGACCAGATGACGTTAATGCGGGTCGGGGGCAGGATCGTGTTGCCCGTAGTTTTGTCGTACACCGCGTAGTCGAAGTTGGTGATGAGAACGTACTGGGTGCTGCCCACGGAACCATTGGTGTCAGGCGGAATCGCGCCACCCTGGACGCCGGTGATGGCATCGAAGCTCAACAAGTTGGTGGTATGGACATCGGGCAGGACTTCAGTCTGGACGACCGGATCGGGTACATTGCTGATGCTAAAGAAATGCTTCGGGGACCTGTGCTCTCGCATTTCCGTCATCCCCGGTTTTGGAGGTGGGGCATTCTTCGCCAGGACGCTCAGCGGCAGCGAGACGTCGTGTTTCAGATCGTAGACGACATTGGGGTTGCGTTGAACGTTTTCCGCCAGTGCGGGAATGACCAACAGCAGCCAGCAACTAGCCAATAGGAGATTGTGAGTTTTGACTGCGGGCAGATACTTCATGCGTCCTCCTGGGTATTCTTGGGAAGAATCAGACTGTCAGGTGCAAACGTCGCCGGAACTGCATACGATGCAACCACGTACTATCGGCTATAGTTCCTGCCGTGTCAATGTGTCCTTTTACCCTAGCGAGTCGAACCGCGAATCCGGACCTGGTCCACAACCTCGCGGTGCCATTACCGGTCGGAGGGCGATTCGGTTTATGCTTTTGGAGGACGCGGACCCGTAGCTCAACTGGATAGAGCAATGCGCTTCGAACGCAGAGGTTGGGAGTTCAAGTCTCTCCGGGTCCGCCAGGCTTCTTTCGAGATCCCTCGACTGCGCTCGGGATTTCGGCTGCGGGCTCCCGCTTCGCTCACGCCCGCAAACCGCCTCAAGTTCAAGTCTCTCCGGGTCCGCCAGGAAGACTTCCGCCGCGGATTCACGCGGATCGACCTTGAGATTTATCTGCGTTGATCCGCGAAGATCTGCGGCGAAATTACGGAATGACCGTAAACGTCCCTGAGCTGATCGCAATTCCGCCTTTGGTCTCGATGCCGACCTTGCCCGTCTTCGCTCCCGCTGGAACCGTCGCCGTCACTTGTGTGTCGGAGTTCACTGTAAACTGCGCCGGGACGCGATCGCCAAAGCCAATGGCCTGAGTCTGTGTGAGGCTGACTCCGGTGATGGTGACTTGGGTGCCGACCGGGCCGCTGGGTGGATCAAAGCTCAGAAGCTGTGGCGTGACGCGGAACGGAACGTTACTGGTCAGCGTGCCGCTGGGCGTGATCACCGTGACGTAGCCAGTGGTCGCTCCAGCGGGAACCGTTGCCTTCATGAACGTGTTGGATACAATGGTGAAGCTTGCCGGAGTTCCGTTGAGGGAGACGTCGATGGTTCCAGTGAACCCTTGTCCAAGAATGCCACCAGTTTGCCCGACTTTGCCTAAATCGCGCACCAAGCGAACGAAGGGACCGAATCCCATGTCCAGTCTGTAGATCGTGCCGCAGTGATAGCCACCGCAGTCATAGGCCCCCCCGTCCACCGTCGTCCCATAAAGGGCCCCTCCGGTGGACTGAAACAACCCACCCCCAGGAGAGCCGTCGGTGTCCTGAAAACTGTAGAGTGTCGTCAGGACGCCATTCGTGCTAACTATAAAAATCGTGCCTCGGTGGTTGGCTCCATCGCAGCATGTTGTCCCATATAAGTTCCCATCTGTGGCTTGCAGCAGAGATCCGATTGGGGTGCAGCCGTCGGTGCCGTCGAACAAGTGCAACGTTTTCAGACTGCCGTTGGGTGCCATAGTAAAAATTGTGCCGCAATCGGAGATGCCGCCCTGGTAGGTTGTCCCATACAAGTTGCCGTCGGCAGCTTGAATCAGTTTTGCTTGAGGGCTTTTACCGTCAGCACAACTCGGTTGAGAGCAAAAGGTGTAAAGCGTCGTCAGCGATCCTGATGGAGTGATGTTGAAAATCGTCCCATCGAAATACTCTCCGCCGTTGAGCGTTGTCCCGTAAAGGTTCCCGTCCGTGGCTAGAAATAGCCCGCCGTCAGGCTCATCGTTAGGGGAACTGTAGAGTGATGTCAGCGTTCCGCCTGGAGTGACTTTGAATACCGTGCCACCGCCGTAAGCCCCGCCTAACATCGTAGTCCCGTAGAATGCTCCGTCGCGCCCCTGAACTAGTTCGTCTGTCGGCCATTGACCGTTAGCACCTTGAAAGTCTACCAACTTGGTGAAGGTCTGGGCCTGCGAGGTAGCCGCCGTTAGAGTGATGGTTAGCATTACTGCCATGGCCGCCAACGCCCTGCCTGTGACGGCCCAGAATTTCTTGTGTTCCATAGGATTCCTCTCCTTTCAGGGGTGTTATGAATGAAAGCCAAGTTCCGAATGAATGCGTAGAAATGCTAGCTGTGCCGTGCTCATCTTGTCCTC
>JAIQFW010000205.1 GCA_020073105.1 Terriglobia bacterium
GGGTGATTCAGTTGGCAGCGAAGTTTATGTTCTAGGTCTTGTTGTCATCCCGAGCGCAGCGAGGGATCTGTAGTTGGAGAAGCAGATTCCTCCTCACTTCGTTCGTCGGAATGACAAGTTCTGTAAGTGTTGATCGCAAATCTGCGGCGGGTGGGTTTTCACGCCACGTCCTTCGCAATTTCCGGGAGCACCGCGTTCAGTAGCGCGACAAAGTCTCCCTGCACCCTACGCCCGGTTTCAAGAACCTCTTCATGATTGAGAGGCTGATCGAGGATCCCTGCTGCCATGTTGGTGACGCAAGAAATGGCCAGGATCTTGATGCCCATGTGCCGCGCGGCAATGGCCTCAGGAATGGTTGACATTCCCACGAGATCGGCCCCGATCGTCCGCAAATACCGGATCTCTGCCGGTGTCTCATAGCTCGGACCCAGCAGGCCGGCGTACACGCCCTGGTGAACCGTCTTGCCCAGCTTTCGTGCCGCCTGCAGCGCTATTTCCCGGTATGGCTTCGAGTAAACCTGCGTCATGTCGGGAAAGCGTGCTCCGAAGCGCTCGTCATTGGCACCGACCAGCGGATTCTGTCCCTGCAGATTGATGTGGTCCGAGATCACCACCAACGCACCCTGCTTGAACTGGGTATTGATCCCGCCTGCGGCGTTGGTGAGGATCAGCGCCCGGATTCCCATCCGCCCCAGAACCCGCGTCGGGAACGCAACTTTAACGGCTGCGTAGCCCTCGTACAGGTGAACCCGGCCCTGCATTGCGGCGACAGCAATCCCGCCGGCCTTGCCGATGACCATCTGACCGGCGTGGCCAACTGCCGTAGACCGCGGGAAGGAGGGAATCTGAGCGTAGGGAATCCGTGTGGCTTCAGTCAGGTCGTCGGCGAAGGCTCCGAGTCCCGAACCCAACACCAGGCCGATTTTCGGGCGCAGAGAAGTCTGCGAGAGCAGAAACGCGGCGGCGGACTCGGCGAGGGCGTAAGTGTCCTGTGTCGTCATCATCCAATAACATTTGTCATTCCGAATCCGCTTCAGCGGTGAGGAATCTGCTTGTAGCACGGCAAACAGCAGATTCCTCGGCACGCTCTCGCCGCCTTGCGGCTACGAACGGCTCGGAATGACAAGGGTTAGAATTCTTTCTCAAAATTGGCGAATTCCTCTTCCAGCTTCCACTGAATGCTGGCGCGTTCGCTGCCGCCAAGAAATTTCTGGCACGCCGGACTGTTGCTCACACCGCACACGCTCACGCGGTAAAAGTCCTTTACATCCGCCCACAGACTCGCCCCCGGAAGGAAGCTGTGCTCCAAACTCAGCCGCGCCATCTTCTTCAGGTCTTTGTAAGTCAGAAAATCATAGGTCTCGACGGCGCGCAGGTACTCATGCGTCAGATCCGACCGCGATACCCCTTCGTCGTCCGTAGCGAGTGTGACCGGCACGCCATACTTCAGATACACCGGCAGGGGATGGTCCGCCCCCCGCACGCCGAGTATCACGTCATTGGACGTCAAACAGATCTCGACCAGCACGTTTCTTCGTGCCATTTCGCGCAGCAGGCCAATGGGACCGTGTTCGTTCATCACACTGACGCCGTGGCCGATTCTCTCCGCATGACCGCGTTCCACCGAGTCGCGCACGTGAAAGCTTAACCCCTCCGGAGGCACCAGCCCCATGGCCAATTCACCTGCATGCAGGCTGATGTGTACCTTGGGATAGATTTCGTGCAGATAGCTGAGCATCTTCATATGCAACTCAAAGTCGCGCATGGGAACATACCAGTCTTCCGGCATGACCAGGTTCAGCCCCAAGAAACGTGGGTCGGTGGAAGCCAATTCAAATCCCAACAGAATCTGGGCAAACACCTGTTCCGGCGCCAACCCTCGCAGCACCTGGTACAGGTAACGGACCGTGACCCCACATCCCGGACTACCGTCCGGCAAGCCACACTTGAGCCGGGCGCGCATCGCGCTTTCGTCGCTGTCGAGCTGCTTGCTCGTGGAGGCGGCAATTTCCCGCAAACCTGCGGCGAGCAGCTTTTCCCGCAGCTGTGCCAAGTGCTCATTCCAGCCGACCGTGTTGCCGAGTTGCGCCGCTTTTCCTCCATCCGCGGTGTGCATTAGCTCCAGGAACTGCAGATGGTCTTCCGCAGCTCGTGCAGCCGCTTCTGCGATCATGTCGGCGGTGTGATTGTATGAAGCCAGCCTGAACTTATCGAAAGTCGCGAAAAAGTGATCGTGCGCTGATCCCTCGCTTTCTTTCCAGTTTCGCATCGACCAGGCATCGATCATCGAGTTGTAGAGCACGGGATCACCGTACGCGCAGCGCACTTCCGGTTTGCTGTTGAACTTGTCACAAGAGGCGTCGCAGGGAGGGGCGATCAGGACTGAAGTGGTTCGGTCGACGCACAGGTTGTCCTGGACCGCGAAATCGATCCAGCTCTCGGCGTAAATGCCCCCGCTCAGGTGGTTGTGCAGGTCGCCGCCCTTGGGCATCTCGCGCAGGAAGGCCAGCAACAGCGAGGGCTGATGGCGGACCGACTGCAGGTAGGCTGCCGTCCGTTCCTCTGCCGTCGACTTGGACTGCGCCCCAACGATCAGTGGCAGTACTGACATCAGCAAAAGGGTGAGGCTGACCTTCCTGAGAAGACATGCAATTTGCGCCACGCCAGACTCCTTTGGGTTTTCCGGGCACCGCATTGTATCGCGGGTGTAGAGACGTAGCCAGCTACGTCTCACCTGCCTCCCTCGCACAACGCTGGTAGAGACTGTCCGGCGCGGTTTCTGACAGATTTCAACAACCCGGCGCCACCGGTTCGTGGATCCCATCCATTTGCTTTTTCCTCCTTACGTAACCCGCGCACAGGCCATCGGGATGGGGATCGCCGCCCCTGCTGCACCACTTTGCGGCACCCCCCTGTGAACTGCCTGCACTCGACTGAATTGCAAGCACATGGAACGCTGCATTTTCTATTGACTGCATCCCTGGAAGGAGTAAAAAGACAATCGTTCTTTGACAGCTTCTGAAGTTTTCCCGGTTGGTGCGGCGTCCGGGGCTCAAGCGAAGTCACTTTCTGCATCGCGAGATGACGGAAGGAAGGCTAGCAAGGGTCTATAGCAACGCGCTGGTCGAGGCGAACAGGAAGATTTGTTGAAGGCAGGATAGAGTCCCGAGGCGTTGGGTTGATTTATCCGGTTGGCGGTGAGCCCGGAGCCCGAGCAACGATCGCGCATTGCGACCCGCAAGGAAGCAATGAAAGCAGGTCGGCAAGGGTCTAAAGCGAGCTACTGGCTGAGACGAATGATCCCAACACCACCTCGGGACTCTTATTGCTTTGCGTAGCCTGTAGCTGGTAGTTAGTAGCCAGGCGCTAGCTTCTCCCCCAACGAGATTGGCTCTGACGCCATGCGTCACGAGCCGCTAGTTTCCTCGCCGCTAGCTACCAGCCATTGGCTACGCCTACGGTTCTTGCCGGATCTGGAACTTCTCCTTGGGCACCAGCCGCGCGCGGTAGATCGAGTTGGTGCTGGCCACCTCAGCCACTGCGTCAACATTGACCTCGTATCCTCCGAACGGCAAGTTCTCTCCGAATGGAATCTCGGTTTCGGCGGTGTTCTTCTGCAAAGAGAAATGCTGATAACCGATGGCCGTGGCTCGTCCGTTTTCATTCACAGCCAAAATGATCACGGTCAGGTCAAAGTCTTGCCCTGTCTGGTTGGAAACCAGGACAGAGCCTTCCACTCTGTGCCCGTTCACCCCGGGGTACCTTCCCCACTGCACCAGCAACGGCGCCACCACCACCAGGGAAAGCTGCTGCCGCCGCTCGTAGGCCGGCTTGCCGCTGTCTCTCACTGTGACTGTGAAACGGAACTCGCCGATCTCGGTTGGGGCGCCAGTCAGCACTCCATCGCGGTGCAGACTAGCCCCTGCGGGCAATGCCCCTTCCGTGACCTCCCACGTCAGAGGAGCAATTCCGCCCCGCGCTTCTAGACGGGCTTCGTAAGGTTGTTTCAGGTAGGCCTTGGGGAGGCTGGTCGTTCGAATCACCAGCGGTTCTCCGGTAGCAGCAGCTTGCTGCGCTTCACCGGCGGTACTCACCGCAATCAGTCCCAGCAGAAGCCCAAGGCGAACGATACGAGTTCCGGTTCGTCGTCGGAGGGTCATACCTTTTCGATGCTCCCCAACCCCTTCCGACTCGGGCCGCCCGGAAGCAGGCATAGCTGAAGTGCATTATAGAGTGGCTGCGGCGCTAACTCACTTGACGGAACTCAAGAAACCTTCCACTGCCTTGATGAACAGCTTGTTCTGGTCCACAAACGTCATGTGACCCGAGTTCGGGAGAATTAGCAGTTTCGATTTCTTGATCTTCTCGTGCATCGTCTGCGACAACGACGGATCGCACTCATCATGCTCACCTACGATGATCAGCGTGGGTACTTTGATCCCCGCCAACCGGTCGGTGTATTCGACCGACTTCAGGTTGCCGTCAATGATGAACTCGCCATGCTCGCCCCACATCTCGCGGTACAGGTCCCAGGAGTTTCCCAGCGCAGTCGGGTCGTAGTTGGGATCGGGCCGGTTGTGGTACACGTAGGGGAAATAGCCTTCGCCCCACGCTGCGGTCATGTATTCGCTGCTGTACCGGTTCTTCTCGTAATCCTTGCCGTGCCCGAACAAGCCCTGGGCCTCAAGCTTGTCGATACGCTTCCGCAGGTCTGGCGACATGTTCTGCTTCATGCGCACGAACACCTGATTCATGGCAGCCGTGCTCGACCAGGTACTGCCCAGGATCAGGTGGCTGAGGTTGCGCTGGTACTTCAAAGCATAGGCTTGGGCCAGAGCTCCCCCGTAGGAGTGGCCAAGCAGGCTGAACTCCCTCAGGCCGAGCCCCTGCCGCACTTGTTCCACATCTTCCACCATGTTTTCGACGGTGTAGGCGGAGCGGGCCTCCAGTTTCTGGGAGCGTCCCGAGCCACGCTCATCAATGAAAATCAGGCGGTGGTGCCGTGCCAAGGGCAGGAGATAGGGAAGGAAGTAGTCATGGGACGCCCCCGGTCCTCCGTGCAGGACCATCAAGGGAGAGCCGCGGCCGAGGATCTTGTAGTAGATCATGATCCCGTTGGCGTCCACGAAGCCTTCCTGCATGGGATAGACGTTGTAATCCGGCGCCTTCTGGAACCGTTTAGGCGGCGCAGTCTGGGCCGGTGTCGTGGTCAGGCCGGCGAAACAAATCAAGAAGAGAAGACCAGCGATGAGGTTTTTCATGGCCCGCCCATCGTAATTGGCCGTGCTCTCGAGAGCAACCACGGTTCTCAAGCCCCTGTCATGCCAGGCAGTCTGCCTGCAGGCGCACCACATCACACGACCTTGTGACCGTTCATCACACTGCTTTGTGCCCTCCCCCCTCGACGCCCCAACCGTCCCCGCGCTAAGCTAGATGGTTTCCTGGGGAGGCGTGCGGCATGCGTGAGGTAGTTGCAAAGCTGTGGCCGGAGATTCAGTGGATCGAGAACATCAGGCTGCGCGAGCAAGTCACCCAGACCTGGATCAAGGCCTTGGAGCGCAGCCCGCTGAAGCCCGAGGACTTGAACCGGATTCCCTTCACCCTGCTGGTACCTAATTGCCCCATCACATTCATGGAGCACAAGCGCTGCGTGGTGCACATTGCCCGGCAAAGCGCCGAGGCCATGCAGGAATTCATGGGCCGCGCATTGCCGATCGACATGGACACGGTGATTGCCGGAGCCATCCTCGCCGACGTTGGCAAACTGCTGGAATATGAACTTGGCCCCGACGGCAAGAGCCGGCAGAGCGAGCGTGGCGAAGCGCTGCGGCATCCGTTTACCGGAGTCGCGCTGGCGCTGGAGTGTGGCGTGCCGGACGACGTTTGCCACATCATCGCGGCCCACGCGGCCGAGGGCGACCTGGTGAAGCGCACGACCGAGGCTTTCATCGTGCACCATGCCGACTTCATGGCGTTCTTGCCGTTCAAGAACCCGAAGAACGTGAAGGCGAAATAAAAACCTGTAGAGACGTTGCTCGCAACGTCTCTCTTTTGGAGTCACATTGTCCGTCACCAAAGAACCACCGAAGGAAACCATCACCGCCAAAATGTCCCGCTGGGCTTCCGCGCTGGACTACAAACATCTTTCCGCCGATGCCATCTACCAGGCTAAGCGATTTCTGCTTGATTCCGTCGGCTGCGCCTTGGGTGGTTACCAACAGCACGATGTGAAGATCGCGCTTGACGTGTTGGGCGAGATCGCGGGCCGTGGCCCGGCCACCGTTATCGGCACCGGCAAGCGCATCGATCCTGTCTCCGCTTCACTCGCCAACGCGCTCATGATCCGCTGTATGGACTACAACGACATCTACTGGAAGCAGGACCCGTCGCATCCGTCCGACATTTTTCCTGCTGCCATGGCCTGTTGCGAGCGCGCCAAGACAGACGGCAAGGAGTTGATTGTCGGTTTTGTCCTGGGACACGAATTCGAAATGCGCTTCTGCGAGGCAGCATTCCCTGGAGTCCGGGAACGTGGCTGGCATCACGCGACTTTGACCGCTTTCGTTTCGCCATTCGTTGCCGGCCGCGCTTTACATCTTCCCTGGGAACAAATTCAACATGCGATCGGAATCTCGGCCAGCCGCCACTGCACGCTGGGTGCGGTCACCGCCGGCAAGCTAACGATGATGAAGAACACCGTCGATCCCATGGCCACGCAGAGCGCCGTTCTCGCAGCGCTCATGGCGGAAAAGGGCTACACCGGCCCGGAACACGTGATCGACGGCAAGGAAGGTTTGACTCATGTCTTCGGCCCGGAGTGGAAGCTGAATATTCTCACTGATGGGCTTGGCGAATCCTGGCGCATCACCCAGTGCGGCATGAAATTCTTCCCGACGGAGGCTTTGACCCACGCTCCCATTTCTGCCGTTCTGGATCTGGTGAAATCCAATGATCTGAAGCCCGACCAGGTCACGAAAATCCAGATTCGTTCTCTGGCGCGCGCTGCCGACATTCTTTCTGATCCCAGCAAGTACGACCCCCACACCAAAGAAACTGCCGATCACTCGTTGCCCTATGTAATCGCGACGGCGCTGGCCGAACGCCAGGTCACGCCGGTCCAGTAAAAAAAAAAAAAAATCATGGACCCC
>JAIQFW010000206.1 GCA_020073105.1 Terriglobia bacterium
ACCGGAATCGGCACGCTGCCCATCGTGTATTTCGGAACCGAAGACCAGAAGAAGAAATACCTGCCACGGCTGGCTGCGGGAGAAATTGTTGGCGCGTACGCCCTGTCGGAAGCGTCGTCCGGTTCGGATGCGCTGAATTGCCGCGCCCGGGCTGAACTTTCGAAAGATGGCAAGCATTACATCTTGAACGGCGAGAAGATGTGGATCACCAATGCCGGCTTTGCCGACCTGTTCACCGTATTCGCCAAGGTCGATGGCGAGAAGTTCACTGCATTCTTGGTGGAAAAGACTTTCCCGGGATTTTCCGTTGGTGCTGAAGAGCACAAGATGGGGATTCGGGGTTCGTCCACCTGCGCCATCATTCTCAACGACTGCAAAGTTCCGGTTGAGAACCTGCTCGGCGAAATCGGCAAGGGGCACGTCATTGCGTTCAACATCCTGAACGTAGGCCGCTTCAAACTAGGAGCGATGTGCGTAGGTGGTGGGCGGGTGTCGCTGGAGAACGCCATCGCGTACGCCAAGCAGCGCAAGGCATTCGGCAAGGTGATCGCCGATTTCGGGCTGGTGCGCGAAAAGATCGCCAACATGGCGACACTGCTCTACGTAGGCGAGTCGCTGGTGTATCGCACGGTTGGAATGATGGATGTGGCGTTGAACGAAGTCGATAAGAACGCCGCCGACGCGCTCAAAGAGACCCGCAAAGCCATCGAGGAGTACGCCGTCGAGTGCTCGATCATCAAAGTTTGGGGCTCGGAGATGATCGACTACGTGGTCGATGAGACCGTCCAGATCTACGGCGGCTACGGATTCGTTGAAGAGTACCCGGCCGAGCGCGCTTACCGCGATGCGCGCATCAACCGGATCTTTGAAGGCACCAACGAGATCAACCGGCTGATCATCACCGGCTTTCTGCTGAAGCGGGCGATGAGCGGACAGCTTCCGTTGATGCCGGCGATCAAGAAGCTGATGGATGAGGTTCTGTCGGGGCCGTCTGTGGGCGAGGAGCTCGAAGGCCCCCTGGCTGAGGAACGCAAATTGGTCGCCCAAGCCAAGAAGCTGGGCCTGTTTGCGGCTGGAGCAGCCACCCAGAAGTATATGCAAGCGATTCAGGACCAGCAAGAGGTCATGGGGGCGATCGCCGACATGGTGATCGAGACCTACGCGATGGAGTCGGCGGTACTGCGGGCCCAGAAACTGGTCGAGCGCAATGGCGAGGCGGCTGTATCCGTGCCCATTGCCATGACACGCACCTATCTTTCGCAAGCCATGGAGAAGATCGAAGCTGCGGCAAAGAAGATCATTGCGGCCGTAGCCGATGGCGACATGCTGCGCACCCAGCTCGCGATCCTGCGCCGCCTGGCAAAGCACGAGCCGTTCAACACGATTGAGTTGCGCCAACAGATCGCGCAGAAGGTGATCGAGAGGGGGAAGTACACGCTGGCCTAAGAACGGAACCACAGAGGGCACAGGGGAACACAGGGTAAGAACCTCAAGACTAGAACCTCTGTGTCACTCTGTGTCCTCTGTGGTTAAGATTTGCTCTTCAATTCCTGCATCACGCTCTGGATCAGCTCTTTTGCGTCCGTCAGGTTCTTCATGACCATCTGAATATCCATCACCGGCTTGCCGGGCCAGCGGGTGCTCTGGCAATAGACGCCGTGCTGGCCGACCAGCGCCATCGCATCCGTGATCATGTCCATGGTCACGGCCAGGCGGCCGCGGGGCACGCCCATCATGGTTTCGTAATGTTCCAGCTCTTCCTGCTTTTCGTCGAATACGGGCATAGCGAGATTGTAACTGGCACTCGGCATTCAGCAATCAGCATTCAGCGCCCTTCAAGGGTCCCGCGAAAAACTCTAGTGGAGTTGCTATCCGCGAACACGCTTCGATAGTCTAAGCATCTACCCTCAGCACCTTGGCAGCGCCGCAGACCTTGGGCGCCCTTGCCGACTGAATGCTGAGTGCTGACTGCTGAATACTCAAAGGAGATTTCATGTTCAAGCGCGTTGCATTCCTTACCCTGCTCACTCTCACGCTTACCATTCTCGCCTGCGCGCAGAAGGACAAGAGCCAGCGTCCCAGCCCCGCCGCCCAGGCACAATGCAATCTTTCCGGCGGCAAGAGCATCACCGTCGATTACTCCAGCCCGCGGATGAAAGGCCGCAAGATTTTTGGCGACTTAGTTCCTTACGGGCAGGTGTGGCGGACTGGAGCCAACGAGGCCACAACCTTTGTGACGACCGCCAACCTTACCGTTGGGGGTACCAGCGTACCGGCAGGCAGCTACACCATCTTCACCGTCCCCAACCAGAGCAAGTGGACGCTGATCATCAACAAGAAGACCGGGGAATGGGGCATTCCGTACAAGTACGAGTCCGACGAACTCGGCCGTGTGGATATGAAAGCCTCGTCCACGTCTGCGCCGGTGGAGAACTTCACCATCGCATTTGATCAGGCGGGCAGCGCATGCACGCTGAAAATGAGTTGGGAGAATACGCAGGCGTCGGTGCAAGTCGCCGAGGCAAAATCGGGGTATTGATCGTGACCCGAGCGGGTTACTTGGACAGGGAGTCGGCGGCTTGCTGGAGCTGATCGAAGTTCTCGGAGAGCTGCCTGGCTTGCTGCATGGCAGCCTCCGCCTCCTGAGGGTGCCCGGCTCGTTGCAGGGCACGCGAGAGGAGGTAATAGCCAAGGTCCCAGGGTTGAATCCCGACAACCTGCGAGTATGCATTGACGGCCTCGGTGTAATCACCCGACTTCTCCGCCACTAGGCCCAGGCCAAGCCATGCGCGCAGGGTCCGCGGCCGCAGGGTCACCGCTGCCTGGAAGCTTGCCTTGGCGTGCACCGAGTCGCCGATTTCGCGGTAAGCGTAACCCATGTCGCTGAATGCGGTAGCCCGGAGCCTGGGGTCGCGCGTCGTGCTTACGACTTGGTTATATTGTTCGATGGCCTCTCGCGGATGTCCCTTGCGATGCGCATAGGCGGCCAGATTCAAGCGGCTCATGGGATCAGTCGGATCGATCGCGGCCGCAGCTTCGAAGTGTGGCATGGCTTCTTCCTGCCGTCCTTGCTCGAGCAATGCCCCGCCCAGATTATCTTCGGCGATGAAACTCTTCGTGACCTGCGCCGCGCGCGACCACAGCGCGATGTTGTCGCTCCAATATCCGATCTGTTTGTGAGCAACCATCGCCAGCGCCAAGAGTACAACCGCACCCACAGCGGCCAGGCCAGCCGTAGGAATGCGGTACTGCTTGGCCAGATCCGCCGCACCCCAGCAGGCGACGATAAACAAACCCACAAAAGGCAGGTAAGCATAGCGGTCCGCCATGGCCTGGTTGCCGACCTGCACCAGACCAATCATAGGCACGAGGGTTCCGAGGAACCACAGCCAGCCCACCATTAAAGAGCGCCTGCGGCTGGCGAGGACGACCCCGGAGATCGCCAAGATCACCAAAGCGGCTGCCATGACCAACCGCACGGTCAACGACCCCTGCACCAATGGGTACATGGGAGAAAGGTTCGAAGGCCAAACTGCCTTTCCAATGTAGCGAAGATAGGACGCAATCGCGTTTTCCAGGCGAATGTGAACGGGATACTGGGCCATCGAGCCGATCGCGTCGCCAGCGCGCTGCGCTTTCACCGTGACGACCGCACTCACAGCGGAGAGCACCAGCAGCGGAGCTTTTTCAATCACCAGCCAGGAAAATGTCTTCTGAGTCACTTGCGGGGTCTGGCTTTGCTCCGCGGACTTCTCTGCACCGCCGATCCGTTGCAACGGCCAGTAGTCCCACAACAGCAGGACGAACGGCAGCGTAATCACCATGGGTTTCGCCATCAGGCCGCAGGCAAATAGTGCGGCTACAACTGCGTATCGTCCCAAGGCTGGTCTTTGCGCATACCAGCCGTAGGCCCACATGGCCAGCAGGAGAAACAGCATGCTCAGCACGCTCTTGCGCTCGGCTACCCAGGCCACGGACTCGACGTTTATGGGATGCAGCGCGAACAGCGCGGCCACCATCAGGCTGCACCCAGTCGATCCCGTCGCGCGCCATAGCAACCAGAACAGCAGCACCGCATTCAGCGCGTGAAGCAGGGCGCTGGTGTAGTGGTGGCCCATGGGATTCATGCCGAAGAACTGGCAGTCGAGCGCATGAGACAGCCAGGTCAACGGGTGCCAGTTGGCTTCATCGAAGGTGGTAAATGCCCAGGTCACGGTGCTCCAGTGCAGGCCGGCACGGACGTGTGCGTTGTCGGTGACATAGCGGTCGTCATCGAAGTTGACGAACGGGTGGTGCGTGACCGAGTTATAGAGCGCCAGAGTTGCAACGATCAGCAGCAGGGCAAGGACGAAGTTCCGCTTCTCTGGAGAGGAGAAAAGCCCTTCATTCCTGGGAAGCGACGGCATACGGCTTGTCGCGGGAGAAGCCAACACCTAGGATTTAACCACAGAGGACACAGCGGAACACAGAGAGAGATGGAAACCAAAGTAATCCCATTTGGCTCTTGGCGGTTGTCGCTGGATTTTGGCGAACAGCTAAATTGCGGATCGGGAACGCTGCGGAGATTCGCACGAAACGAGTGCGAAAGCAGAAGACCGATCGGCAGGATGCGCAGCTATTGCTGAGGCTCATGGTCGACTTTCCTGTATCGTCGTGGGCATTTGAACACGGTGTGTCGCACGAGGCATAGACGATTCTTTTGTCCGTCGCCGTATGCCACCCCGCCGTGAGTTTGACAGCTCAGCTTTCACACCCTAACATTCGACACCCGGGCCAACTTGCTTTCAGCGCGGCTGGCTAACCAATTTCCTGAGGTGAAGAATGCGCAAGCTCTTCTTTGCACTGCTGCTGTTGTCAACCGGGCTTCGAGCCCAGACGCTTTCGCCGGAAGTGCAGAAATTTGTCAAGGTGAATGCCCCGCTGGTCGCGCTGACCCACGTCCGCGTCATTGATGGTACCGGCGCCGCACCGACAGAGGATCGAACCGTCCTGATCCGCCAGGGCAAGATCGAGTCCATCACCGACAGCGCCGCTGCCCCGCCCAAGGACGCGCAGATTCTCGACCTGCACGGATACTCGATTATCCCCGGACTGGTCGGCATGCACGACCACATGTTTTATCCCGCCGGTGACGCCGTCTTCCACGAAATGGCCGTGAGCTTTCCCCGCCTTTACCTCGCGGGCGGGGTCACCACGATCCGCACCACCGGGTCGGTCGAGCCTTACGCCGACTTGAACCTCAAGCAGCAAATCGATCGCGGAGAAATCCCTGGACCGACCATTCACGCGACCGGTCCCTACCTGGAAGGCCCTGGCACCTGGGTTACGCAAAGCGTTTCGCTCCAGACTCCCGAGGAGGCGGTGGCCACGGTCAACTACTGGATCGATCGCGGGGTGGACAACTTCAAAGCGTACAACTTCATCTCCCGTGCCGTACTCGGGGCCGCGATCGAGGCTGCTCACAAACGCGGTGTCAAGGTCACGGGCCACCTGTGTTCCGTTGGATTCCGTGAAGCCGCCGCCCTCGGTATCGACGATCTGGAACACGGATTAACGGTAGATACCGAGTTTTTCTCCAAGAAGAAGCCGGATGAGTGTCCTGGGGAAGAAGATACGGCCAACGAACTCATCAAGATGCATATCGGCGACCCTCCCATCCAGGAAACCATCCGCGACCTGGTGGCGCACCATGTTGCTATGACCTCCACCCTGCCGGTCTTCGAGCTCTTTGCGCCAGACAGGACGCCGCTGCAGCAGCGGGTCCTCGACGCCATGTCGCCGGAAGTTCGCAACCAATTTCTGGAAAGTCGGGTGGGCCTCGACCTTCCCAGGCACGACCCCAAGACCGGCGCGGTCAATCCCCGTCCCTGGGGCCCCCTGTTTACACAGGAGATGGAATTTGAGCGGGCATTTGTGAAAGCGGGAGGGTTGCTTCTTGCCGGTCTGGACCCTACCGGCATCGGCGGAGTCATTCCTGGATTTGGCGACCAGCGCGAGGTCGAACTGCTGGTGGAAGCCGGGTTCACGCCGCTGGAGGCCATCCACATCGCCACGTATAACGGTGCGCAGTACTTGGGTGAGGTCGACCGGATTGGCACCATCGCAGCCGGCAAGCAGGCTGACCTGGTGGTGATTAAGGGAGATCCCTCAGCGAAAATCAGCGACATCGAAAATGTCGAGATCGTGTTCAAGAGTGGCATGGGCTACGATTCCGCCAAGTTGGTCGAGTCGGTACGGGGGTTAGTAGGGATACGGTAAGCCGAGGGGACAGCGGCCCGCTCGAAATCGCCTGACTTCAACGGTTATCGCGGTCCCCTCTCCAACGCCTCAGTGCCTAAAGCTGATCTTCAGAATGCTGCCGTCCGTGCCCACCAGCCATCCCGCTTCGGGAGACGCAAAAGCAACCGCCCAATAGCCGGTCACGTCGGGCAGCGTAAACCAGGTGTGTCCCTCGTCGGGAGTCCAGGCTGCGCCTCCGTCATTGGCCGTGATCACGACAGAAGGGCCGCCGTCGTGGTGCCTTCTTCCATGGCGACCGTCGTCCCGGCCCACGTAGGCTAAGCCGAAAATCGCACCGGTCACCGGAGGTGCGCTGGTGAGCGCCCAGTTTTTGCCGCCATCATGAGACGTGGCCGTCGCCGCGCTGGTGGTGTCGCCTGGGTCCAGATCGCCGCCCCCCACGATGCCATGCCACGGATCGCGGAAAGCCACCGTGAACGCACCGGCGCTGGGCGAGCTCAGGAGCGGCGTGTCGTACGCATTCCAGGTATCGCCACCATCTCGGGTGGCCAGGATCCTCGCCGTCGCCGCGCCGCCGGTCGCAATCCACGCATTCCTTGCGCCCTGGGTTGCCACGCAGGTGCCACTCGATGCGAAGGAGAATTCACCCGGTAGTGGCGGCGGCATATTGTTGCTGATGTCGTCCCAGGTCGTACCATCTTTGGTGCGCAGATCGGGAAACACTCCATTCACCGAGTCGCTGTGCGAAATGCCCCGCCACGGCGTCCAGAAGGCGAAACAATCGTAGAACGCGCCCGCCGTCTGGTTCTGGAACTGCATTGTCCAGTTCGCGCCGCCATCGACGGTTTTGTAGGTCCGAAAGTCGGTAGG
>JAIQFW010000207.1 GCA_020073105.1 Terriglobia bacterium
AAATGGTGCCTGCCAGAGCCGTCCGGACGCAGCACAAAATAGAGATAATCTGTGTCCGCCGGGTGCAGGGCAGCTTCCAGCGAAGTCCTTCCTGGGTTGCCAATGGGGCCGGGCGGAAGTCCAGGATGGATGTAGGTGTTGTATTCGGAGCGGAATTGCATATCCGTGTGATGCAGGGCACCACTGTAGGCTCCCTGCAAAAGCTCCGCGTAGATCACGCTGGGATCAGCTTGCAACGCAACCTTCTTCTCCAGCCGGTTGTAGTAAACGCTAGCCACCAGCGGGCGTTCGTCTTGTGCCGCCGTCTCCTTCTCGATGATGGAAGCCAACGTGACGGTCTTTTCCACGTCGGTGGTCAGACCGATCTCGCGGGCCACCTGGCGAAACTGCTTAACCATCGCCGCCGCCATCTCTTCCATAGTTTGGGTGCGGGTGAATTCATAAGTATTGGGGAACAGATAGCCTTCGAGCGACTTGGCATCGGGCGCGAAATCGGAGATCAGGGCGGTGTCGGATTGAGCGACCTTTAGAAAATCCTGGCTGGGTCCGAGGCCGGCGCCCTCAATCGCTTGTGCGATCTCGAACATGTTGAAGCCCTCAGGGATGACGACGGTGTGGACGAAGATATCGCCCCGCGCCAGGCGATCATGGATCTCCAGCGCGGTCGCGGGCCTTTCGAACAAATATTCGCCCGCCTTCAATGAGCGTCCACGATGCAGACGGTGCCACACGAGAAAGGCATTAGTACTGCGAATGACGCCAGCGGATTTCAGCTCAGCCGCAATGCGCCGGGTCGAGTATCCGGGATGTAGCAGGACAAACGTCTGCCCCACCGGCGTGACCGGCGAATACAGGGCCCAGGCCAGCCATCCGCCGACGGCGAGAGCGGCGAGCAGAAGAAATGTGAAAAACACACGCATTGCTGGGGATAGTTTAGATGAGGGGGCGGGTACAGGACGATAGTCGGTGGTCGGTGGACGAGAGTCACCGCTGGGACGGGCGAGGACGCCCGTTCTCCATCAATGGCTGCTCCTGGCCTCCATCCAGCTCTGCAAAATCAGCACTGCGGCCATCTGATCCACCACCTCACCGCGGCGCTTGATGGACATATCAGTTTCGCGCAGCAGGCGGTTGGCTTGGGCGGAACTCAAGCGCTCGTCCCACAGGTGGACCGGCAGTTGGATGCGTTCCCGCAGTTCGTCCGCGAAGCGCTGCATTTTCTCCGCCTGGATTCCCTTGGCCCCGCTCATGCGTAGCGGGAAGCCCACCACGATTTCGGCCACGGAGTATTCGCGCACTACTTTCTCCAGACGTTCGAAATCCAGGCGCTTGTTCTGTCGATGGATGGTCTCCAGCCCCTGGGCGGTGATCCCGAGTGGATCGGAAACAGCCACCCCGATTCTCTTCGAGCCGACGTCCAAACCCAAAATTCGTGGATGGGGCCGAGCCGGGCTTGATTGGTTCACGCCTGGATTATATAGAGTGCAAATCGATCCTCGGCCGTCCCTACGGGACCTGGTCACGTGACCGTCAGCGGCTAAAGCCCTCATTCGTTTGCGCCTCTTTGTTGCAGGGCCAAAGGCCCTGCTCCACCTAAGCCCGCATAACCTGGTTCGTACTTGCCTGCTGACAATACTGCGGGCGGGAATCAGCGAATTGGTCTAGGATATGGCGATCTCCGATTTGCCATCATGACAGACGAAAGCCACCTCGAAACCAGCGGGCCGCCTCCGTCGGTAGGCCAACGACCCCTTGCACTGCTCCGCCGGCACTGGGCCATGAATGTGATCGGCATCGCTGGCGTACTGGCGCTCTGCTATTACGGCGAAGCGGTCTTGGCGGTCATGTTGATCTCCGTCCTCCTAGCATTCGTTCTGGCTCCGATTGTGGACCTGTTATCCCGACTCCACTTGCCGCGCGGTTTGGCGGCCTTCGTCGCGATCGGGCTGCTGCTTGCAACCATCACCGGTATCATCTATTTCTCCTACAACCAGGCGCTGGTTTTTCTGCAGGATCTGCCGAAATACACCACCACCTTGCGGGAGGAGGTCCTGCGCTTCCGCCAGCAGGCGGAGAGTCTGGAGGCGCTGGCGCCAGAATCTGAGAAGGGAGTGGTCCACGTCCGTCCAGCCAGGGACTGGACAGATATTCTTACGCGGGGCTTTGGCTCGGCGAGTGCTTTGGTCTTCGCCGGGTCTTTCATACCGTTCTTGACCTATTTCATGTTGACCTGGCAGCAGCACGTTCGTTCTGCCACAGTCATGCTGTTCTCGATGGAGAACCGCAATACCGCCTACGTGACCCTGGGCCTGATTTCGGCCATGATCCGCAGCTTCATGGTGGGCAATCTGGTGATCGGTCTGGTGATTGGCACCGTCAGCACTCTGGTGTTCGCAGCGATCCACGTGCCCTTCTTCTATTTTGTGGGCTTCGTCAGCGGCTTCTTGAGCCTGGTTCCCTATATGGGAGTACTGCTGGCGCTAGTACCACCCATCTTCGTCGGACTGGGGCATCTGCACGTGCAGGGGTTCCTTGTAATCTGCGTAACTGTTCTCGGCTTGCACGTGATTGCGCTCAACCTTCTCTACCCCAAGTTCCTTGGCAACCGGTTGCAGCTCAATCCGTTGGCAGTGACCATGGCGCTGCTGCTGTGGGGCGGATTATGGGGAGCCATGGGGCTGCTGTTGGCGATTCCGCTTACTGCCGCGATGAAAATCGTGTTTGACCATGTGGAGTCTTTGAAGCCGTACGGAGCATGGCTGGGAGAGTAGCACGACGCCGGAACTGACGCCGCCTTAAGAATCAAGCTGCCAGAGACAACTTTCCATCAACCCATTCTGTAACAGTAACTTAGCGGATGTTCCCGGCATCTTGAGTAGGGTGGGTTCGAGGCTTTGGGTGTGGACGCTACGTTTCAAATTGCGTTTCGCCTTCGATTTCCGCTAAGATAAAGTGGTGTTGTTCCTCTTCTCTCCCGCTCCCATAGGCGGTTCTGAATGCTAAGCAGCGATGGCAGTTTCCACATAGGTGAAAAGGTCGTTTACCCCAACCACGGTGTCGGGATCATCGAACAGATCAGTAGCCGAACTATCGGCGAGACCGTGGAAAAGTTCTACCTGCTGAAGATTAAGTCCAGCAGTCTCAAGGTGATGGTGCCTTTCCACAACGTGGGCACGGTGGGGCTGAGGCGGGTGGTCAAGAACGGGGAAGTCCAAAAGATCGTGGATTTTCTTGAGGATGGCGCGTGCGACAACAACGCCGACTGGAAGTACCGCTTCCGGGAAAACTCCGAGCGGATGCGGACGGGGTCCCTGTTGGAAGTCGCGGCTGTGCTTAAGGGCCTAATCGTCCTCAACCACTCCAAGCCGTTGTCCTTCCGGGAAAAAAAGATGCTGGAACGGGCTCGCTACTTGCTGGTGAGCGAATTGGCGATGGCCAAGAACTGCGATGAACCGATGATCGAGGAGTTGCTCACCAAGGCCCTGGCCAAGACTGGATTGCGCTTCCCGGAAGCTTCGGAATTCCAGGCCTAGGCAGTCTGCCTTCTTGTGTACCTGGTGCCCTTCCGCGTGGATCCATAGACCACAACATCCTCAACGCCACAAACGGACTTTCTGCCCAGGTTTATAATCTCCTAAAGCATGACCGAACACATCAAGAAAAAACTCCAGGACGAAATCAACACGCTGGAATACGAACTTGCCCATGAGCTCCCTCGAGAGCTCAAGAAAGCCGTCGCCCTAGGCGATCTCAGCGAAAACGCCGAATACCACATGGCCAAGCAGCGTCAGGAATACGTCAAGGCGCGCTTGCGGCAACTGGGGCGGCGCATGGCCGACCTGTCGCTGATCAACATGGACAATATCCCCCGGGATAAAGTGGGCCTCGGGTCGACGGTGCGGGTCTTTGATAACGACAAGAACGAAGAAGTGGAGTACAAGCTGGTAACCACCGAGGAAACGGATGTCGCAGCCGGAAAAATTTCCACCAGCTCGCCGATCGGCCGGGCATTGCTGAACAAGAAAATCGGAGACACGGCCGTTGTCGTCACGCCCAACGGCAAGCGGGAACTGGAGGTCCTGAGCTTGAGCACCATCCACGACGAGGCGGACGCCTGATGGCCAGGACATGGACCAGCGCCTTCGGCCGGGCTTGCGGTGTCCTACTGGATGCCATCGTACGCTGGCTGGCGTTGGCGCGGATCAATCCCAATGTGCTGACGTTCATGGGGTTGGTGGTCAACACCATCGCGGCGTTTTTGTTTGGCTACGCCAATAGCGACAATCAGGCTCGCCTGTTTCGCTATGCCGGACTGGTGATTATCGGTTCCGGATTCTTTGACCTAGTGGACGGTGCCGTGGCCCGCGCCAGCAACCGGGTCACCCGCTTTGGCGGGTTTTTCGACTCGGTGATCGATCGTTACAGCGACGCCTCGCAGTTCTTTGGGCTGCTGGTCTTTTACGCCCGTGGCGACCGCTTCTTCTATGTGGTGCTGACGGCCTTCGTCATGGTCAGCGCGATCATGGTGAGCTATACGCGGGCGCGGGCGGAGTCGCTGATCGGCTCCTGCCGGGTGGGATTTCTGGAGCGTCCCGAGCGCCTGGTGCTGGTGATCATCGGGGCGCTGTTCAACCGCATGGCGCCGGCGCTGTGGGTGATTGCAGTGCTGTCCACGATTACGGTGATTCACCGGGTGCGCTACACCTATACTCGGACTGCGCTGGTGGACCGGGCAGCCGCGAAAGCGGGGCAGGCGGCATAGGCCGCGCCACTCAAACGACGGGCGGGACGCCCGTCCTCCGCAAAGCCCGTCCTTCAACACCTGCTAGACTATTTCCTCATTCCCTGTGGGGAGAGGACGATTGCCAACTGATCCAGTCTTACTTGTCCATGGCGGAGCGTGGGCCATTCCTGACGACATGGTCGAGGCGCATCTCAACGGCGTGCGGCGCGCCATGGCCGCAGGCTGGCAGGTTCTGAGCCGCGGAGCCGACGCGCTCGATGCCGTCGAGGAAACCGTCGTCGTCCTGGAAGATGACGAAACCTTCGACGCCGGTCGGGGCAGCTTTCTGAATCGCGACGGCAAAGTTCAGCTCGATGCGCTGATCATGGACGGTGCCACACTACGCGCCGGCGGGGTGGGCTGTGTGGAGCACCTGCGCAATCCGGTGCGAGCGGCCCGCAAGATTCTGAGCGAGAGTTCCCATGTGTATTTCGTTGGCGAGGGCGCAGAGAAGTTCGCCGCGCAGCATGGCATCCCGCTGTGCAAGAACGAAGACCTGGTCATCGCACGCGAAGTGGAGAGGCTGCGCGAGTTTCAGGCGCACGCTGCCGAACAGAAACCGAACCTGTTTGCGCCCGCCATCTCGCATGACACGGTCGGCGCGGTCGCACTCGACCGCCACGGGAATATCGCGGCGGCGACTTCCACCGGCGGAACGCTCAACAAGGCCCCCGGGCGGCTGGGAGATTCGTCGCTCATCGGATGCGGCTGTTACGCGGACAACAAGACGGCCGCGGCGTCCACTACGGGCTGGGGCGAACCGATCATGAAACTGGTCCTGGCCAAGTGGGCGGCGGACCGGGTAGCTTCGGGAAACTTGCCGGAGTGGGTGGCGGCAGAAGCCATACATTACCTGCAGTCCAGGGTGCAGGGCCACGGCGGCATGATCTTGCTGGACGCCCGAGGACGCTTCGGTATTGCCCACAACACGCCCCGCATGGCGTGGGCGGTCAAGACCTCGGCGGATGAGAGCTCGGGGATCGAGCGCTGAAAGAACATTTGCCACGGATTTGCACGGGTAAACACGAACAAAGAGCTCTTGTCGCAGAAAGCGCTGAGAATGGCCGCAGAGTCCGCGGAGAAGAGCCTCCCCCACAGAGACCACAAAGGAAGTCCGCACACTTACTAACCCAGTCCCTCACAGCAATTTAGCTTGATTTCTCCGGGCACGTGATGTACAAAACCAGCCGTCCCTGCTTCACGAAAATATGCGTGTATGGAAGCCTGCCAGGGAAGTTCGGATTGGCTGCCGTATCTTGTCCGCAAGTTCGCCGGACGTCTCTGTGTTCCATCCCAGGAGAAAACTCTTATGACAAGGCAGAAACTCATCTCGCTAGCCGTCGTACTGCTCTTGGCTGTGCCAGCTTTCACGCAGAGCGTGGCCACCGGAGACCTGCACGTCACGGTCAAAGATCCGAGTGGCAAGCTGGTAACGGACGCCACAGTCGCCGCGGCGGAGCAAGGGAAGGGCCTGGCACGCACCGGCACGGGCAACGGGCAGGGCGAGTACCGCATTCTGGCGCTGCCGCCGGCCACTTACACGGTGACGGTGCAAGCGCCCGGGTTCGCCAAAGTCACGGCGGAGAACGTGATCATCACGGTGGGACAAGCGGCGGACCTGCCGGTCAGTCTCTCCCTGGCCGGCACCCAAGAAGTGGTCAATGTCAGTTCCGAGGCAGCGCTGGTCGAGACCACACGCAGTTCGACGACGAATACGATCGAGCAGCGCCGGATCGACAATCTGCCCATCAACGGCCGCAATTACATCAACTTCGCCCAGACTGATTCCCAGGTGCTGAGGGACAATGCCCCCGGCATCGGAGCCGCGCCGACCTCTGGACTGAACATCAGCGGGCAGCGCGGCCGCTCTAACCTGGTCAACGTGGACGGAGCGGATGCGACTGACAACTCGATCAACGGGGTTCGCTCCACCGTTTCGCAGGAGGCGGTACAGGAATTTCAGATCATTACCAACAGCTATGCCGCAGAATACGGGCGCGCTGCCGGTGGCGTGGTCAACATCATTACCCGTTCGGGAGCAAACCAGTTCCACGGCGACGTTTTCGGCTACCTGCGCAACCGCAGCTTCCAGGCGGTGAATCCGTTCAGCACCGTGCCGGACCCGGCGTACACACGGGTGCAGGCGGGTGCGGCGTTCGGAGGGCCGATCAAGAAAGACAAGACCTACTATTATTTCTCGTACGAAATCACACGCCGGCACGAGACTGGATTCTCCAGTATCGGCACCAACCACTTCGATTTGGTTCCTTTCGACACGGCAACCATCGCGGGAGGAAACTTCCCGCTGTCCTTATTCCGGTACTGGGCCCCACCAACATCATCAAGTATGTGGCTTTGCTGGGAGCTTCCTCGGGTATGGCGGTCAACGGCGTGTGGCCAACGGGGCTGATGCAGGGTCTGACAGGTTTTCCCATCCCGAATTTCTCCGCCTTTCCCACTTCCTGCCTGCCTCCCGGACCTTGTCCGGTTCCCGCATCCTTCCAGACCCTGACGTCGCAAGAAGGTAACTTTCCGGTGTTTGAGGGTACCAGTCTGTACTCGCTGCGCCTCGACCACAACATCAGGCAGAACCACCGGCTGATGTTACGGGGCAACGTCAGCCCGAGCACGGTCACCGGAATCGAGGTGGCAGGAGAAAACCAGCCCTTTGGCCAGAATTCGTTTAATCGAACTTCGCAACAGACCTATCGCGACGTCGCCGGAGAGGCCCAGGAGACCTGGACCATAGGGAACAACCGAGTCAACGAATTCCGCTTCCAATACTCGCGCCGCGGGTTGTCGTACTTTTTCAACGATGCGCAGGGAGGCTCGTTCCCGGCAGTCAATATCTTCGGTTACGCCTTCTTCGGACGAGAACCTTACTCCTATATTCAGCGGACCGAGCAGCGCTACCAGTTTGCCGACAATTTTTCCTGGAGCATCGGCCGGCACGATACCAAGTTCGGGGTGGATTTCAACTACATCCCGGTAAACGCCATTTTCACCGTGAACTACGGCGGAGTTTATGCTTTCGGCTCCCAAAGTCTCTTCCCCGCACCGTTTCCGAGTGTGAACGCAGTGCAGGCGTACGGGGCAGGCATTCCTACCGATCTCGTCCAAGGGGTCGGAAACCCGCACGACTCGTTTTCCAACAAGCCTCTGGGCTTGTTCTGGCAGGATTCCTGGCGTGCGCTTCCAAACCTGACTTTCAATTTTGGCTTACGCTACGACGTGGAGTTCCCGCCACAACTTCCTCCACCCAGTGGCTTGGCATTGTCGGCCTACAACCAGCTCGGTCTGCAGAAAGGCATCCAAACCGACGCCAATAATCTGCAGCCACGTCTTGGGATGGCTTGGGACCCGAGGGGAAACGGCAAAACCGTAGTGCGCGCTTCTTACGGGATGTTCTATGACCACCCGCTGCTTGGGTTGTATTTCCTGGGTGACGCCTCCGACGGCTCCAAGAGCGGACAGTTGCTGCTTTTCGGCAGCGCTCCCTGCACCCCGTTATCGACTGCGAGCCCCCTGAACTTGACCGCGACCAATGCATTCCAGGGCATTCTGGGAGCAGCGAATTGTTTGCCCACGGCGGGTGCGGCGTTCGGCTACCAACAGACCTCCGCAGCGACCTCGGCATGCCAGGGGTCCAGCAACTCGCAGCGCTTTGACGCCTGTGACCCCAATTCACTGTTTATCAACCAAGGCTATCTGGCGGCGGGGTTCCCCCTGCTGTCCCAGCCTTTCGGTTATCCACAAGGCAAGAATTTCGTCTACGCGTACTCGCAACAAGCGAACCTCACGGTTGAGCAGGACTTGGGCCGGGGGTTTGCCCTAAGCCTGGCATACAACTTTAACGGCGGGCGGCATCTGAACCGGCCCATCAATGCCAACACGGTGCGAGGCGACCTGCTGGTGCAGAACTGGCAGGCGGCGATCACGGCGCAACCCGCGACGACAGGCTCCAACCCGCTGTCGGTTGCGTCGTGTGGCGTGAACCCGTTCGCAGCCATTCCCGGCCAGCTCCCATATTTCGTGCCCGCCGCCTTGGTCAGTGACTTCCGGCCCTCGGGGTTGAATCCGTCACTGGCCGCCGTGTTTGCACCGTGCCTGCCATTGGCCAATCTCGACTTGCATGCCGCTGGACTTAACGCCAGCTGCGACCCGGCCACCCTGGCGGATTGCATCCCATTCGGCGACATGGATGCCAACTTCTCCAATGGCAGTTCCATCTATCACGGTTTTACGGTGAATCTGCGCAAGCGCTTCAGCCAGCATTACGAGTTCTTGGTCTCCTATACCTGGTCGCATGCCATTGACGATTCCACTGATCTGCAGGCGCCACTGGCCCCGCAGGACAGTTTCTATCCTCAATTGGAGCGTTCGAACTCCACGTTTGATCAGCGGCACCGTTTCGTTTTCAGCGGTGTGTACCAGAGCGGAAGGGGCGGCGGGGACAACTTCAAGAGCAAGCTGTTGAGCAATTGGACCATCGCGCCGATCATTGAGATTTCTTCCGGCAGGCCGTACAACCTGACCACCGGGGGTATTGATGACTACCGGCACATTCTCATCCGGTTGGTTGGCGGGAACGGCTGTGCCATTCTGGATGATCTGCCCGACTTGAGTCGGCTGGGCGGTCGGTGGGACAATCGTGGCTGAAGCCGTTGTCTGGGGTGTGCTGGTCTGATTGATGAGCAAAAGAGTCCAGTTCATCTGGCTCTGGTTAGCCGGCGTGATGGTGAAGGTGGCCTGCCCTAACGGGGGCGCAGTCGCCGGATCACCATAGCGGCGGATCGTGATAGTGTGACCGTAATCGGCGAGGCCGAGATACTGAGTGAACTGACCATAGCTGAAACGGCGAGCGACCAGACGCTCATCAATGTAAATATCGAGGACGGACGTGTCGTGCGCTGCGTGGATAATGCGCAGACGCAAGCCGTTGGTCTGCGGCGGGTCAAGCGGCGCGCTGATAATGAACATCTGCGGCGTGCTCGACGCGGCGACTACTTCCTTTATACTGGGGTCAGGCGGCGGGACGACGTTGGGGACGACAATCAAGGTGTAAAGGGTATTGGAGTTAAAACTCCAGTCACCGAAGTTCGCCAGCAGATTCAGGTTTGGGCTGTCGGCATCAATCACCGCCAGCGTTTGAATGCCCGCGTCAACGTCAATCGAGCCAAAAGGCTGTTCGAGGCCGATTTGATAGAGAAGCGCTTCACCGGAACGATAGCCAATGCTGATGTGCTGGGGGGTGCTGACGGCAAGGTGGGCAGCTTCCAGACGGGAACGACCG
>JAIQFW010000019.1 GCA_020073105.1 Terriglobia bacterium
GAAGGCGAGCGTCGCGTTGCTCATCTTGTCCTCCCGCCACATCACGTGGCGTGTCAGGATTCATTACTGTTTGGGTTCTTCGGCGGCCCGGAGAGCGATTGCAAGTGCAGGACTCGGGTCGGGGGAAAGCCCGATTCGTTCCGAGTCGCTGCGATTTGAACCGGGGTCGGCTTGCGAATAAGGAACGACTCGGAGCTTCGCCGCCAAGTTGCCGCTTGTGACTACGCCCCGCGATGACGAGCATCACGGTTCCGTGTGACGGGAGGGCGAAATCAGATCTGGGATTTCCTTGGCGGTCAGTTGGCCTAATAAATGAGTGCTATCGCTGGTTACAACAACAATCACTGCGTGACCGTAAAAGTCCCGGCGCTGATGGCAATCCCGCCCTTGGTCTCGATGCCAATCTTCCCCGTCTTCGCGCCTGCTGGCACAGTTGCCGTCACCTGCGTGTCGGAGTTCACCGTGAACTGTGCGGGAGTACCGTTGAAGGAAACCGCGGTTGTTCCGGTGAAGCCTTGTCCCAGGAATTGGATCGTGGCGCCGACCTTGCCGGCCGCAGGCAGGAAGCTAACGAATGCCGGCAGGGCAGCATCCAGGCTATAAAACACCCCGCGGTTCCCGCTACCGCCGTTCCTGGCGTCTCCGTACAGAATCCCGTTGGTGTGTTGAAACGGTGTAACATCGGGCTCTCCGCCGTTACTTGCGTCGAAGTCATGGACAACCGAGTAACTGCCTCCCAGACTGATTCGAAATAAGTCCCCCTGATTCGCCAGGTCACCTGAAGAGTTCCCCCCATACAAGTTCTGGTCACTGGCTTGGACTAGCCCTGCATCCGGCTCGGCTCCCTCGCTACCGCCGTTTATGTCGTGGAGGACAGTGAGTTTGCCAGCCGGCGTGATCTTGAAGACCACACCGCCACCGATACCGCCTCCACCTTCCGTTGTCCCATAGAAATTGCCATCCCTTGCCTGAAACAGCGGACTTACAGGCGCTACTCCGTGCGTTCCATCAAAGTTGAACAACACAGTCAGCATTCCGGCCCGGGTGATCTTGTACACCACACCCCGGGCACCGCTATTGCCTCCTTGTTTCGTTGTTCCATACAGGTTGTCGTCCGTACCTTGAACCAACGGCGCGATGGGCTGGTAGCCGTCTGCGAAATTGAAGGAATGCAAGGTTGTAAGCGCGCCCGCAGGGGTCATCTTGTATACCGTTCCGCCTCCAGCGCCGCCTCCGGTTGTGGTGCCATACCAGTTGCCATCGGTGGCTTGGATGGGCGGCGCGTCGGGATTTGCACCCTCGCTGCCACCCGCAAAATTGTGGAGTACTGTCAAAACCCCGCCGGGCGTTACCTTGAACACGGTTCCCACGCCCGACGTGCCTCCATTGGAAGTGGTGCCATAGAAGTTGCCATTTGTGCCCAAGGTCAGCCCGCTCAAGGGACTTCCCTGCGTGGCGTCGAAACTATGGAGCACGAGCAGCGTTCCCGTGGGCGTGATTCTGAACACTGTGCCCAGATCGTTCGTGCCGCCGAAGGGTGAGGTGGTGTAGAGGTTTCCATCCCGGCCCTGGGCTATCAACCCGGAGGCCACAGGATTGGCCGGATCCCCATTGTGGGTTCCAAAGTCGTAGAGCACGGAAAAGGTCTGGGCATGAGCGTTGATGTCAGCGGCAGCGAGGAAGAACGCGGCGCAACAAAGGGTGCAGAGAACTGGAAACCGTGTCACAGCGACACCTCACTCGAAGACGTCGAATCCGGTCAGGGGGAGCGGGTAGTGTAGAGCGGCATTTCTTAGGTTCGCCGCATCCGAACCGGGCGACGGAAGCCTATTCTCGACCCATACCATTGTCAAGTGATCCTTGCGTCTTCAAGTGTTTACGCAGTGGTAACTGTCGAAAAATCCCGATAGCACTCATTGACCATAAACGAGGGGTTTTGAGCGCTAACGCTGTTGACCACACACCCACCCTTCGCGCCAGCGAACTGCTTTTCCGCGTAGAGTGAACGAGACCTACGAAGTTGGATTGGGGACTGCTTCTCGGCTGGTGGTTTTTCCTGATCCTTGTCGGCATGTTCGCATTCAATATGGGGATGGGAGGCTGAAGAGCTAAGCTAGGGCGTCTGCATGTTCTCATCCGTTGTTGGCGAAACATCGCCATAACACACAGTGACGTCGTTCGCGACAACCAAGCTTCTTCACGAACCTCGGCGACTGGAACTACTCAACCACAAACTCCCTCACCCTCCTCACCACCGACTCCGGCACCTCCGCCTCCAGTTCCACCAGGCCGTCTTTGTAGGCACGAGAATAAATCCGCGCCCGTGCTTCCAGCATGGCCAGCATCTTCCCTTCTTTCTGCGGCACGCGCAGGTGAACCCGGCTGATGGCATCGTCGGAAAGCATCTGGTCAATCCGGTCGAGGAGAGTGCTCATGCCGACGCCCTTCGCCGCCGAGACGTGGACCGTCATAGGATCGTCGCGCAGGCTGTCCCGCTGTCTTGGGGGTAACAGGTCGATCTTGTTCATCACCCGCAGGCGCGGCTTACCATCCGCTTCCAGTTCTTTCAATACGCGTTCCACCTGCGCGTCTTGCTCTGCCGACAGTGGACTGCTTGCGTCCGAAACCTGCAGAATCAGCGCCGCCCGTTGCACCTCTTCCAGCGTGGCGCGAAACGCCGTAACCAGGGTGTGAGGAAGGTTGCGAATGAATCCCACCGTATCGGAGAGCAGCGCCTTGCGTTTCGAAGGAAGCGTCACAGCCCGGATCGTCGGATCCAACGTGGCAAACATCTTGGGCGAGGCCAGCACCGCCGCCTGTGTCAGAGCATTGAATAACGTGGACTTTCCGGCGTTGGTGTAGCCCACTAAGGCCACCGTCGCCACGGGCACCGATTCGCGGCGCTGCCGCTGTTGTGCCCGAATCCGCCGGACGTTTTCGATCTGCTCCTTGACATGCCGAATGCGACGGTAGATTTTCCGCCGGTCGGTTTCTAGCTGGGTTTCACCCGGGCCGCGGGTGCCGATGCCGCCGCCCAGTTGTGACATCTCGATACCACGCCCGCCAAGCCGCGGCAGCAGGTAGTCGAGCTGTGCCAGTTCAACCTGCAACTGCCCTTCCCGGGTCCGGGCGTGCCTGGCAAAAATGTCGAGAATCAGCTGGGTGCGGTCAATCACCCGGGTGTGAACGACCTTCTCGATGTTCCGCTGCTGCGAAGCTGTGAGGTCGTGGTCGAACAAGAGCAGATCAGCAGCGGCCGAAGCCGCCGCACCGGCGATTTCCTCCAGCTTGCCCTTGCCGATCAGGGTAGCTGGGTCAGGCTTGTCGCGATGTTGCAGGAATTGGCCGGCGATTTGCGCTCCGGCACTGGTGGCCAGCGCGCGAAGCTCGTCCAACGATTCGTCTGCGCTGAATTGCGGGGCGTTGCGCGGTTCAGAGGGCGCGCCGGTGCTGGCGGCGCTGTCGCGTGCCATCCGGGCGCCGCTGGTAAGCGAGCCCCTGCCGGTTTTGGGTTCGGACGTCCCGCGCACCCGTACCCTGTAATCAATGCCAACCAGGAAGGCCCGTTCCACGGGGGCCCGGCCGGCAGTCGCTACCTCCGAGTGTCGATCTGCCCCGGAAGTCTTGCGGGAACCTCTGGTTTCTGGACTGCGCACAGAAAAAATCGCCCTATCCTTCCGTGCCCGACGGGCTCGATGCCGCATCCGATTCGGCAACCGAAGTCGCGGTGGGAACCACGGTCGGCCGGTCGCTGTGACGGGGGGTTGCCCGTCCCATGGCCACGGTGGAAATCGCGTGTTTGAAAATCAGCTGCTCCTGGTTGTTGGTTTCGAGCACGACCGAGTACTTGTCGAAGGAGCGGATGCGCCCGGTCAGTTTGACCCCGCTCAGCAGGTAGATCGTGGTGTTGATCTTTTCTTTGCGTGCGGTATTGAGAAAAGAATCCTGGATGTTTTGCGCCGGCTTGTTTTCCATGCCGATCTCCTTAGCTCTCTGACCACGAGAGCATGCCAAAATGCTCACGAGACATCAGTCCTCACGCTCCGCTGCTAGCCACGGTCGTGAAGAACGGGGGGAAAGCTCGGGATTCGCAAACGCCACCCTCCGCGCCCGCGCCTCCCAAGTGACAATCCGTACAATACGGCCTTGCTTGCGACTTTTCAAGCCGCCTGTCGCGCCTTCCCGTCGAACCGGTTGACATAAGCACCACAAAGTGCAAATATTCCTCCGCCGCGAATAAGCGAGTGAAGAGTGGGTACCTGTTGTGCGCAAACGTGGGTCTAGCGGACAGGCCTGCATTCCCAATTCTTTTGCGTACCGCCCAGCGATCTGCCGCCGGGCGCACGTGGCTGTTGGCGGAGGAATAAAATGCAACATCTGACTGCTCTTGCAACTTGGGTCATGCCCACCCACACCGGTACGGAAGCCCTCGCGCTCATTCTGCGCTGGTTTCACTTCCTGGCCGGCATTACCTGGATCGGATTGCTTTACTTCTTCAACCTGGTCAACGTCCCTTTCATGAAGCAAGTGGACGCCGGCATGAAGCCGAAGGTGTTTCAGTATCTCACTTTGCCGGCCCTGCAATGGTTCCGGTGGAGTGCTCTGGTGACGGTCCTGGTGGGATTTTTCTACTGGCAGCACATGTACGTTGAGGTTGACGCCGCACGCATGGGTGTCAGTCCCTTGAGTACGATTGGACTGTTCCTGCTGATCTGGATCGTGGCCTGGGGAATTCTTTTCTTTGTGATCTCGAAAGCCCCGAGTGGATATGTGCTGGGTGTCATCACCACGATCGTGGTCATCGCCGGGGCGTGGCTGTTCGTGACCTACACGCCGGTGGGGCAGGACGACAATCACGTGCTGTCGATCGGAGTCGGCGGCGGCTTCGGCATTATCATGTTGTTCAACGTTTGGGGGATCATCTGGCGCAACCAGAAGAAGATCATCCAGGGGACGCTGGCGGGCACTCCGCCGGCCAACGGCGCTGCCCTCGCTCGGCAGGCATTCCTGGCCTCGCGGACAAACTTCTTTCTGTCGGTTCCCATGCTGTTTTTCATGGCTACCAGCTACCACTACGTAATCTTCGGACGGTAGCAATCAACCGCACTTTAAGAACCTCGCGCCCCCGGGCGCGAGGTTTTGCTTTGTGGCGGAAAGGTTGTGGCACAATGAGCCGTGCATCTTGATGAGTATGCCCGCGGGATTGCTCTGTTTAACCAAGCCAGGTTCTTCGAATCCCACGAGGTGCTGGAAGACATGTGGCGGGCCGCCCCGGCTGCCGAGAAGAAATTCCTGCAAGGGATGGTTCAGACCGCCGTCGCCTTTCATCATTATTCGACCGGGAACCGCGTGGGAATGCGCTCGGTGCTGGACCGCGCGATTGGGAATCTTGCTGAAGACCCAGGAAGGTTTGGAGAGGTGGACCTGCCACTCTTGCGGAAATCGCTTAACCAATGGCGGGAGGCCATGGACAAGGAGAGACCTCTACCGCCATTGCCCCGGATCGAACTGTTGCAGCCCTGAAACCGGGACTAAATGCGAATCCTGGAAGTGTGCACTCAGCGCTGTCGCTTCCGCTTGAACGCCGGCTTCGGGGGCACCTCCCCCGGGGCCAGCACCCGGCGCACAATCGGCGTGTTCAGCTTGTATTTCCGCTCGCTTGTGTCGCCGGTATCAGCTTTCACTCGTAGCACGAAGACCGGCAGCATGCCTTCTTTGTCGAAATTCTCCTGCGTAACCGTTACCGGCAGCATCCCGTTAAGGTTCCGTTCCCGGTAGGCGGTTTCGTAACGGTGACGTTTGACGTTCCAGGTAAAAACCCGCACCTGGTTGTAATCGAAGGGCAAGCCATCTCTGGGCTCGGTCAGCAGCACCAGATACTGGGCGACTTTCTTGTCCGCGTCGGCTACTTCGTCGAGTACAAAGTAAGCGACGATCCGCTGGCCCTCCGCGTACTGGGCGATTTCGAGGGGCACATCGAGGTCCACCAGACGGGCCAGCACCCAACCGACGTGACCCTGCGAATCCCGGACTAGCCACCAGTCCTCCAAGATCGGCTGCACCGGATTGGCGGATGGGCTCGCCCCCTGGGTTGCCGGCTTGGGAGCTGCGCCGGGCAGATTCTTCTCCGCCGTCGCACGCTTCAGGATGGAAGCCTTCGCGCCCTGGTTGAGTTGGTAGAGATGTTCGGTTTCCCGTCCGGGCTCGATGTGGATATTGGTGTCGTTGCGCGTCGTGCCTAAGGCTTGCACGGGATCAGCTTGTTCTTGCTGGACCAATCTCTGGAAGCCCTCAAACACTTGCTGGCTCACCAGGTAACGCTGCTCCATCCATCCGTCCAGGCCGCCAGCGGTGCGCACCCGGGCAAAGCGCCGATCCCGCTCCAGAATCTGCACCCGGTCCCCGTTCTTCACCACGCCCATCTTGTTGTAGACGGCGGCCACCCGGTCCCGCAGGACCGCCTGCGGAGCCGAGACATAGGCAATCTCCTGCGCCTTGCGCCCCCGTCCACAAGCCGGGAGCAGGATCATCAGCAGCAACGACAGGGGCAGGCAATATCGGTAATGTCGGCTGACGTTCAAGGGATTACAAAACAATATAGCCCAGGGAGCGGCGCGGCGCGGTTACTCGTTGAGAAGCCCGGTCCGAATCGTCAAGTTAGTCGCCGAAGCAAATTCCGATGGCGCGGGCGGTGCGGACCATTTCGCCCTGAGGATCCACCGTCTTCAGGCGCCCGATGGCATCGGCGATTCTCACGCATCCGATCGCGGCGTTCCTCAGGCAAACCATCTTGCCGAATTCTCCCCGGGCGATCAGTTCGACCGCCGCCACGCCAAAGCGAGTACCCAGGATGCGGTCAAACGGCGAAGGCGAACCTCCGCGCTGGATGTGTCCCAGGACGCTCACGCGCACTTCGCGATGCGCGGTCAGGGCAATGCCATCGCCAACCAGGTTCCCTACTGCGCCGCCGCGTGAAAGCTGTCTCAGTTCAGCCGGAAGCTTGATCCCCTCCGCGACTACCACAATCGTGAACCGCTTGCCGTAGCCTTCGCGCTCGCTGACGTACTCACAGATTCTTTGGAGGGTAAACGGGATCTCAGGAATCAGAATGACGTGAGCGCCGCCGGCAATGCCGGCTTCCAGCGCGATCCAGCCCGCGTCGCGGCCCATGACTTCGATGACCATGACACGGTGGTGGGACTCGGCGGTGGTATGAATCTTGTCAATGGCATCGGTCGCAGTGTGCAGCGCGGTGTCGAAGCCGAACGTAATCTCCGTGGCGGAGAGATCGTTGTCGATCGTCTTGGGCACGCCGACAATCTTCATGCCCTTCTCGAACAGTTCATGCGCGATTTTCTGTGAGCCATCGCCGCCGATGCTGATCATCGCCTGGATGCCGAGCTTGCGTTTGTTGGCGATGACTTCATCGGAAATGTCGCGCACCACCTCGACCCCATTTTCTGTCGTCTTGTAGTGAAAAGGATTGCCGCGATTGGTGGTTCCGAGAATCGTGCCCCCGCGGGGCAGAATTCCACTCACGTCCTTGAGGGTAAGTTCGCGCGACCGTTCCGGCCAGATCAGGCCGTCAAAGCCGTCCGGAATGCCGATGACTTTCCACTTGTACTTAAGAATGGCGGATTTGACCGCCGCGCGGATCACAGCATTCAGACCGGGGGCGTCGCCGCCTCCGGTGCAGATGCCGATACAGCGGATGTCAGACATAGTGACGCGTTGCCGCCTACGGAGCGGGGTTGATGGTCAGGTTAGTTCTACCGCTGATACCTGTCGTCGGATCGGTCGCGATAACTTGTATCGTAGTCTGGGCCGTCACTGAATTCGTTTGTGTGGTCAAATTCCCGCTTGTGTCAATGCTGACCGTACCATTAAGGTCGTTGGACACGGTCCAGTTCACCTGGTCGGTGATGTCGACTTGCTTTCCGCTCGCGGTACCCATGGCTTTGTAAATCTCGCTGTCGCCTGCCGTGATAGTGGCATTTGCTGGTGTAACCGTGATTGCGGTGAGGCCGGACAACGTAACGGTAACGGTGTTCGTGCCACTCACCGTGCCGGAGGAGCCAGTGATGGTCACCTGACCCGGCGTGATGCCGGTTACCAAGCCGGTATCGCTGATGCTGGCGATGTCGGTCGCCGAGCTGCTCCAGAAAACATTGGTGAGGTTCTTGGTGCTCCCGTCGTCATAGGTACCCACCGCAGTCATCTGGACGGTCTTGCCCTGCTGGATTGCGGCTTGCGGGCCAACCGCGACCGACGTCAGCGTCGGATTGACAAAGAAGCCCTTGCAACCTGCGCCGAACGCCAGCAACAGCAACCCGGTGAAAGCCACGAGTCCTTGGATTTTCTTCTTGCGATTCAGCATCTTACGGAAACTCCGAAGCGAACGCCAGGTGCGCTCGCCGACTCACTCTCGACACTCGATTGTAGCAGAGGAGAATTCAACCCGCGGAGACACGAAGGTCTCGGCTGAACCTGGTCCCCTATCCGGCGCTACAGGGAAGAACGCCGGTCGCAACGGGCCTTGCAGCTCAAATTGTTGACCGTCAACCCAGCGCCGAACGGAAGTTAGTGTGACCGCTTCGCCTTGGCGATGCGCTCGTCAATCGGCTTACGTCCGGCAAAGCCTTCGCTCACCCCGTGCCAATGAGTGATGCCTTTCTCTCCCAACTTCCAGCAAAGCAGCACGGTGCGGCCATTCACCTCACAGGGAAAATCCAGCAGCCCGATATCGAGGTCCTTGACCTGCACACCCGTGGCGTCGATCTCAGCCAGGGCGTCTTTGACGCGCTGGATGCTCTTCTCGCGCTCCGCTTTGCGCCGGGCCATGTGAACGATATTCACCGACAGTCCGCCCTGCAAAAATACCCGATGCGCGAGTTCCTGAAGCTCGGTGTCCACGGCTTCGATGAGTTTCTTGCCATCGATGGCAGCGCGCAGCAGGGACTCCAGCACGGGCAGCAAGACTTGGGCTTCGTCGAGGGTAAAGGTTCGCTCGGCCATGAGAAGTGTAGGACTATTCTAATTCATTCGAGTGTGGGTCGTTGCCGACCGGTAAGATTATGCGTAGGGGCTGTTGCCAACGACCTACGACGAACGACCGACGACGGTTATTGGATTTCCAGCATCCGGTCCAGCGCCACTCGCGCCCAGTGCTTCACGTCGTCCTTCACTTTGATCTGATTCACGATGTTGCCCTCTGCCAGGTTCTCCAGTGCCCAGCCTAAATGCTGTGGCGAGATGCGGAACATGGTAGTGCACAGGCAACCGGAGTCGTCGAGGGTAATGACCTTCTTCCCTTCCGCTGCAAACTCTTTGCCCATGCGATTGACAAGGTGAATCTCCGTCCCGACCGCAAACATGGTGCCTGATGGTGCTTCGCGAATGAGCTTCAGCAAGCCCTCCGTCGAACCGATGCCGTCCGCTTTCTGACAGACTTCCCAGCGGCATTCCGGATGCACAATCACCCGGATTCCGGGATACTTCGCGCGCACATTGTCCACGTGCTCAGGAAGGAAACGCTGATGGACGGAGCAGTGCCCCTTCCATAGGATGACCTTTGCTGCGCGCAGGCGTTCCGGAGTCAGTCCGCCGTTGATCAAATAAGGGTCCCAAACCACCATTTCGCCGAGCGGGATGCCCATGCGATAGCCGGTGTTACGGCCGAGGTGCTGGTCGGGGAGAAAAAGAATCTTAGAGTTCTTGGCGAATCCCCATTGGAACGCACCCGCCGCATTCGAAGAGGTGCAGACAACACCGCCACGCTCGCCGCAGAAGGCCTTGATCGCGGCCGTGGAATTCATGTAGGTGATCGGGGTAATTCCGTCGCCAAGATCGTTGGTCAAGCCGGCGGCCACGAGCCGTTCCCAGCAATCTTCCACCTGGGTGATCTCCGCCATGTCAGCCATGGAGCAGCCGGCATTGAGATCGGGCAGAATCGTGACCTGGCCGGGCCGGCTGAGGATGTCGGCGCTCTCCGCCATGAAATGCACGCCGCAGAAGACGATGTACTCGCCGGCAGCAGCCGCAGCCTGTTGCGCCAGCTTGTAGGAATCGCCGCGATAGTCGGCAAAGCGGATCACTTCATCGCGTTGGTAGTGGTGTCCAAGAACCACGCATTCGCGGCCCAAAGCTTCGCGGGCAGCAGCGATGCGCTCGTCCATGGTGTGGTCAGGGAGAACGAGGTAATTTTCCAGACTGCAAACGGTAGTCGCAGTAGCCATTCTTCTTTCTCGCCTTCAGCCCCAGGTACGAGGTCGCGCTACCTGCGCGCCTTCCCTCAAACTGGAACGGGGATGTTGAAAGCTCTCAGCGGCTCCAGCCGATTCACTACGCGACGTTCATATTTCGCCGCGCCCAACCGGCGGGGATGTTGAAGCCGTCAGCAATTCTTCACAACTAGTAGGATGCTCAGCCCAGCGGAAAGCGCCATCTTTTTGTGAGACCGAAGTCACACCCGCAAATGACTGAGTAACCTGTCAATATTGTGCACTTCCGGGGGTGCAAAACGCAACTGAAACGCGGGTAGAGACGTAGCTTGCTACGTCTTGCCTTTTCAGGCCTGAAGCCGGATCGTTGCACCCTGAGACGTTGCAAGCAACGTCTCTACCTTCCATGGGACGGATCTGGCGTAGTCGCTGTATTTACATCGATATGGAGCCTTTGCCCGATATCGATTCCCGGCGGATAGCAGCTTCCATCCGGGTGATAGTTGGCCGGACATCCGGCGGCGACGTCTTTTCTCTTCGGTGACTGGGCGAACTGCCAGACAGTAGCAAACTCGACCCCGCTTTCGGTCGGGCTCGGGGGTTTTCTTGGAAACGCGCACCCGGGGGAGGGCGGGCAGGCATCGTTCGCGGCCCAAAAAACGATCTTTCTCGCGGCGGCGTTCTGGCGGATGTCATCGGCAGTGACAATGTTGCCACCGCCATCTTCGGGGGCAGCAATGCCGGAGCAATAGACGCCTGCCCGGAAACCCCCGGCGATTACTCCATCGCCCCAGGAGTAGACATAAGCCTTCTGCTCGGGCAACATGCGCCCACCCTGTTCCTGGTCAAGAAAGATCACAGTTCCGGTAGGAAACCCCTCTCGCCGCGCTGCAATAACCGCAGCACGGGCGTCCGATTTCCCCAACCAACCGGCGCGGGACACGCTCTTGAGCTCAGCGTAGAGCCTGCCGTTGAACAGCACCAGAAATCCGAACCCCGCCGCTTTCAATTTTTGCCTCTTACCATTCCACGTGTTGGCCTTCGCGCTGGGAGGATGGTTGAGCCAGAAACCGGTGTAGGAAAAAGTCCTGCGGAGGGCCTTCAGGTTTTGGTCGCCCGGATAATTGTTGCGATCGAAGCCGAGGTAAGCCGATTGAGAGTATGCGAGGCTGCCCGACAGTCCGATGATGATTGCCAACACTAATCCTGTCGTCGCGCGTTCCACAACTCAAATGGTAGCAGCAGGAGAAAGAAACACACCCGAACAGCAGATTCCTCGACACGTCCTCGCCGGGCAAGCCCGCTGCGGACGGCTCGGAATGACAATGCTTTGAGATTAGAGGTTGATCCGCGTTGACCTGCGAAAATCCGCGGCGGATTTTACCCGCCGATGTGCACCATGGTCCGCGATGCGGGCACGAAATCCGGCTCGCCGATGTGGTGCCGCTCTTCCTTCTTCTCCACCACGCCGTGGATGAATTTCACCAACTCCTCGTCTGCCGCGCCGCGCCGCATCAACTCGTGCAGATCGTGGTCCCAAACGGAGAAGAGACAGGTGCGAATCTTACCGTCGGACGTGATACGTATGCGGCTGCAGTGTCCGCAGAAGGGATGCGAGACGGGGGCGATGATTCCGATCTCGCCGATGCCGTCGTCAAAGTGATAGCGGCGGGCAGTTTCGCTGCGACCGTGAGGAATTTCGACCAGCGGCCGATACTCTGCCATGCGCTGCACGATTTCATCAAGCGTGACCACGGTTTGGGGGGTCCAAGTGCGATCCTCTTCCAGCGGCATGAACTCTATAAACCGCACGATGACACCTTCTTCCCGCGCAAACATGCCAAAGGGAATGATTTGGTCCTCATTGAAGCCGCGCATCAGCACGCAGTTGACCTTCACCGGCCACAATCCGGCATGCCGGGCGGCGCGAATCCCGGCCAGGACGTTGTCGTAGCCCTTGGGGACACGGGTGATGCGGGCGAAGCGGTCAGGATCGACCGCATCCATGCTGACGGTCACGCGCTGCAGACCGGCATCTTTCAACGGCTGCGCTAACCCTGCAAGCAAGTCACCGTTGGTAGTCAAAGCCAGATCGAGTGGGTCGCCCTCGAGATCGCGCAGTTTCGCCAGTTCGCGGACGAAGTCCACCACCCCGTTCCGCAACAGCGGCTCTCCCCCAGTGATGCGGACTTTCTTGATCCCCATTCCTGCCAGGACGCGCGCCATGCGCAGGTAGTCCGAGAACGGCAAGTCGCCGTAGAGGGCGCCTTCATTGCCGGTGCGGCAATAGACACACTTGTAGTTGCAGCGGTCCGTGATGGAGATCCGGAGGTCGGTGATCGGGCGGCCGAATTTGTCGGAGAGGACCACGGCTGTTAGCACTTGGCAATTAGCACTTGGTCCGTCGCGCGATTCCCCGATTGCAGCGAGAACCCATGCTGGCCAAATGCCAATTGCTAAATGCTTCTTTCCCGAAGCTACTGCTTTGGATTCAGGGACATCTGGAAAGGAAACAGACAGGCGGGAACAATCCCGGCAGGCATTTCCTTTCCAATGGCTTCTCACGAAGCCGGGAGGCGCAGACGTTTCCACCTGCACCCTTGGGATAGCTCTTCTTTGTGAACTTTGCGAGCCCCTTTGCGCCCTTTGCGGTTAAAACCTCTCACCGCAAAGCGCGCAAAGAAAGCTTTCCCTCGCCGCCGCAGCCAGGTATTCCACAGGCCACGGAGGTCGGAAACTCACTCTTAATTATAGATGCGTTGCGTCCGCTGGCGTTACGTTAGATTTTCACCAGCTCCACTCGGCGGTTCTTGGCGCGGCCATCTTCGCTGCCGTTGTCAGTGACGGGCTTGGTCTGTCCCCAGCCCTTTGCCTTCAGACGCGAACCATCGATGCCGTGGGCCGTGAGCCACGCCACGACCGCCTGGGCGCGCTTCTCCGAGAGAGCTTGATTGGCTGCGGCTGAGCCAACATTGTCGGTGTGGCCCTCGACGCTCAGCTTCACGCCGCCGTTCTGCTGCAGCATCTTCACAATCTCGCCCAGGATATTCTCCGAGTCTGTCAGGATCGTCGCTTTCCCGGTATCGAAATGAATGCCGTACACGGCAACGTGGCCGGATTTGTTGAGCTCGTCCGCCAGGCTGGAGGCATCGGCGGTGACCTCCTGCGTCATCGCCTTTTCGGTGACGATCGTCTGGTAGTAGAACGCTCCCTTGTTGTCCAGCAGGTACCAGGTACTGCCCTTGCGGGCGGTGATGTATTCCGTCGGGTCCTCATAGACGATAGTGAATCCGCCTTGCTTGAGCGCAGTCTCGAAGTTGCGGAAGACCTGGATTTCGCTGACGCCTTCACGCGTCCCGTAGTCCCAGTAGTGATATTCGCCTTCGACGGTTTTCTGACTGCCATCCTTGTCAATCGGCATCTGCCCCTGGTCGAATTCCTTGTTATCGCAGCTATGGATGGCGCTGCCCGGCATGCGGGCGATGATCGGCGAGTCCTTGCAGCCCTCGGCGTCCTGGGGAGGTTCGTCTTGGCCAACGGCGACTGTCGCGCACAATGCGATCACGGCTAATACGAGAATCCGCGGTGTGTATCTCATGCAGGATTGGTTCTCTTTCTGGGCATGGCCCTGTGTCGCCCCACGGCATCACCCGAGGCCATTGTATATAGCACATTTGTAGGCACCATTGACGATTGCAAGCCCAGCTCCTCTACGTATATACTTAATGTATATACAAGGGGGAAGTCGTATGGGCACTGCCCGAGTGTTCCGGTCGGGAAACAGCCAGGCGGTCAGGCTACCCAAACAATTCCGCTTAAAGAGCAAAGAGGTCGAAATTTTCCGCCGGGGGGACGAGATCGTTTTGCGGGAAAAAAAAGGCAGTATGGTTCGGGCGTTCGACCTCTTGGCAGGGATGCCCGACGACCTCGAAATCCCAGGCCGCGAGAAGGACCAGCCGCAGAAGAGGAAAGGGCTCTAGATGGAAGCCCGCTTCCTGCTGGACACGAACATCTGCATTTACATTCGGCAGAACAAACCGCAGGAGGTTCTGCAGCGATTCCAAACCCTGCGCCAGGGAGAAGCTGCGCTCTCGGTCATCACCTACGGCGAGCTCGTGTTTGGCGCACAAAAGAGTAAACAGCGCACCGCCGCACTGGAGCGGTTGGCCGAACTCCTCTACTGGCTCCCGGCGCTGCCGCTTCCTGAGACCGCCGGCCAAGCTTACGGAACCATCCGTGCCGACCTGGCTGTGCGAGGCCAGATGATTGGCAACAACGACCTCTGGATTGCCGCCCATGCCCTGGCCGCGGGGCTGACGCTGGTTACGAACAATGAAAAAGAATTCCGGCGCGTGCGCGGCCTAAAGGTGCAGAACTGGGCCAATTGATATCTGCGTTCATCCGCGTAAATCTGCGGCGAAAGTCCTTCGGAGCAGTCACATCCCGTCGTAGTTCGGCCCGCCCCCACCTTCCGGCGGGACCCAGGTAATGATCTGGTACGGGTCGGCGATGTCGCAAGTCTTGCAGTGCACACAATTCGACGGGTTCAGGCTAATGCGCTTGCCGTTGGGCTGCTCGGCGTCGTCCACCATTTCATACACGTTCGCGGGACAAAAATTTTGGCAGGGACTGCCGAATTCCTTCACGCAGCGAGTGTTGCAGATATTCGTATCGTGGATCACCAAGTGCGCGGGCTGATCTTCCTCGTGCTTCGTGCCTGAGTGATAGAGGTCGGTGAGCTTGTCGAAGGTCAACTTGCCATCACCCTTGGCGGGACCGAGCAGATGCGCCTCACTTGCCCCGTCCGCGGGCAAATCGGCAAGCTTCTTCATGTGCTGATGGCCCGCAGTTCCCGGGTAGCGAGCACGTAGTCCGCGTCCTCCGGTGAACTGCTGCAATCCCGCATGGAACATTCCCGCCCAGAAACCGTGTTCGAATCCCTGGTGGAAATTACGAACCTTCCACAGCTCGTCCTTGATCCAACTAGCTTCGACCTTACTTTGAAACTGCCCAAGCGTCTTTGCCGACGAATCATCTTTCGTCAGTGCTTCGAAAGCGGTTTCGGCCGCCAGCATCCCGCTCTTGATTGCCAGATGAATTCCCTTCAGCCTCTGCGAATTCAGGAATCCTGCCGAGTCACCGAGGATCATCCAGCCACTGCCCGCTACCGGCGGAATCGCCCACCAACCTCCGTAGGGGAGGGACTTTGCACCGTAGCGGATCATTTTCCCGCCCTCGAGCAACCTGGTCACGAAGGGATGCTGCTTGAAATCCTGCAGCACACGCTGGGGATCGAGGCGCGGATCGGGATAGTCAAGACCGGTGACAAAACCCAGCGACACCACGTTGTCCTTGCCGCCGTAGATCCAGGCGCCGCCATATTCCTGCGTGGTAAGCGGCCACCCCATGGTGTAGATGACTTCGCCGGGCGCGATCCTGCCCGCAGGAACCTCCCACAACTCCTTCACGCCCTGGCCGTAGGTTTGCGGGTTGCAGTCCTTGGCGAGATCGAACTTGGCAATGAGCTGCTTGGTCAGCGAACCACGCGTTCCCTCGGCCAGAATCACCACTTTGGCTTGCAAGTCGTATCCCGGTTCGAAGTTGGATTTCTGATGATTCTCTTTGTCCACACCTTTGTCGTCGGTGCGGACCCCGGTAACCCGGTCGCTGTCGAATAGCAATTCAGACCCAGCGAACCCGGTGAATACCGTTATGCCAGTCTCCTCCACCTTGCTTCCCAGCCACTTCACGAACCGGTTCAGCGAGATGACATAGTTGCCGTGATCACGCAAGGGCGGTGGCGTGATGGGAAACTTCAGCTTGCCCTTCTCGGTGAGAAAATAGACGGATTCCTCGGTCACCTCGGCGTCGAGCGGGGCTTCTTTCTCGAAGCCGGGGAGCAACTCGCGCATCGATCGTGGGTCCAGCAGCGCACCGGAGAGACAGTGCTGCCCGATTTCACGCGCTTTCTCCAGGACGTAAATATTTTCCTTGCTGAGCTGCGAATCAGGGCTCTTGGCATTGTGCTGGTCAATGAGCTGAGACAGCCTCAGCGCACAAGCCATACCGGCCGGACCGCCGCCCACGATGACCACATCGGCGGGCATCTGCGGCCGGTCAACGCCCTCGAGAGGTTTGCGGAAGATTAACATTTGAAGAATAAGCGACCAGCTATGATAAATGCTTCTAGGCGATTCAGCGAAGCGGATCTGGTACGGCGAGTTGCTTGCAGATTCGAATGGCGGTTGGATTCTTGACTTCGCGATGCCGAGGCACGGTGCTGGTCCGTTGCGCTGTAGGATTGTAGTAGACGCTGTGCTTCGCTCCTTCGCGAAGCAGCGCGCAACCGTGTGTCTCTAGATGTCGGATCAAGTCTTGGCGTTTCAACTCATTTTCCTAACTAAATAGCAGCAAGTCTCTCGGTAGTTCCCGTGAGTTCAGCCCGCCGGCAGGCAGTGGGCTGTACCAAGCCAAAACTCATTTCCCCTTCCTTGCCTGCGAATGCTCCACAGTCGGGAGTAACCGTTGCGAATTATCCCGAAGGTACTCCATTGGTACATCCGCAATGAACATTGATTCGCCTTCATCCCATCTCACCGGGGTTGATCTCGATTCGGAGTAGTCGTAGCCGATGTGATCCATGAAGGTCTTGGCTGAGAAGCCGGCTCCGTTGCCCTTTTTCCCATATTCAAGTGTGGTTCTTGAAGACAGCCCGTTTGGCGGGGGCTGCAATACACCTGAGGATAGTGCGCCTTGCCCAATCTCTGCAGTATCAAGCAACCGAGATTGTTATCTTTTCGCGCGTGACTTTTTGGCCTGGGCGGGGCGTCCTTGTCAGTTCTCGGTTTGCCTCTAAGAGGATCTCGACGGCATCCCGCAGATTCTCGCGGGCTTCTTCCAAGGTATCGCCTTCGGAGATTGCACCGGGGAGCTCTTCGGCGTAAGCGGTGTAGCCGCCACCTTCGGACTCGGGGACTTGCTCGTAGACGGCTGTAACGACCATCTCCATATAGCTAATTCTAGCCCGTTGCGCTCGGCCTCGCATCAGCAAAGTTGGTTACCAGCGGGAGTGTACCCAAGCTGTTACGGTTACCCGACAGCTTTGGCCTTCTTCACTTCTTCTGTGAGCGGAGGCACGATATCGAAAAGATTCCCCACCACCGCGTAGTCGGCAATTTCGAAGATCGGCGCTTCGGAATCCTTGTTGATGGCGACGATGGTGCGCGAACCCTTCATGCCCACAATGTGCTGGATCGCGCCGCTGATACCGAGTGCCAGATAAAGCTTGGGCGCAACCGTCTGGCCCGACGACCCAATCTGGCGGTCCATGGGCAGCCAGCCGGAGTCGCAAATCGGACGCGACGCCGCAATCTCTCCACCCAAGGCTTCGGCCAGTTGTTTGGCCAACTCGATGTTCTTCTGTTCTTTGATTCCGCGGCCGATCGACACGATGATCTCGGCCTGGGTCAGATCCACCGCCTGCTTGGCTTCTTTGAACACTTCCTGCGGCTTGTTGCGAACAACCCCGTCGGCGATCTGCACATTCACCGTCTCCACCGAAGCGGCGCTGGCGCCGGCCTCGACTTTGTCGCCACGGAAAGCGCCGTTCTGAAAAGTTACGAACCAGGGCGCGTCGCAGGCAAAGCTCACATCGGCGGCCAGTTTGCCTTGGAACATCTGCCGGGTAAACACCAGCTTGGCGCCGTCTTTCTTATAGCCGATGCAATCGCTGATCGCGGTGCGGCCCATGGCCGTGGCCAACTTGGGAACAAAATCGCGCACCTGATACGTGTGCGGCATCAGGACCAGCTTGGGCTGCCGGGATTCGAGGAACTGCTTCAGCGCCGCTGAGAATGCGTCGGGAGTGTAGGGCTCGAGTTTGGGCGACTCGACCGCATAGACCTTGGAAATTTTCTTGGCGGCGATTTCGGCGGCGAAACCGGCCACCCCGCTGCCCACGACCGCTGCCTCCAGTGCCCAGCCGGTGTCAGCCGCAAGCGCTTGCCCGCCGGCGAGTGTCTCCCAGGAGACGCGGTTCAGCTTGCCTTCACGTTGTTCGACGACCACGAGGATTGTATCTGCCATGAATGCCTTTTCTTCTAAAACCAGTTGTCAGTTGCCGGTTCTCAGTTCTCAGTTATAGTACGCGCACTTCGTTGCGCAGTTTGTCCACCAGCTTCTTGGCCACTTCGGAGGCTGGCCCCTCCAGGAATTGCGTCTGCTTGGTCTTTTGAGGGACGTACAAGCGCTCGATTGTCTGCAGGTTCGCGCTCAGCGCGGACTGAACCTCGCTCATGCTCACCTTGCGCAGCGGTTTGTTCTTGGCCTGCTTGATGCCGATCAAAGTTGCGTAGCGCAGCTTATTAATGCCCGACTGGATTGTAAGTACGGCAGGCAGGGGCATATCCACGAACTGGAAGAACCCAGCTTCGAGCTCGCGCTTCACCCGGATTCCACCTTCGTTCTTCTCGATCTGCATGATGATGGTGGCGTGTGGCCAGCCCAGTAGTTCCGCCAGGACTACTCCGGTCTGGGCGTAGCCGTAATCGTCGGACTGCAACCCGGTGAAGATGAGGTCGAACTGCTCGTCCTTGATCGCGGCGGCAAAGGCACGGGCGGTGTTGAGCGCATCCAGGCCGACGAAGGCGGCGTCTTCCAGGTGGATGGCCCGATCCGCGCCCTTGGCCAGCGCTTCGCGCAATACCTGCTGCGCCCGGGCCGGACCCGAAGTGATCACCACCACCTCGCCGCCGTGCTTCTCTTTCTGGCGCAGTGCTTCCTCGAGCGCATAGGCATCGGGCTCGTTCACTTCATAGGAAACGTCTTCGCGGATCCACGTGCCTGACTCGTTCAACTTGAGTGGCGCGTCTTTCTGCGGGACCTGTTTCATGCAAACCAGGATCTTCAAGGAAGCTCCTCCAGGGGCGTATGGGAGACGTTGCCAGCAACGTCTCTACACAGTGACGCCTTCGGGAAAACCAACAAGTATAAATGAGTACCACAGAAGAGAAAACCGCGCTGTGATTAGTCGGTGAAAACCACTGATTGCAATCCGGAGATTTCGAAGCGCTTGCGGCAGCGCATGTTCTTGCAGGCCATCATGTCGTCTTTGCGCAACATGTAGGAGCGGGCCTTGGCGAATTTTGCGCGGTCGCGATCATCGCCCCGTCCCGGGAGTTGCTTCTTCTTGGTGCGCACCAGCCAGGTGATCTCATACTCGGCCGACTGCTGGCAGTGGGGACAGTTCAGGTTGGCGTTTTTCTTTTCCTGCCGTTCGTCAAAAAAATCGCGCTCGTCCATGAAAGTCGTTGGCCGATGGTCGTCCGTCGTCGGCCTTATCCGTCGAGACAACAACACCTACGCATGATTATTGCACGTCAACCCTGGGCTAGCTATGGCAAGATGGGAACCATGCCCCGGAAAAAGAAGGTGAAAAAGTTCCGCGCGGTCGAGGCCGTCAAAGCGTTAGCGCGGGAGCGGATCGGAACGCCGAAGGCTTCGCAGGTGGTTCCGGATCGTCGGGAAGAGAAAGGCGAAAAACATAAGCCGACACTGGGGAAGATGTTAGACACCGAGTAAGACTGCCCGGCCCTTAAGGTTTACACGTGTCAGTCCCCTCATTCACGCCTTTGACGGGTGCGCTGGCCGTAAGCGTCTGACCGTGACCGAGATTGTTCGGATCGTCGTAATGCGTGGCGATAACGTCGCCGCTTCCGCATCCGTCGGCTCGGGTATATGTGATCTGGCCTGTCTGCGTCAGGTCTCCAAAGTTCGCAATATCCAGCTTCCAGACCACCTGGTTGGTGATGTCCTTGGTCTCAGGAGGGTGAATGTAAGTGCCAAGGGCGGTGAACTGTCCCTGAGCCCCTAGACCTTCGAATACGAACCCAAGCTTTGGTTGCAAATCTATGGAAACCAGCTGCTGATCGTGTCCGCAACTGGGCACCATGACCACAGCCGAGAGAACCAACATTACGCTGAGCCAGCTTCGCAACATCCCATCTCCTGAGACCCGCCGAATCTCGGAACGACCGCAAATTTAGTAAAGAACAGCCGAAAAATCAATAGCTCATTCGGGCACCCGGGCTTACCGCCCGTCCACCGTCTCCGCCACAAACCTCGCGAACCCCTTCACATCCCCTTCCGTCGTGTCGAACGAGCACATCCAGCGCACCACCGATTCCTCTTCATTCCATACGTAAAAGAAGTAGCGCTTCTGCAGTTTGGCGATGGCTTGCCGCGGAATCTGTGCAAACACTCCGTTGGCTTCAACCGGATACACGATCCCCACGCGGGGAATCTTGCGGACTTCCTTTGCCAGCAACGCTGCCATGCGGTTGGCGTGCTCGGCATTTTTCCGCCACAGATCGTTGGAGAGCAGGGCCTCAAACTGCACCGAGATAAACCGCATCTTCGAGGCCAGTTGCATGCCCTGTTTGCGCAAGTACAGGAAGTCCCGGGCCAGCTTCTTGCTGAAGAAAACCACTGCCTCAGCACCCATTGCGCCGTTCTTAGTTCCGCCGAACGACAATACGTCCACGCCCAGGTCGCGCGTAGCTTGACGCAGATTGAGCCCCAGGCTCACCGCAGCATTGGCGATGCGCGCCCCGTCCATGTGCAAAAGCATGTCCCGTTGATGCGCGAATCGCGCCAGGTCCCGGATTTCCGCCGGTTGATAGACGGTTCCCATCTCCGTGACCTGGGTGATGGAAATAACGCACGGCTGGACGTGATGCTGGTCACCGATGCCGTGATAGGCGCCGCTTACACTCTCTACAGTGAGTTTGCCATCCGGCGCGGCGATGGGAATCAGTTTGCAGCCGGTGAATTTTTCCGGTGCCCCGCATTCGTCAGTGTAGATGTGGGCTGCTTCGGTGCAGAGTACCGCCTGATACGTCTGGGTGAGCGCTTTGAGGCTAAGGCAATTGGCCGCCGTACCGTTAAATACCATGAACACTTCAATATCGGCACCGAAGTGTTGCTTGAACTTGCGGGCCGCGGCCTCGGTGTAGGGATCGTCGCCGTAACCGACGACATGCCCTAGGTTGGCGGCGGCGACGGCCTGCAGGACTTTGGGATGAATCCCGGCATTGTTGTCGCTGGCGAAACTGCGGGCGGGTTTCATGGCACGAACAATGTAGCAGAGCGCTGCCACTTGCGGCCGGATCCCAGGTTGACTTTCGCCTGGTTTTCGCGTCTAAAGCTGCTTGCACGCCTCCTTGAACGTTGGTGTTCGGTACAGCATGCCAGCCGTTGTTCACTTGGCCGCCGCGGGAGGCCGTGTTAGGGTACAGGAGATCATGAAAAGCGCTTTCATGTCAGGCAGATGGGCGCATTCGAAGGAGGTCCTGGCCAAGGGCAATATGCTCGCCGCCACCTTGCTTCTGGCCATGCTGGGGGTCGCCTGCAGTGGCAGTCCAGCCAAAGGTGAATCGCCGGGCGCGCCCAGCATTCCAGTGAAGATCGAAGTAGCTCGGGAGATCGCGCTGAATGACACCACAGAATATGTGGCCACGCTACGGTCCCGGGATTCTGCCGTCCTCATGCCGCAAGTGGAGGGTGAGATTGTTGACATCCGGGTGCATTCCGGGGACCACGTTTCCGCAGGCGCGGTCCTAATGCAGATCGACCCTGCTAAACAGCAAGCCACGGTGACCAGCCAGGAAAGTGCCAAAGCGGCCCAGTTAGCCAATCTGAAGTGGGCCCAACAGCAATACGAGCGGACGAGCAGTCTCTACGCGGCGGGCGTGGTCAGCAAGCAGGATCTGGACCAGACCAAGGCAGCGATGGACGCCGCCCAGGCCCAGTTGCAGGCACTGGACGCCCAGGTCCGTGAGCAACAAGTCCAACTTCACTACCACAACGTCGTCGCTCCGCGGAACGGGATCGTCGGCGACATTCCAGTCCGGGTGGGAGATCGGGTGACCAACACCACCGCGCTCACCACGGTGGACAAACCGGGCAGCCTGGAGGCTTACATCTACATTCCGGTAGAGCGCTCCCCACAGCTCAAGCTCGATACGCCCGTCCAGATCGTCGATGGCGCGGGCAATGTGCTGGCCGACAGCCGCATCAGTTTCATTTCACCGCAGGTCGATAACACAACTCAAACCGTCCTGATCAAGGCGCGAATAGCCAATAACGAAGACAAGCTGCGCAACCTGCAGTTCATTCGCGCCCGGGTCATCTGGGGGATGCACCAGGGGCCGGTAGTGCCAGTGCTGGCAGTGTCGCGCATCGGCGGACAATACTTTGCCTTTGTGGCGGAAGATCAGAACGGAAAACTAGTTGCCCACCAGAAGCCGCTACGGGTCGGCGAAATGGTCGGCAACGACTATGTGGTACTGGAGGGAATCAAGCCCGGTGATAAAGTGATCGTCTCCGGGACCCAGTTCCTGGTGGATGGCGCAGCGGTGACGCCACAAGGGTAGTTTCAGGTGTTTGGTATCGGGTCACAGGTCTCCGGCATCAGCTTCAAGGTTTCAGGTCAGAGCTTGACTCCTGAGACCTGGGACCTGACTCCTGATTTCCCATGTTCGTCGACTTCTTCATACGCCGTCCGGTTTTCGCCACCGTCTGCGCCCTGCTGATCATCCTGGCGGGCGCGGTCGTGATTCCCACCCTGCCAGTGGCGCAGTTCCCCGATCTGGCGCCGCCACAGGTCTCGGTGAACAGCGCTTACATTGGCGCCAGCGCGCAAACCGTGGAATCGGCTGTCACCATACCTCTAGAACAGCAGATCAATGGCGCCGAGGGAATGAAGTACCTCACCTCGAGCAGCGGCAATGATGGCACCAGCTCCATTACCGCGACCTTCGACCTGACTCGTGACGCCGACCTGGCAGCTGTGGACATCCAGAACCGTGTCAACACGGCACAGGGGCGCCTGCCCGCGGCAGTCAAGGCGACGGGCGTTACCGTGGCTAAGTCATCGCAGAACTTTGTCTTCGGGGCTGCGGTTTATTCTCCCGACGGCCGCTACACGCCGCTGTTCATGAGCAACTATCTGGACGTCTACGTCCGCGACACGCTCAAGCGCGTCCCGGGCGTGGCGGATGTTTTTGTCTTTGGCGAACGCAAGTACTCGATGCGCCTGTGGCTCGATCCCGTGCGCATGGCCAGTCGCGGTTTGACCGCGACGGATGCGGTGAACGCCCTCCAGGAGCAGAACGTCGAGGTCGCCGCCGGCCAGGTCGGCCAGCCGCCGATTAGGACGGGGCAACAGTTTCAGATCAGCGTACGGGCCATCGGACGGCTGAGCGAACCGGCACAGTTCGAAAACATCATCGTGAAGACCAATGCCGACGGCACCCTGGTGCGGCTCAAGGACGTCGGGCGGGCCGAACTGGGCGCCGAGGACTACGGCTCCGACCTGATGTACAACGGACACGAATCGGTGGGAATCGGTCTCACGCAGCTCTCCACCGCCAACGCTCTGGAAGTGGACCGGCGGGCGCTGGCGGAACTGGCGCGTTTGTCCAAGCGCTTCCCTCCCGGAATGGTGTACGAGAACGCCTTCGACACCACGGACGCGGTCGGTGAGTCGATCAAGGACGTGCTGAGCACGCTGCTCGAAGCCATCGTGCTGGTAATCCTGGTGATTTTCATCTTCCTGGAAGACTGGCGCAGCACGATCATCCCGTCGGTTACGATCCCGGTTTCGCTGATTGGGACCTTTGCCTTCGTCAAGCTGCTGGGTTTTTCTGTCAATACCTTGACCCTGTTTGGGATTACCCTGGCCACCGGCCTGGTGGTGGACGACGCCATCGTGGTGATCGAAAACATCGAACGCCACATCCAGGAAGGCGAACATAGCCCCAGCAAAGCCGCGGCCGCTGCCATGCGGGAAGTTACTGGCGCGGTCATCGCCACCTCCTTGGTGTTGGTCGCGGTGTTCGTCCCGGTCGCATTCTTTCCGGGGACCACGGGAATTCTGTTCCGCCAGTTCGCGCTGACCATCGCCTTTTCGATCTCGATTTCCGCCTTCAATGCTCTGACCCTCAGCCCCGCGCTCTCCGCACTGCTGCTGGGGCGTACGCATGGCGAGAAGATCTGGCTCTTCCGCGAAGTGGACAAGGTGGTTGCAGCAGTCACCCATGGATATCAGGCTTCGCTGCGCGCGTTTTTGCGATATCGGCTGGTGGCGGTTGTGCTTTTTTTGGCGGGGTTGGCACTCACTTACGTCATCTTTCAGCGCGTGCCCAAGGCTTTCGTGCCCAACGAAGATCAGGGCTGGTTCATTGTTGCGGTGCAATCGCCTCCCGGAGCGTCCGCGCAATACACCAAAGCGATCGAGGAACAGGTCTACGATGTCATGCGCAAGGCCCCGGAGATTGAGAATATCTTCGCCATCGTTGGCTTCAGCTTTTCGGGAAGCGCACCCAACCGCGGAATCATTTTCGCCGGCTTAAAAGGCTACTCCCAGCGCAGGGGCGACGAGCATTCCGCCCAGGCTGTCGTAGATCGGCTGCGAGGGCCGATGTTCGGAATCACTGGCGCCATCGTGCTTCCGTTCTTGCCGCCGGCGGTGAACGGGCTCGGCAACTTCGGAGGTTTTCAGTTTGAGGTCCAGGACCAAGGTGGACACACTCTGGAGGAACTGGCCAAGGTTACGCAAGAGATGACGCGCCAGGGCAGCCTGCGCAAGGACCTCACCGGCCTGTTCAGCGACTTTACCGCCAACGATCCGCAGTTTCTGGTGACCATTGATCGCGAAAAGGCCAAGAGTCTCCATGTTCCTTTGCAGCAGGTGACCGACACTCTGGGCGTCTACATGGGCTCCGCCTATGTAAACGACTTTGACTTCAACAACCGCTCCTACCGCGTCTATGTCCAGGCCGATAAGCAGTTCCGCTCCCAGGCGAAAGACATAAGGCAGTACTACGTACGCTCCGACAGCGGCGCGATGATTCCACTGGACAACCTCGTCGCCATTTCGCAAACCTCATCGCCGCAAGTCATCAGTCATTACAATCTCTTTCGCTCGGCCGAAGTTGATGGAGCGGTGGCGCCAGGATTCAGTTCCGGTCAGGGCATCGCCGCCCTGGAAGAGCTCAGCAAGAAAGTGCTGCCCCAGGGGTTCAGCTACGAGTGGACCGGGATCTCGCTGGAAGAATTGGCGTCCGGGCGCACCACGGTCATTCTGTTCGGATTGGGAGTATTGGTCGTGTACCTGACGCTCTCCGCGCAATACGAAAGCTTTGTGTTGCCGTTTATCGTGCTGCTCGCAGTTCCCATGGCCATGTTGGGCGCGTTACTGGCCCAATCCTTGAGGGGTTTACAGAACGACGTCTATTGCCAAATCGGATTGGTGATGCTGGTGGGACTCGCCAGCAAGAACGCCATTCTTATTGTTGAATTTGCCGAACAGCTGCGTGAGCGCGGTCTGCCGCTGGTGGAAGCCACCGTGGAGGCCGCGAGAATCCGCCTGCGCCCCATCCTGATGACTTCGTTCGCATTCATCCTGGGAGTTGTGCCCCTGATGGTTGCGCACGGCGCCGGCCAGGAAGGCCGCCATTCCGTGGGCACCACGGTGTTTGGCGGAATGATTATGTCGACCTTGCTGAACCTGTTCTTCATCCCCGTGCTGTACCTGATCATTGAAGGCTGGCGCGAGGCCCGCGGGGCAAAAGTGGGCCGGTGAAGGATGTAGGATTTAGAATCTCTCCATGCTACGAATCAAATGCACACTCGCGATCTGCCTCTCCCTCTTCCTGGTGGCATCTTCCGTCAATGCGCAGACCTCTAAACCCAAAAGACCGCGGAAGGCGGCAGAGTCAGCGACCTGGCAGTTCGTAGTAGCGGGCGACTCACGAAACTGCGGAGACGTCGTCATGCCCGCCATTGCAGCCGGGGCGAAACGCGACAACGCAATGTTCTACTGGCATTTGGGCGACCTGCGAAAGATCAGCCGACCGGATGAGGACTTTGCACAACTTGCTAAACAGCAAGGCAAAACACCGAGCCTTCAGGAGTATCAGAAGGCGGCCTGGGACGATTTCATGGACCACCAGATTGCGCCTTTTGGCGCGATGCCTTTCTTCCTGGGGATCGGCAACCACGAGACCATTCCGCCGAAGACGCGCACGGAGTTCGTCGCTAAGTTTGAGAAATGGCTCAATGCTTCCGAAGTCAAAGATCAGCGATTGAAAGATGATCCCACAGATGACCGCGTAAAGACGTACTACCACTGGGTTCGCGGCGGCATTGATTTCATCAACCTCGACAATGCTTCCCACGACCAGTTCGATGCCGGCCAGTTGAAGTGGTTTGCGGGTGTGCTGGCACGCGATCAACAGGATGCTTCCATTCGCACTGTGGTGGTGGGCATGCACGCGGCGTTGCCGGAGAGCATCTCTTCTGCACATAGCATGAACGAGTGGCACGAAGGAGAGATCACGGGCCGGAAGGTTTCCCAGGACCTCCTGAAATTGCAAAATGACGCTCACAAGAAGGTATACGTTCTTGCCAGCCATTCCCACTTTTTCATGGAGGGTATCTTCAACACCGAATATTGGCGGACCCACGGGGGCGTGTTGCCGGGGTGGATCGTTGGCACATCCGGAGCGGAGCGCTACCGGCTCCCGCCGAAGGCGACCGACGCCAAGGCCGCCAAGACGGACGTATATGGCTACCTGTTGGCCACGGCGAATCCTCACGGACAACCAGCGGGCACAGTCGCGCTCGATTTCAAGCAGATCGACGAGGACCAGATTCCAAGCGATGTCGTGCAGCGGTTCACTCCGTCATTCGTGCACGAGTGTTTTGCCGGAAACCGGAAAATGACCGGAATGTTCTAGGCATCCCAGGCAAGCAGCCTCGGCTATAATTTTCCCGTCCTCTGCCCCAATGCGCACATTTTTCTCCCTGTCTCCGCTGGTTGCGTTCGCTTCTGTCGCGCTTGCGCAGACTGCTCCTGGTCCTCAGCCCAGGTTCGCGGACGTCGCCCGGGAGGTGGGGCTTACCGTCTCCCATATCTCCTCGCCGGAAAAGCGCTACATCGTGGAGTCCATGAGCGGCGGTGCTGGCTTCATCGACTGTGACAACGACGGCAAGCTCGACATCCTCACGGTGAATGGCTCAACCGTTGATCGCTACAAGCCGGGCGGCGATCCCATGATTACGCTTTATCACCAGGACGACGGCTTCAAGTTCGCTGACATCACGAAATCCGCCGGCCTAACGCGCAAGGGCTGGGGCATGGGTGTGGCGGTGGCTGACTATGACAACGACGGATTCCCCGACATTTACGTGACCGGATACAACGGCAATGCCCTCTACCACAACCTTGGCAACTGCAAGTTTGAAGATGCCACCGAAAAGGCGGGAGTGGCAGCAGGAGGATTCAGCACAGGCGCGGCCTGGGGCGACTACGACCGCGACGGGGATGTGGATCTGTTCGTCTCCCGCTACGTTCATTTCGACATCGACCACCTGCCAAACTTCGGTAAGAACGAGAAAAACTGCAGCTTCAAGGGGATTCCGGTGCAGTGCGGACCGTGGGGCATGTTGGGTGAAACCGACCAGCTCTACCACAATCGCGGAGATGGCACGTTCGAGGAAGTCGCGAAGAAAGCCGGCGTGGACGACCCCAATAAGTACCACGGCCTGGGCGTGATCTGGGGCGACTACGACAACGATGGCTGGCCGGATTTGTATGTAGCAAATGACTCCGGCCCCAACTACCTTTACCGCAACAAGCACGACGGCACGTTTGAGGACGTTGGCCTGCTTTCGGGCGCGGCGGTCAGTCCCGACGGAATGGAGCAGGGCTCAATGGGGGTCGATTGGGGCGACTACCTGCACGAAGGGCGCCTTTCCATGTTCGTGACCAACTTTACCGAGCAACCGGATGCCTTGTACCACAACCTGGGTACCCCTGGATTCTCTGACGTAAGTTATGCAGCCAAGCTCGGCCGCGCAACCTATCTCCCGGTCGGCTGGGGAACCGGCTTCTTCGATATGGACAACGACGGATGGCTCGATCTGTTTGTTGCCAACGGCCATGTCTATCCCCAGATGGATCAGGTGCGTGGCGCGCCTCCATACCGCCAGCCCATGCTGCTGTTTCGCAATCAGCGTGACGGCACCTTCGAAGATCTTTCCGGCGTGCTTTTGGGTATTCCTGATGCCTCGCGCCGAGGCGCAGCCTTCGGCGACGTCAATAACGACGGGAAGGCGGACATTCTGCTGGTCAATACCGGTGAGCCTCCTACCCTGCTCCTGAACCAAACTCCGGATAAGAACCATCGCGTTTTGTTCAAACTGGCAGGCACGAAGAGCAACAGGATGGCGATCGGCGCGCGGGTGACGGTGAAAGCGGGCAAACTGGTCGAGTGCAATGAAGTCCGAGGCGGAGGCAGCTATCTCTCACAGAGCGATCCGCGATTGCACTTCGGGCTCGGCGCCGCAACGCGCATCGATGAAGTCGAGATCAGGTGGCCCAGTGGGAAGATCGAGACCCTGCAAGGTGTCCCCGCAGATTTCATTTATGAGGTCATAGAAGGGCAGGGCATTCAGCACAAGACGGTGTTGCCCCCGCTTTGACATGGTCCACGACGGTGGAGCAAGTCCCCGCCGGCCTCTCGCGAGTATGATGGAAGACTCTGCAAACCGTCCGAGTCACCATGCTGCCTTTCAAGCTCGTTTACAGCGATGACTATTATCTTCCAATCGGCGCCCACGTCTTCCCCGCCGAAAAGTACGAACGCATTCACAAACACCTGATTGAAACTGGAGTGGCAGAGACAGCGGACTTCGTAACTCCCCAGCCTGCGTCCGACCTGGACATTCTCCTAGTACATACGCCGCAGTACGTGCAAAAACTGAAAGCCGGTACCCTGTCCGCGCGGGAAGAACTGGAGATGGAGATTCCTTATTCGCCGGAACTGGTGCGGGCTTTCTGGCTGGCCGCCGGCGGCTCAATCCTGGCGGCGGAGCTTTCGCTGAAGGACCGGATTGCTTTCAATATCGGCGGCGGATTTCACCATGCTTTTCCCGACCACGGGGAGGGCTTTTGCATGATCCACGATGTCGCGGTGGCGATTCGCCGCCTGCAACGCGACGACAAGATTCGGCACGCCATGACCGTGGATTGCGATGTCCACCAGGGCAACGGGACCGCTGCCATCTTTGCCGGTGTGCGCGTTCCGAGCGGCTCGCTGCCATCTCATAGCTCTCCGACTCTGGGCCCGTCACCTTCCGCCAAGATGCGCAATGCCCACGCCGGAGAGGTGTTTACCATCTCTCTGCACCAGGAAAACAATTACCCCGCCTTGAAGCCGCCTTCCTCGATCGATGTGGATCTGCCGGACGAGATTGGGGACGACGATTATCTGGCCTGGCTGGACAACGCCTTGAGCTCCGGGCTGCGTCAGTTCGAGCCCGAGTTGCTCTGCTACATTGCCGGGGCCGACCCTTATCGCGAAGATCAGCTCGGCGGTTTGTCATTGACGATCGACGGACTAAAGCGGCGTGACGAACTAGTGTTTCGCGTCGCCCGGGCGCGTAGTATCCCGGTGATGGTGACGTTTGCGGGAGGCTATGCGCAAAAAGTGGAAGACACGGTGACCATTCATTGCAACACGGTAATCGCCGCCAAAGAAGTGTTCGCAAAGTAATCGCCGCCAAGGACAACGGCTTTACCACAAGACTCGGAGGAACTCATGCACTGTGTGACTGTGCTCTACCCGAACAAGAGCGATGCGAAATTCGATTTTGATTACTATCTGGCGAAACACATTCCCATGGTGGCCGGTTTCTTCGGAACTGGTATCGCTGTACAGAAGGGAGTGTCCTCACTCACAGGCCCGTCGGCACCCTTCGTGTGCATTGCCAGGATTTCGATCCATTCGGCTGACCACTTTCAGAAGACCATGGTGCAACACGGCGTGCAGATTCTGAACGACATTCCCAACTACACCAACATTGAACCCACCGTGCAGATTGATGAAGTTGTGCGGGACGCCTAGGCTTGTGACGCGATCCGCCAAAGGAATTTCATGCGCATACGCCTCATTCGCCACGCCACGCTGATCGTCGAATACGGCAGTCAAACGCTGCTGGTCGATCCGATGCTCGACGACGCTGGGGCGCGTCCGGCGATCAACAACTCACCCAATCCACGCAAGAATCCGCTGGTTCCGCTGCCGGTTTTGCCGCAAGAACTCACCACCGGCCTGGATGCCGTGCTCGTCACTCACACCCACAGCGACCATTGGGATACGTCTGCGGCCAGGCTGCTGCCCAAACATCTGCCGCTGTTCGGTCAACCGGAGGACGAGGCGAAGTTCCGTGAGGCTGGGTTCACGAGGGTTCGGCCGATCATGGGGAAAGAGTCGTGCAACGACGTCGAGATTTCCCGCATCGGCGGCCAGCACGGAACTGGTGATATTGCCAAGATGATGGCTCCGGTCTCCGGCTTTGTGCTTCGCGGAGGAAACGAGCCAACGCTTTACATCGCCGGTGACACCGTTTGGTGTGCCGAGTTGGAGGCTGCTTTGAAGAAGTTCCAGCCCGATGTCATCGTCCTCAACGCAGGAGGTGCACGCTTTCTCCAGGGCGGCCCCATCACTATGACTGCCGACGACGTCATCACCGTCTGCCGCAACGCCACTGACGCCCAGGTTGTCGCCGTGCACATGGAAGCCATCAACCATTGCCTGGTCAATCGCGCTGATTTGGCATTCCAGCTGGAAGCGGCACGGGTAAGAAAGCAGGTTTGCATTCCCCAAGACGGCGAATGGGTGGATCTTCGCGCTCAAGCACACCACCAGGTCAATGGCTGAACGCCGAGTGCTGACTGCTGAGTGCTTCCCCAGCCCGGCTGCTAAAATAGACACTCGTCCCTATGTTTGAGAACCTCCAAGAGAAACTTCAGCGAACGTTCAAAAGCCTGCGCGGGCAGGCCGTCCTCAATGAAGAAAACATTCAGGAGGCGCTGCGCGAACTGCGCCTTGCCCTGCTGGAAGCCGATGTCAATTTCAAAGTGGTCAAGCAGCTGATTGATCACATCCAGGCAAAGGCAGTAGGCCAGGAAGTCGCTACCGCGCTTTCTCCGGGGGAGCAGGTCATCAAGATCGTACGCGATGAGCTGATCGAAACCCTCGGTCGCGACACCGCGCGCCTGAAATTTGCCTCGCAGCCGCCCACCGTGGTGCTCATGGCAGGACTACAGGGCTCCGGCAAGACCACCACTTCCGGCAAGTTGGCCAACTGGCTGAAGAATGGCGGGCATCGACCGCTACTGGTCTCCGTCGATGTTTACCGTCCCGCTGCCCGAGAGCAACTCAAGGTAGTCGCGCAGGCCATCAAAGCCAACCTCTATGAGGGTGAAGTTGCGGAAGCCAACACCGCCACCGTCGAGCGCCTCGCCAAAGAAGCGCGGCGGGAGGCGATCAATACTGGATCCGACGTCCTGATCGTGGACACGGCGGGCCGCCTGCATATCGACGAGCAGCTCATGGAGGAGATGCAGTCGCTCAAGCGGCTGCTGAACCCGCAAGAAATCCTGTTCGTTGCCGACGCCATGACCGGCCAGGATGCAGTCAATTCCGCCGACGAGTTCCACAAGAAGTTATCCCTCACGGGCGTTGTGCTCACCAAGATGGACGGTGACGCCCGAGGTGGCGCAGCGCTCTCCATCCGCCAGGTCACGGGCCAACCCATCAAGTTCATCGGCGTGGGCGAAAAGTACGATGCCCTGGAACCCTTCCACCCGGATCGCATCGTGTCGCGCATTCTGGGTATGGGCGACATCCTCTCGCTGCTCGAGAAAGCCGAGCAGAACGTCGACAAGAAAAAGGCCCAGGAGATGGCCAGCCGGGCCCTCGCCGGCGACGGCTTCTCACTCGAGGACTTCCGCGATCAATTGCGCAGCGTAAGGAAAATGGGGTCGATCCAGAACCTGATGGGCATGCTGCCCAGCATCGGTCCGTTCGCTGGTCTGCAGAAGCACGCGGACAAGGTCGATGAGAAGCAGATCAACCGTGTGGAGGCGATCATCAACTCAATGACCTCCCACGAACGCAATCACCATGAAGTGATCAACGGCAGCCGGCGCAAGCGCATCGCCCGCGGCTCCGGCACCAGCGTGCAGGAAGTCAACAACCTGCTTCGCCAGTATGCCCAGATGCGCAAAATGTTCAAGCAAATGGGCAAGGCCAGCTTCGGGCGCAAGCTGGCGGGCATGAAGCTGCCGGGAATGTAGCGAGTAGCTTGTAGCTAGTAGCTAGGGGCTCTTCTAGCTACTCGCTACCAGCTACTAGCTACTCTTCTATGAAATGGCGCTCTCTCGAAGAATCGGCTCCCGATACGGCCATCCGTCCGTTGCACGAGATTCTTGCTGAACGCAAGCAACTCATCGCCAAGTATGTCCCGCCGGAAACTCAAGCCGTACACGCGCGCGTTGTCGCCGAGCTTCGTGAGCAAGGGATTGCACAGCGTGCCCTCGCCGTGGGCGCGAAGGCCCCGGGTTTCGAGCTCAAGAGCCACAACGGCGTTGTGGTTTCTTCGGCCGAATTGCTGCTGAAAGGCAGTCTGGTTGTCTGCTTCTTTCGCGGACGCTGGTGCCCGTTCTGCGTTGGGCAACTGGAAGCCATGAATTTGGTTCTGCCGCAGATTCAACAGGCCAGGGCGTCGCTAGTCGCCATCTCTCCGCAAACCGTGCAGCAGTCGTTCTTCATGGTGGACCAGCACAAGCTGCGCTTTCCGCTGCTCAGCGATGCCGGCAACCAAGTGGCCCGCCAATTTGGGCTGGTGTATCGCGTGCCCGACGACCAGCGCCAAGTCTATCGACGCGCGTTCGTCAACTTACCGTTCGTCAACGGCGATGAGAGTTGGGAATTGCCGGTTCCAGCCACCTACATTCTTGAGACAGACGGGACAATTCTGTACGCCTCCATCAATCCCGACTACACCGTGCGCCCGGAACCAGCAGAGATCCTCGACATCCTCGCCGCCCCCTAGTATTGCAGGCAAATTTCCAGTTGGCGTTGGGCTTCATCGATGGCCCGGATGGCGCAGGGCATCGAGCGGGGGAAGGCCGTGCAGGGCCTGGGCGTTGCCGCCCTGCAGATAACCCCGCCGCACTACCTCTTCCGGCCGGATGACGATTCCATGGTGAAGCACTTCGAGGCCCTCGCCAAGGGGACCGGCCTGCCCATCATCATCTACAATGTGGTCCCTTGGGCCTACCTCTCGCCCCAGCTCCTCACCCGGATCATCACGACGGTCGAAGGGGTGATCGGGGTCAAGCAGAGCGCCGGAGACCTCAAGCTGGTGGCGGACCTCATCCTCCTGCTCGGCAACCGCGGCCGGATCATGAGCGCCGTGGACGCCCTGATGTACCCGTCGTTCGTCCTGGGGGCGCACGGCGCCATCGCGGCGATCCTCACCGCCGTCCCAACCCTCTGCGTTCAGTTATGGGACGCGGTGCAGGCGGGTGATCACAAGAAGGCGCTGGTCCTGCACGAAAAGATCCTCCCCATCTGGAATTCCATCGGCCACGACAACGTCTACAACCTTCCAGCCAATACGAAGACCTGCCAGGAGCTACTGGGAATCCGAGCGGGGGTGCCGCGCCCCCCGATGCCGGCCAGCTCCCCGGCGCAGACCGCAGCAATTCGGGCGGCGTTGAAGAACGCGGGATTGCTCTGAGGCGTCAGGGACGCCAGCAGATCCACGGGCGCATCGACCTCGTGCAGATGCTCCAGGCCGTCTCTGCCCTAGGGCATAAGGGCTTGCTGGCCGATGTCCGCTTTGAACCCAACAAGGACGGGAGGGACTGATTCATATCGTCGAGAACACGAAGGAGCAGTCGTGGGGGCGACCATCGTCATGTTCGAGCAAGGAGGTGATGGGAATACCGTCGAGGCATTGATTCCATGTCGTGGCCCGGGAGGCCCGGTTTGTGTGTGAGT
>JAIQFW010000208.1 GCA_020073105.1 Terriglobia bacterium
AACACGAGAAAGGCGCTCTGCTACGTATCATTCGGGCGAAGTCAGCCCTAAGAGAAACACGCTATCTGACGCTGCTTCAGCAACATCGCCAGCTGCGCCAAGTTTTCCTCAAGCTGGGCTCGTAATGATTCGTTTCAGCCTTGCGTCAACCTCGCATGCCCGCGCAATTACAAGAATGTGACTACACTTTGACCTTCCGATGACAACTGCATAACTCTTCTCTCCTAGTCTCGTTTCGTGGTTCTGATTCCTTGAGCTCCAGTTCCGGACGGTTGCTGGATATGGGATTTGGCTGCGACTTCTGAGGAGACGATCAGTGCAGACGAAAAGCAGAACAACCGTGTTCCTCGCACTGCTAGTGCTGATCGCCGGTGCTTCGGGACTGGCCCAGGAAGCAAAGGTCGGACATCTCGACGGCAACCAACGCAGAGGCAAGGATCTCTACCAGCGGTACTGCATATACTGCCACGGGAAGTACGGTGATGGGCAAGGCGAAAACGCCTTCTACCTCGATCCCAAGCCCAGGGATTTCACAACTGCGGTATTCAAGTGCAGGTCAACGCCGACCGGAACGCTGCCGCTCGATAGTGACCTGTACGACACCATCAGCCGGGGCGTACATGGCAGCGGAATGCCTTCCTGGAAGCCGCTTACCCGGCAAGAGCGAGTCGACCTCATCGCCTACATCAAGAGTTTTTCCCCGAAGTTCACAGAAGAGAAGCCCGGCACGGCAATTGTGATTCCGGATGAGCCGCGGAATTCTCCGGAGAGCGTGACCCGGGGATCGGAACTGTTTCAAAGCATGAATTGCTGGCAATGTCATGGCAAAGAAGGTCGTGGCAACGGCCCTTCGGCGGCCTCGCTGACCGACAGCAAGGGTCATCCCATCGCTCCCTTCGATCTCACCAGCGGTACGAAGTTGAAATGCGGTGAATCCGATAAAGGCATTTTTCGCGACCTAACAACCGGCCTGGATGGCACCCCGATGCCGTCGTTCAGCGACGCTCTAAAACCGGACCAGATCTGGGACCTGGTGCACTACATTGCCACACTTCGCAGGGGGAAAGATTCACCGAAATCCGAACTTAGCGAAAGCAACGGATCACACTAAGTCGAGGCAAGTCATGAAGACAAACAAAATCGCGCAATTGGCACTCTTGGCAATCGCTTGGTTTCTTCTCATCTGTCCCTTGACGCCGAGCGTCGAGGCTGAGTCTGCTGAAGCCGGAAGTTCGGTGGCCGGCACCGTGAAATTTCAGGGAACACCGCCTAAGGGGACTCGCATGGAGATGTCGGCGGATCCCAATTGCACCAAAGCCCACCCTGGGCCAGTCATTACACAGGACATCGAAGTGAGTGCCGCCGGCGGTCTCGAGGATGTTGTGGTCTATGTAAGCGATGGTTTTGGCGACAAAGCCTTCCCACCTCCGAGTCAACCGATGGTGCTGGAGCAAAAGGGGTGTTCCTACCGGCCTCATGTGGTAGCGCTACAGGCCAATCAAAAGCTCGAGGTCGTAAACGCTGACACCACCACCCACAACATTCACCCCATGCCGGTGAACAACCGTGAGTGGAACAAGATTCAGCCGCCTGGGATGCCCGTGGAAGAGAGCTTCGCCCGCGAGGAGATCGCCATTCCAGTGAAGTGCAACGTTCATCCCTGGATGAAAGGGTACGTCGCGGTCTTCAAGCATCCCTACTTCGCAGTGACGGACAAGAACGGAAACTTCACTCTCAAGGACCTGCCACCGGGCAACTACACCATCAAGGCCTGGCACGAGAAGCTTGGCACTCAATCTCAGATGGTCACTGTCGCCGCCGGCCAAAGCGGGAAGATCGATTTCATCTTCAGGCAATAGTGGGCACAATTGATTGGGTAACGCCGGGACCTAGACAGAACGATTGCCCCACCCTTTGTCTGATACCGGAGTTTCCCAGCTCGCAGTTTTGCGGCGTCCACCAGTGCCCTCGTCGTCTACCACGGGTCGGCCCCGGATTGGCACCATCTCACGCTCCCACGGATTGTTTCCTTCAACAGATTCGTACTCCTCGCCAGCAGCGCCGGAGGTGGCACACGGCCAAGTCGGGGCGTTTATGGGCAGACTAAGTGCTGTAGAATTCAGATGTTGGACGGCGCCGCCCGGGTGGCGAAACTGGCAGACGCACGGGACTTAAAATCCCGAGTCTCGAAAGAGACGTACCGGTTCGATTCCGGTCCCGGGCACCATCCAACCCGCTTACGTAGCAGATACTTAGTTGGGGTTGTGGTGGGATGTACTTCCGACTCTTGCTTCGACGAAAGTCCATAGTAGTATCGAAACCCGCGCTGGGATGGCCCTTCCCCACTTTCTTTGGGTACGGTTGCCAGACGTGGCACGCCCCGAGAGCCGCCCAGCGCATTCACCGCGCGCGTCTGAGCTGCCGGTCTAGCCTGTAGAATGAGGGGCGATCAACCCAACTCCTGGAGAACTCACCTTGCTTCCAAAAATACGCATGGCTTTCTTGCCGGCATTGCTGGGCTGGGCGTTCGTCGCTTTCACCTGCGCTCAGGAATCAACGACTTCAAAACCCTCCCATGTGGACGTTCCCACCATCGCACCGCACGCCGAGGACGTCGCCGACATCGACGGAATGATGAAGGCGTTTTATGAAGTCATCAGCGGGCCTCCCGCTCAGCCACGCCAGTGGTCACGCGACCGCTCACTCTACATCCCCGAGATACGATTCGTCTCCATGTCTCTGAACAAGAGCGGCCAACCGGTGGCCACAGTCATGAGCCATCAGGAGTTCGTCGATCGCACCAACCCGCAGATGGTGAAGGAGGGTTTCTTCGAATCCGAGATCCACCGGGTGACGGAGCGCTTCGGGAACATCGCGCATGTGTTCAGCACTTACGAATCACGGCAGAAGCCGGACGGGCCGGTGACCGCACGGGGAATCAACAGCGTTGAACTTTTCTGGGACGGCAAGCGCTGGTGGATCGCTTCGGCAATCTGGGATGACGAACGCCCGGACAATCCGATTCCTGCAAAGTTCCTGCCATAGCGGCTCGCGCCTCAAGTGCAGTCCGAGATTCACACCCGCCCTGTCGCGAGCCTAACCGGCGTGGCGACGCACAAGAATTTACAAATAAGAGACATTCTTCTGACATAGCGCCGGGTAGGAACCCCGACAATGCCCGGGCGAGTGGATCAGTGATTCCCTCGCTGAGCTCTGCATAAGCCCATCACCTTCACTTTTGCACATAAGGAGAACCTGCCATGGCTGTTTCAAAGCGTATGCGGCGAACTATCACATTTCTCGCTTCACTCGCCGTCACGGTCGGCATGATGCCGAACCGCGCCTCCGCTCAATATACCTTTACCAATCTTGTCTCCAACCAGGCCGGGGTAGCGAACCACCAAGACACCGACCTGGTCAACCCATGGGGCGTGGCCTATGCTCCGGGAGGACCGTTCTGGGTCAGTGACGAGGGAACCGGCAAGTCAACGCTGTACGACGGCCAGGGGGTAAAGCAATCGCTCGTGGTCACGATTCCGTCGCGATCGGGACAGGGGAAAGGATCGCCCACTGGCCAGGTCTACAACAACACCACCAGTTTTATGGTGACTGCGAATGGACATTCGGGTCCCGCAGTTTTCCTTTTTGCGACTTTCGACGGCACCATCAGCGGATGGTACCCCAGCGTCGACGCGACCAACGCCGTGATCGCCGTGAAGCGCACCGGCGCATGGTACACGGGATTGGCACTCGCCACCAGTAACGGTTCACCCTTCTTGTTTGCCGCGGACAATCTGGGCAACCGGGTGGATGTGTACGATGGGTCGTTCAACCTGGTGAAGTCCTTTACCGATACCAACCTTCCTCCCGGCTCCGCGCCATACAACGTTCACCCGATCCTGGGGAAACTGCTAGTGACCTTCACGAATGGCACCGGCGGTGGCGTGATTGACGTCTTTGACACCACCGGCAAATTCCTAAAGACCTTTGCCTCGGGAGGCAAGCTGCACTCACCCTGGGGAATCGCATTGGCGCCCTCCAACTTTGGGCCTGCCAGTGGCGCAGTGTTAGTGGGCAATGAGGACGATGGACGGATCAATGCCTTCACTAAATCTGGGAGATTGATCGGGACATCCCCGATTGCCTACCCAGGCCTTTGGGAGCTGATCTTCGGGGGTGGGTCAGCGAACAATGGCAATACCAACCAGTTGTTCCTGGCCTCGGGGCCGGACGAATACATAAACGGCCTGTTCTCTGTAATCAGCGTCAAGTGATGCCCGACACAGCCTAACCACAAGATCGGGCCCTGGGAAGCGAATCCGCGGGGAATTCGCCAGTCAGGGCCCGAGTTATTTTCAGGGAGTCGTTCTAGACAGATGCCGCGTGGGCCTTGCCGGGGTAGGAGGCGCGTTGTCTGCGCAGTTCATCCTGGAAGGATTCGGTGGTGAACTCGGCGCTGCGCTGGAAAAGTGCGAGCAAGGGATCTTCCATCTCCCACGGCGACATGGACTCCGAACTGGAGTCGCCGGCGTCGTCGATTCCTTCCGGTTCGACCACGAATTCCGGCGTCGTCCCACTTGTCTTCCTGAGTGCCTGAACAAACTTTTTCACGTGCTCAAGTTGTTCGTTCGTGGTGCGCAAGAACTCCACTCCCATGCCGACCTCGGGATGCATGACCACCACCACTCCATCGACAAGAAAGCGGCGTTCTGCCATGTGCATAACCAAGACGACTCTGGTGCGCGCGGGAAACGGCGCAGCCATCTTCAGGTAGCAACCACCAGGGCTCACGTCGGTCAGCCGGCACGGCACCGGCGGATCATTCTGTTCGATCTCCGGAGCATGCCGGGTCAGCCACGATTTAAGGTGGTCACGATGAACGTACGGCAGACCCACGAAGCGAATGCCCGTCTGGGAACCGGCACTCTTCCACGCCACTTCCGCGGCGCATTCGACCACGTCTTCGGTTCCCGGCAACGTGAACTTCACCCGCGCCGGGCCCTGCTTCTGGTCGTAGCGGCGAGGAAGCCGGGCCGCCATGCCGCCTTCACTAATGTCTGAAGTCACGATCTGTTGTTGGCCTCTTTCGGTCGAAAGGACCACCGGAATTTCGACGGTCACGCGAGCATTGCGGCGGCGTTCGCACTTCATCAAGGCGCGGGCGGCACGGAAACTGCTCCGGGCCCGCTCGAACGAAATGGGCTTGTACAGGACAAAGTGTGCGCCCAGCGCAAAGGTGCTGCGCAGGTCCTTTTGGCCGTCAATCATGGCGACGGCAATTGCACGTCGATTGCAAGGGGCCGAGCGCACCCCGCTGAGCACCTTGGATGCCATGTCCTCGTCGATGCAGTCAACAATGACCGCTTCAAATCTGCGGCGGGTTAGTTTGCGGACGGCGGAATCCGCATCGCTACAGTCTTCTACCCCGATTTCCAGGTCGCTCAGCACGCGGCGCAATACCCGCATCACTTTTCCATCGGAGCAGAGAACCAGGGCATTGAGACTCATCTTCGTCTGTACCTAACTTCTTCAGTTTCCGAGGCCGGCAGCCTCTTTTTCTCCTTCTTCCTCATTCAGCAAGTGAGCTACGCCACGCAGCTGCTCGGCGGCCGCCTGTAGAGCCTCAATTTGCTTTCCCAATTGGGCCTGCTCGGATTGCTTCCGGCGCAATACTTCATGAATGTCCTTCACGGTGAAGCCTCCCTTAGGCAATGTAGGTTCACCCGGCTGGACGGTCAATGAGAGGTGGTTAAGACTGGATTACGGGAGTAACTCGACGAAGGCCTTTTAACGCTCACGTGGCCAAGGCCAACCGGTTTGTTATGAGCAGCTTAGGCTTGAAGAGACTGCCACTTGAAACGCAGATTTTGGTTGACTTTCGAGAGCGAACACCAGTAGAATCATCCACTTCCAGTTAGTCTATTGGTGTTTGGGATTAGAGGTCATGTTGATGGCCCTGATCAGGGTTCGTGTGTGAATCCCAGGCAGATGGAAGGAATCTAAGCTTTTAAGCATCTTAATAAAGAGGGCGTTATCTCTATGGCTAAGCGGCGTGGAAATCCTAACTGGGGCAAACCAGAGCCTATCGGCCCTATTACCCCGACCATTACTGAATTCGAACAAGTCGTCCGGGAGTACAAGCTGTCACCGGATCAATATCTGCGCTCGACCCGGCTGCGCGAGTGGGCGCGACGCAACAAGAACTCGAAGTACATCCCGGAGCCTCTGCTCGAAGCCTGGGGATTCGAGATCGAATCCACGCTGTAACGAGCACAGCAAGACAGAGGGTCGCCGGCATGGCGGCCCTTTTCATTTGGAAGCGGGCTCCCGGCTTCTGGCTGCTGGCTCCTGGCAAACCGACGAGAAGGGGTAGAAGCTAGCGGCAACTTTGCTAGAATCACTCTGATATGGCTCCGCTATCCGCATTTACGGATGTTCCCACCGCAATCGAAGAGATCCGCGCCGGGCGCATGGTGGTCGTGGTCGACGATGAGGACCGCGAGAACGAAGGCGACCTCACCCTGGCTGCGGAGAAGGTCTCTCCCGAGGCGATCAACTTCATGGCCAAGTACGGCCGCGGGTTGGTATGCCTGGCCATGACCGAGGAGCGGCTGGACCATCTTCGCATCGGGCCCATGACTGCGGAGAACACCTCTAACTACGGCACCGCGTTCTGTGAAGCGGTGGATGCCCGCGAGGGAGTCACCACCGGCATCTCGGCTTATGACCGCGCCCGGACGATCCAGGTGGCCATTGATCCCGCCACACGCCCCTCTGACCTGGCTCGGCCGGGGCATGTTTTCCCCCTGCGCGCTCGCAAAGGGGGAGTTCTGGTGCGTGCCGGCCAGACTGAAGCCTCTGTCGATCTCGCTCGCTTGGCCGGATTGGTTCCCGCGGGAATCATCTGCGAAATCATGCGCGATGACGGCACCATGGCGCGGGTCCCTGACCTGACTGAATTCTGCAAACAGCACGGTATGAAGATGCTGACC
>JAIQFW010000209.1 GCA_020073105.1 Terriglobia bacterium
TCGACCACAAGTAAAAAAGCCCCGACGACGGGGCTTGAAGTAGAGTAACCGACTACACCGCTCGATACGAGCGGCCTTTCCAAAGTCAGAAGAGCGTCAAGACCGTTGCGCTCTGCCGTCCAGAGATGGAAAACGTCAGGATAATTTTCAGGACTCCCGCTTCTCTCGCACAGAAATTGAAACCAACAGATATCTCTCAGGCTTTCAATGTCGAACTCGGTCAGGCCGATCAATGTAGCATGTGGCAACAATAAGTCAATGTGCTCCTTCGTAAGAGTGCAGAGCCACTTCAGAAATGCGACCTGATTCGCCTCGCCAAGAGCAATGCCCGCCCGGACGTCCTTCTTGCCTCCCTTTGAGATGGCATCCGTGAAGTCCACGGTTTTCCTGAATCGCCCACGTTCCACGGCAGGACGGCAACTATGAATGCCGCAGCCTCGCAGGGCGTTACACACCCGGAGCCCTATTCTGTCCCTCCACCTCTCGCACTCAATTTCGCTGTAGGAATATGCCTCAATGAGTTCTGTGCGGATCAGTCGTCCGACAGTAAACAGAGCATCTTGTTGTTCTTGATACACAAGATTCTTGTTAGGCGCCTTCCTGATCACGCCGTAAATAGCTGAGACGCAGTCGGTACCACCCCAGGGCACGGAGGTCTGGCTTACAGCACTCTCAGCGAACTCAGAATGACTGAATATTCCGTTGTCGAGCAAGATTCGCATCGGCACCTCCAGTTTCCCATGAAGCTAGACACTCCTTAGATTGACCGGTGCGGCATCGACCAGAATCACGGCTGCACATCGCTGCCGTATCCCCTTTTGATCTCCCTCAGCATGCTACCGATGTCACCGGTGGGGAAGTGATGCTTCGCAGCCGCACGGATTGCCGCCAGCTTCTTCGCGACAGACGTCCCGCGATCCAAGCCAATCAACCGCCGCACGCACTCCATTAGCCGAATGCGCCTCTTAGCCATGTTATGAGCTTACCCCACCCTCTGACTCGGTCAATAGGAAAGTTACTGCTGGTTCGTCATGCGTTGCCACTCACCAAAGTCCCTTCTGGCGCAGGAACTCCCTTACCACTCCCTTTGCGTCTCGATGCTCTCCATCCACCGCGTAGTTCAGCCGCCGCATGTCGTCGTCCGAGATTGTTCCTGCCAGCGTATCCAGGGCCTGCTGCACCTCAGGATGGCGCGCAATCGTTATCTGGCGAATGATTGGCACCGCCTCATAGGGCGGGAAATAGTGTCGGTCGTCTTCAAGTACGAATAGATCCAGCGCCGGGATCAATCCATCGGTCCGGTTGCCCGCAATCAAGTCCACTTGCTTGTCTTTCAATGCACGATTCAGCAGGCCAAGATCCATGATCCGCGGCGACTCGGCGAAGCGCAGGCCGTAGATTGCGGCCAATCCCTTGAAGCCGTCCGGACGCTCCATGAACTCGTAGCCAAATCCGGCGCGCCACTGCGGCGTGTAGGTCGCGGCTTGCGAAAGGGTCTTGATCCCAAGGCGGCGGGCGTCCTCCCCACGAATCTCGATAGCAAAGGTGTCATCAAATCCGAACGGCTGCCCCACGCTGAGCTGGAATCGCTGCGCGTACTCTGTTTTGACCTGCTGGAAGACCTGTTCGCGGGTCCCTCCGGGTTTTTCCTTTAGCACCGCAGTAAGGGCCGTGCCGGTGTACTCGGGATAAATGTCGATCCGTCCCGCCAAGATCGCCTGCTGGCAAATATAAGTACCGGCGAGATAGAAGCGGCGTTCCACCGGCAAGTGTGTTTTCGCCTCGATCTGCTGCGCGATGATCTCGCCGAGGATTAGTTGTTCGGTGAAATTCTTGGAGCCAATGACGATGCGGTCCTCGCGCGGAGGGCCGCAGGAGACTAACAGAGCTGCGGAAAGCAAAATTGAGAAGTTCCGAAGCATGATGCTGTTCGCGCGACGAACAAATTGAAACCCAGTTCACAGTTGCCAGTTCTCAGTTCTCAGTGCGGACTGAGTTTTCGTTCGACCCACCCCAGTCCCACGTCGGCCAGCAACGCCATTCCGGCGGCGGGAATCGCCCCCGCCAGAATCACGGAGTTGTTCACCATCGCGAGTCCGCGAAAAATGTACTCACCCAGGCCGCCGGCCCCAATCGCTGCGGCGATGGTTGCTAAACCTACAGAAATCACCGTGGCGACCCGGATCCCAGCGATAATCACCCCCAACGCCAGCGGCAGCTCCACCTGCAACAGAAGTTGCCGGTCGGTCAGGCCCATCCCGCGTCCCGCCTCGACCACGGCCGGATCTACTCCCTTGATGCCCGCATAAGTATTGCGAATAAGTGGAAGCAAGGCATAGAGCGTCAGGGCAAGGATCGCCAGGCGGTCGGCTCGCGCTCCAATCCAGGGCGCAGGCAGCAGAAAGCCAAACAACGCCAGGCTGGGGATGGTCTGGATAACGTTTGCACCGCCAAGTACGGGTTTGTTGAGCCTAGGCCAACGCGTGATCAGAATGCCCAGCGGGATTCCGATCAGCACCGCCAGCAGGGTTGACACGCCGACTAGCCACAAGTGCTCGAGCGTGAGTTCCAGCACCTCGGCATGATTCTGCGACATGAATTGCCAGACGTTCATCCTGGGCCTCCTTGAGCATCGAAGTTCGTGTCAAATGCTTCCCTGTAAGCAACCACCAGCGGGTCCCGGGAAGCCAGAAATTCGTCCCTGGGCTGGATCGTGATCAACCGGCCTGCTTCCATCAGTGCGATTCGTGTTCCGAATAACAGGGCCTCGCGCAGGTCGTGCGTAACGAAGACCACCGTTTTCCGCAAACGTTTCTGCAAGTCGAGAAACTCGCGTTGCAATTCCGCCCTGGTCAGCGGATCCAGTGCGCCGAAAGGCTCGTCCATGAGCAGGAAGGAAGGGTCGGCAGCCAATGCTCGGGCCACCCCGACTCTTTGCCGTTGTCCGCCGGACAGTTCGCGGGGATAACGCCTGGCAAGCTGGGGATCCAGCCCCACCAGCTGCAGCAGTTCCTGTACCCGCGCCTGGATGCGGGCTGCGGGCCATTTTTCGATCTTCGGCACAAGGGCGATGTTGCGTTCGACCGTGAAATGTGGGAACAGACCCACTTCCTGGATGACGTAGCCGATCATGCGGCGCAAGCGAATGACGTCCCACTCGCCCAGCGGGCGGCCGTCGACAAGAATCTCCCCGGCGCTGGGCGTGAGCAATCGATTGATGAGCTTCAGCGTGGTGGTCTTACCCGAGCCACTGCGCCCAAGCAGCACCAGAGTTTCTCCGCGGCAGACCTCGAGGTTGAGTTCATGAAGGATGCCGTTGCCGTTGTCGACGCGGTAAGAGACTTGTCGGAAACTGATGGCGGTATCGGCAGGATCGGGTTTCATCACGGCGCAGGCTATGGGGATGAAGTGTAAGCGGCATTCGGAAGGCCCGTGATGCGAATTCCTGAATGTGCCTTGTTACGGATGTTGAGTCCGATCAGCAGAGCCGTGATCTGCTCCAGGATGCGGGCGTTCTCCAACTTGCCGCCATCGAGCGACCGCACTCCAGGAATCTTCGCAGCCAGTGTTCGCACGACTTGGGCGGCCTCTGGATCATCGCTGCATACAATCACATCGCAGTCCACCGGGCCTTCTGCGTTCAGCATCTCGGAGCCTACATTTTGAAAGGCAGCGACGACCGAAACGCCTTTCGGGGCCAGTTCCGCTGCCTCCTGCGCAGCGGATCCCTGCCAGATGCCAAGAGTGCGGCTGGCGCGGCCTCCAACGCTGGCGGCCAGAGGCACGGTTGTGTCAATCAGGATGCTGCCGGGGCGCACCGCCGGCTTCAGGTTCTTGAGCAGCGCGTTGTGGCCTTCGAAGGGAATGGTCAGTACCAGTAGGTCGGAAGCGGCGCAGGCTGCCGCGTTTTCCGCGCCCAGGATCTTCGCATTTTCTGCTCGTTGCTTGATCCTTTCTGCTGCTTCCTGGGCCCGTTTGGCATCTCGCGACCCAATGATTACGGTCTCTCCAGCTTGTGCCCAGCGCAGGGCTAGACCAAAGCCCTCCGGACCGGTGCCGCCGAGGACCGCGATCGGTCGGCTCACGCGAACTCCGGTTCCAGGGCCTGCTCAGCGACCAGCGCCTCGGATTGCAGCTTGATGTTGAGGCGAGTGTAGGTGGTGTTGCGCTCAGCGGGAATCCGCCCCGCCTCCAGGATCAAAGACTGAAAATCCTCCGGGCTGGTGTACTGCCCGGCTGTAGCTCCAGCCTCACGCGAGATGTTTTCTTCCATCAGCGTTCCGCCATAGTCGTTGGCCCCGGCATGTAAACACAGCTGTGACAGGTTACGGTTCAGCTTCACCCACGAGACTTGAATGTTGTTGATCGAACCTGCGAGCAGGACCCGTGCCAGGGCGTGGATCTTGAGGTGCTCGGCCAGGGTTGGGCCGGGCCGCGCAATCCCTTGGTGGAAGAGCAAGGTGTTCTGATGCACGAACCCAAGCGGCACGAACTCAGTGAATCCGCCCGTCTCGCGCTGGATTTCGCGGAACAGCAAAAGCTGATTAACCCAGTGCTCAGATGTTTCCACGTGACCGTACATCAGCGTGGATGTGCTCCGAATTCCGCAGCGATGTGCGGTGCGAATGACCTCCAGCCACTGCTCGCTGGACAGCTTGTTACGGGAAAGAACGAAACGCACCCGATCGTCGAGAATCTCAGCCGCCGTGCCGGGCAGAGTGTCCTGCCCATTGTCGCGCAACATGCAGAGATAATCTTCGAGCTTCATGCCGGTCAGCTCAACGCCATACACGATCTCCATGGGAGAAAACGCGTGAATGTGCATGCGGGGCACAGCCTGTTTGACCGCGCGAAGAATGTCGCGATAGTAGAAAGGCGGCAGACCATGCGGCAGCCCGCCCTGAATACAGACTTCGCTTGCGCCCATCTCCCAAGCTTCAACTGCCTTCTGCGCAACTTGTTCAGGACTTAGAAAGTACGTATCGGATTCCCGCGGGCCACGGCTGAAGGCACAAAACTTGCACCCGACAAAGCAAACATTAGTGAAATTGATATTACGATTGACGACGTAGGTGACCAGGTTTCCCACCAGCTCACGGCGCAAGGAATCCGCCGCCACCAGCAGCCCGAGCAAATCGTCCCCCGCGCAATTGGCCAGCAGCAGGCACTGCTCACGGGTAAGCACGCCGCCGTCGAGCTTTTCCATCGCTTGTTCGATCGCTTCGCGTACACTCGCGCTCATCCGAGGAGCGATATCCGGCCACTCCAACCACCGAAAATTTTCCAGCTCTGATCTCCGCGGAACCTGGGTCACGACTCCTCCTCTACAGAGTGCTCAACGAAATAAATCAGTCGCGGCCGGACGAATCAGGTCGCGGGCGCTTCCACGCCCTCGCCGGTAGCGGAAGCCGCGGACGATGCAAACCGGTGTGCGAGCTAGCTTGCCGCATACCAGCCCCGCAGCGCAAGCCAGTTCGTCGGCTACCGCTTCAATACTGACACGCAACGGGTAGCCGTAGGGGTCGCGCTGACGGCGATAGTCGTGTAACGCCTCCATACCGGCGATGCCAATAGCCACCTCGGTCAGCCCTTCACGCCAAGGCCGCCCGAAACTGTCGGTAATGATGACGGGAAACGATAGCTTGGTCCGCTTCTTCAATTCGCGATGAATCCGTGCCGCAGAACGGTCGGAGTCCTTCGGGAGCAGGAGCGCATGCCGTCCGCCGTCCACGTTGGAGACGTCCACACCGCTGTTCGCGCAGATGAACCCGTGCCGTGTTTCGGTGATCAGCACGCCGCGTTTTCGTCGGACAACTCGCTGGCTCTCGGCCAGGGCCAATTCCGTGACTCTGGCATCCAGCTTGTACTTGCGAGCCCAGGCACGAGAGCTGGCAGAAGGTTTGATTCCACGCAGGTTCACCAGTCGCCCCTCGGCTTTAGATACGATCTTGTGCTTCACGATCAGAATGTCTCCCCGCGCCAGCGGTAGCCTAACGCCCTTGAGAGCTTGAAGAAGTTTGTCGGTCAGCGCGTCACCGGGCCGGATCTCGTCAGAGAAAGACACCGGAATGATCTGCAAGTCCCGAGGCCGGTCTGGCTTGGTCATTTATTCGTTCGCTGCCAGCGGGAGGTCGCCCAGGTCCCACTGCCGGGCCATGCGCTGTGAGCGGGCTTCACCCGGTGCCTCAGCTAGCCGGCGTAGGTCAGCCGGGTTGTCGACGTCCAATGCGATGCCTGGAAGTGGCAACACTACACATCGTTTCCCGGTTGCTTGAGCGGCCGCCAGATGCGGTTTGAAGCTGTCGTTGCCAAAGCGCAGGGGAAACAATGCAGCGGGGCGGCGAAAGGCAGCGTTGGTGCCGCGGCCGTCGCCTGCGGGAACCAAGACAGAACCCTCCTCTGGCGCGATCTCCAGGATCTCTTCGAGTTCCCAGGCTTGAATCAGGGGAATATCGCCCGGGATCACCAGGGTGCTGTCAACGCCGCGGGCCACGCACACTGCAGTCGACATCTCGATGGCGTCCGTCTCACTGCGGTTAACCGAGTCCGTGATCACTTCAAAATCGAACCGCCGCGCCAGTTCCATCGCGAACGGGTCACTGGTGACAATACCCACCTCGGGCCGATTCGGCCAATTGCCAAGTGCTTCCAAAACATCGGACAACATGGCCTGGGCCAACTCCGTGCGTGCCGTCTGGTCGAGCACCGACGCCAGGCGCTGCTTGGCATTCCCGAGGTTCTTGACCGGAACCAGAATCACGATGGATCCGCTCCTGCCCGGGCCGCATTTTCCGCTGTGAGCAGCGCCAGCACCGTGCGTGCCAGCTTGGCTTTGTCGTCGGAGGTCCGCATGATGGTGTTCGTACAGTGAACGCGGAGCTCAGGCCGGTCGATCTTCTTGGCAGCCTCAATATCGCGCAGATCGGCAATCAGGATGTCGAGAACATCTT
>JAIQFW010000210.1 GCA_020073105.1 Terriglobia bacterium
GTGGCACCGCGACCGGAGCCTTGGCGACCGGGGTCTGGATGGCAGGCTTCGCAATCTCGGGGGGGCGCGGCGGAACCGCCATGGGACGCGGCGCAGCCGGGGCGGCGGGGTGCGCTTTTTTCTGCAGCGCCTGCAGAACATCGCCGGGCTTGGAGATGTGCAAGAGATCAACCTTGGTCTTGATGTCGTCCGGCCGCGCGCGTGCGGCACGCGCCGCACCGCCCTGCCCGTTGTTCTCCGCTTCAAAGTGCTGGCGCACTTTTTCCGCTTCTTCGACGGAGATGGAACTGGAATGCGTTTTCTTTTCGGTGACGCCAACCTTCGGCAGAACATCGAGAATCGCCTTGCTCTTGACTTCCAGTTCCCTGGCCAGGTCGTTGATTCGAATCTTAGAGGTGTCTACCATCCGAGCTTGTTTTTTCCTCCGTGCGCCGCGCTATGTCCTCATAGCTACCTCACGGTTTGAATTTGGTTGTTCGTCGTCAGTCGTTGGCCGTTGGCCGTCAGCAAATTTCTCATCGCGCGAAATTGCGAACGACGAACGGCTAGCAACGAACGGCGCTGTCACTGCTCATCCTTGGGAACATTCTCTGCGTCAGGCTGCTGATCGTGCGTCGTGACTTCCGCCTCGCCGGCAGGAGGAACGTTCTCCACCACGCTGACGGTTCCCGCTTCCAGGTCCTGGCCTTCTTCCACCAACTCGCTCGCGCTCTGCGGTGACGCGGCAGAATCCTGCGCCAAGCCCTCGGTATCGCCTGCCTCACCGCCGGCATCGGGGCCGACATCGTCCGGCGGCATGGCGCCCTGCTCGCCCGGGACAGGGAGCTCGTCAGACGCTTCTAAATCGGGCGCGGCCGACGGAACCTCTCCGGTTTCCAGGCTGGAAAAATAATTATTGACCGCAATGCTGATTTTTTCCACTGTCTTGGGCCCGATGCCGGGAATGGCCTCGAGCTGCTCCGGCGTCATGTCGGCCAACTGCTCGACGGTGGAAACGCCGGCGGCCGTCAGCTTCTCCACCAGGCCCTCGCCGAGATCAGGCACCACCGACAGCGGCGTGGCCTGGTTTCCGACCAGCGCCGACATCTGCTGCTCGACCTCCTGGCGCTTCTCTTCCTCACTCTTGATATCAATCTTCCAGCCGAGCAGTTTGGCCGCGAGGCGAACGTTCTGGCCCTTCTTGCCGATGGCGAGGGAGAGTTGGCTGTCATCCACCACAACTTCCAGGTGCTTATCCGCGGCATCGACCACGGTAACACGGCTCACTTTCGCGGGTTGCAGTGCCTTCTCAGCGAAGGTCACCGGGTCCTCGTGGTATTCGATGATGTCGATCTTCTCGCCGCGCAGTTCCCGAATAATGGATTGCACCCGCATGCCCTTCATGCCCACGCAGGCGCCCACCGCGTCCACATCCTTGTCCTTGGACATGACGGCGATCTTGGTGCGTTCGCCGGCTTCGCGCGCAATGGCGCGGATGACCACGGTTCCGTCGTAGATTTCCGGCACCTCGGTCTGAAACAAGTGCTGCACCAGCTCCGGAGCAGCGCGTGAAACCACCACTGCAGGGCCTTTTGACGCCCGTTCCACCCGGGCAATCACTACGCGCACTCGCTCACCAATGGCGAACGATTCCAGGCGTGACTGCTCCTTCCGCGGCATGCGCGATTCCGCTTTACCGAGATCGAAGATCACGTCCGGTCCCTCGACCCGCTTCACCGTCGCATTGACAATTTCGCCGACCCGCCCGATGTACTCGTTGTAGACGGTGTCGCGCTCGGCTTCGCGGACCTTCTGGAAGATCACCTGCTTGGCCAGTTGGGCCGCAATCCGGCCCAGAATCCCTTCGGTGGGTTTGGGAATCTGCAGTTCACCACCGACCTCGACCTGGGGATCGAGCTTGCGCGCATCCGCCAGCGTAACTTGCAAAAGCGGATCTTCGATCTGTTCGGGAGTCTCCACCACGGTCTTGACCGCAAAGGCCCGAATCTTGCCGGTGTCCTTGTCGAGTTCGGCACGCAGGTTTTCCTGGGTCTTGTAGTACTTGCGCGTGGCCACCACAATGGCGTCTTCCACCGCGCTGACCACAATTTGCGGATCAATCCCTTTTTCCCTGCTGAGCGCGTCGATCGTGTTGTAAAGCTCGCTTGCCATAAATTCACAGTGGCTAGTGGCTAGGGGCTAGGGGCTAGTAGCTAGGCACTCGCTCCTAACTACTCGCTACCAGCTACTAGATTTCCGGTACCAGATTCGCCTTCTCGACGTTGGAGAGATCCATCTCCACTTTCTGCGGAGCGCTGTCCCCGGCCTTCACTTTCTTCTTGGGCGCGCCCAATTCCAGCGTCAGACGCCCGTCCTGAAAACTCTCCAACCGGCCTTCAAAGTACCGGTTGCCGTTCACCGGGTTGCGCGTGGTCAGTTTCACGCGGCTTCCTACGAATCGCTGAAAGTCGGCCGGGCGCGACAACTTCCGGTCCAGCCCCGGAGAAGATACTTCCAGGACGTAGGAACCGCCGGGGATCACGTCCTCGACATCGAGGATGGTGCCGAGCTCCCGGCTGACATTGGCGCAGTCTTCATGGGTGACGCCGCCGGGCTTGTCGATGAAAATTCGCAGCATGCGCTTGTTGCCGGAGCCGCGCATGTCCACCTCGACCACCTCCAGGCCGCTGGAGGCTGCCACGCGCGCCGCGATTTCGTTCACCCGCTCGACCTCAAGTCCCATGAAACCAGTAACTTAATGGGCGGTTGCACAGTTCCGAATAGGCCGCAAACTAAAATGTGGGCTTGCGCCCACTGGTGTGCTTCGCCAAAATCGGTACTTACACAACAGTTTCCAGGGACAATCATACGCCGCGTTTGGGCAAAAGACAAACCCTGCGGACTGCCGAAATCCACAGGAGGGCGGGCGCTCCGTGTGCCTCAACAGCAGCAGTCAATCTGTAGAGACAAAGATGGCGGACTCTGGGAGACGTTGCCAGCAACGTCTCTACGTTGGCTCGGTCATCAACTGCCAGGCTTCGCGGTAGAGTTCAAAGCGCGCGCCCCGTTGCTTGTCCTGAGCGCCAGGAGACAGGGCGACCATGGTGGTGGATTGGATAGCACACGCAGGGATGATGTACCAGGTGTCGTGCGGCCCCACGTAAGCCGCCAGGAAATCAATGTCTGCCTCACTGTAGATGTGACGGCGGGTGCAGTGTCCCCGCGGTCCGACGAGGCGAAAGTAGTAGGCGGAACGGCGTGCGGCGAAAGCGGACTTGACCTGGATGCGGAGGAGGCGGCCGCCGATCTCGACTACAAAGTCGTAGGGATAGCTGTCGCCGTACGGTTTGCAGACGGCGAGCCCATGGCTGGCGGCGGCGAGCACAAAAACCATTTCGGCGAGTTCTCCTTTGCGCTTGGGATCGCACACCAGGCGCGCAGCCAAGGCGCGACGGCTGCGGATGGGACAGTCGGAAGCAAATTCGCAAGGATCGTCCATGCATGTCTCGTAAGAATTGGGATTATTGAGGGCGCGAGGCCCAAGAGGAGCAAAGCAAAAGGCGCGGGTCATGCCGCGCCTTGAAGAATCTCTCTATTTTTAGAATAGCAAATTGGAGGGGGGAGTTGGACAGGATTTGGGGAAACATTTCTCCCAGTGAATGAGCGGGTTAGGAAGAAAACCTGGGTTTACAGGGCTTGACAAGGTTTTGGGAAAAGCGGGCGAGGAGAGGTTGCGAGGGCGGTTTTTCCCGAAACGGGAAGAAATGGGGATTAGTCACCGTCCAAACCTTTTTTTGTCCTCTGACCAGTTGAGTTGTTGCAGCGTGTTACGACTTGGCAACAAGCCTTGGGCAGAGTTTTGTGACTGGCTGCTGACAGGGGATCCTCGCTCAATGAGTGTTATCGCGATGTTACAACAGGCACTCGATTTGCACGCTCTGGGCTCAATGCCTTCAGTAACTAGATTGGTCGGATGCTTTGAGCCTGTAGTCCGGGCCGAAGCGTTCTTAAGTCAGGCTGCTCAGAAAACTGAACCAAGTCCGAAGTTCATCCTGAAAATAGTTCCGCAGAAGCCGCATCCAGAGTTACCGCCGTAGGTTGTTGTTCCGAAGACTTCACCGCTCACGTCTTGAAACAGTCCTCCATAAGGAACATCACCCGAAATAGCAAAGCGATGGAGGGTCGTTAATACACCATCTGAAGTAAGCCTAAATAGCGTACCACCATTGGCTAAGATGTGGCCTCCCCCAAAGGCGGTCGTTCCGTAAAAGCTTCCATCAGCCCCCTTTATCACCCCAGCGTAAGGAAAGAAGCCATCAGTGCATTTGCTTTGTGAGCAAAAGCTATAGAGGGTCGTCACGACTCCGTCTGGCGTGATCCGAAACACGGTGCCACAGCCATAAGGAGCATTGCAGGACAGATTTCCCCCTTGTTGGGTCGTGCCATAGAAGTTTCCATCGCTGTCTTGAATCAGCCCCGCCTGCGGAAAGGCTCCATCTGTGTAATCAAAGCTGTGCAGGCTATTGACGACACCATCTGGTGTCATTTTAAAAACGGTCCCGTGATGACCATTGTCCGGTCCCCCTTGATAGGTGGTCCCGTAAAAGTTCCCGTCGGTCGCCTGAACGAGGCCAGAGGTGGGTTGATTACCGTCTACTCCCTCAAAGCTGTGCAGGACGATGAATGTTCCCGCCGGAGTAATCTTGAAAATCGTGCCGTGTGCATTGGCTCCGCCTGCCGTGGCTGTCCCGTAAAGGCTCCCATCGGAACCTTGAACGAGTGGTGCGTAGGGATCCACCCCGTCTGACAGCGCCAGACTATGTAAGGTTTTTAATTTACCTTGAAGCGTGATCCTGAAGATTGTGCCGTACCTGTAAGTGCCACCGCCAACCGTTGTTCCGTAGAAGTTTCCATCACTTCCTAGGAGCAGCCCAGCGTACGGCCCATCGCCGTCGGTACCCCCGGTGAAACTGTAAAGGACGGTTAGCGTGCCGTCGGTCGTGATTTTGAAAACCGTGCCGTGTCGGTTGATCCCACCCAACGCCGTCGTTCCGTAGAGGTCCCCATCACTACCTTGAATAAGAGATGTGAAATAAGGAGTCGAACCGTTGCTTTCGTCGAAAGTTACTAGAGTCTTGAATTGTTGAGCATGTGCGTTGATTGCAGCTGTGACACTGATGAGACAAGTTACTGCTAGTTTTCCCCTCCCACTTAATCGAAACATGGTGAGCCTTTCGGTGCAGCAAGGTTCGAATCCTTGTTTTCAAGCAGCAGTTCGCTGAAGCCGCTACCGGAGACGGATCTGGCAGCCCGAGCCGCCCAATTATGTGCTTACTCCATCTGTCGGTCAAGATCGTTGTTGTAATCAGGCGTAGCACTCATTGAGAATGGCCCAGCGGCCTCAATGAGCGCAATGGGGATTTATCGCCAATTGAGACGATTGCTGGCGGCTTGGATTACTTCCGGTTTGGCCGACCAACCGGGACTTGCTGACCCTTCTCGAAGCGATTCAGATGACTATTGCTGCTTTGCGTACTCAGACTTTGCAGCGATGACGGTATACTGGGCCCATTCCGACAGAGTCGGCGGCATCCGTGGTATCCAGTGGTTGGGGATTGCCAAATGACAAAGCTGTACGCGTTCGTCCTTGTGCCACTCGTTCTAACACTCACGGCCGCGACAGCCTGGGGCCAGACGTCTGGCGGGTCAGAAACCGTAGTCGTCCACAGTGGATCGGCTACCCTGCACGCGATGCTATGGCGCCCGCAGGGCCGCGGACCGTTCCCCGCTATCCTGCTGAATCACGGCAGCGGCCGTACCCGTGAAGAACTGGAACGCCTCGGGCCGTATGAGCGAAATGCCGAGAAACTCGGACCGGTATTCGCTCGCCATGGCTATGTATTCCTGTACTTGTTTAGACGCGGCGTCGGGCTTTCCACAGACCAGGGCGCTAACGCCGTTGACCTGATGAACAGCGAATCCGCCGCACACGGGCAAGAGGCGCGCAACGCTCTGCAGTTGCAGTTGCTGGAGAACAGGGAAATGGACGACGCCTTGTCCGGACTCAAATTCCTGCGGGCGCTCCCTTACGTCGATGCGCGGAATGTCGCCGTGATCGGGCACTCGTTTGGAGGTTCGCTCACGGTGCTATTGGCCGAACGTGAACCGAACCTGCGAGCAGTGGTAGTCTTTTCCGGAGCTGGGTATAGCTTCGATCGTTCTTCGGAGTTGCGAGCGCGGCTCTTAGCGGCCATTGACCACGTCGCGGCGCCGGTCTTCTTCATTCACGCCGAGAACGATTACTCCCTCTCGTCCGGCAAGGTGCTGGACGCCCGCCGCGAGCACATCGGTAAGCCGCACCGCTTGAAAATCTATCCGCCCATCGGACACACGGTGGACGATGGGCACGACTTCCTCCATCTCGGCGTGAACATTTGGGAGCCCGACGTGTTTGCCTTTCTAGACGAAAACATGCGGAAGTGAGCTTGCCGGGGACGGATCTACAGAGTGGTAATCTGAACTAGAGTGCCACGGACTTCGGTTCATAAGCTAGAAGTTGATCGCTCCATTGGTTCGCGCGTCACATGTCTCGGAACTTCGTGAAAGGGAGCGTTCGTGTTTTTCCTCAAGGAACGACCAGTTGCGGAAAGGGATCTTTACGACGACGACCCCATGACACACAACCCCACACTGAAATACGGTGACGGTCCTTCAGTGGATTGGGCTGTGGTCACAGGCGCAGCTTCGGGCTTGGGATTCGCGATCTCAAAAGAGCTAGGGCGAGAGTGCAATCTTATGTTGATTGACTCGGACGCGTCCGGCCTGGCCAAGGCCCACC
>JAIQFW010000211.1 GCA_020073105.1 Terriglobia bacterium
CTCTACAACCATGTCCGAAAGGACATCGAAGACTTGCTGACCAACAAAGCGCCGATTGAGGCATTCAAGGGTCTCGTGGTGGGAGAGGAAGTCAGTCGCGAGATGCTGAAGGACTGCCATTTCGTCAATCGGGCCTACGCCGCGATAGTCAGCATGATTGCTGAACGGCACGAACAACTCAAACTAAGACTAGAAGAGGCCAGGGCCGATTGGGACGCGGTACGAAAGAATCCGGACCGCGACCTGCGGAAACAGAAGCTCCTTGCCAAGACGCAGGCCCAGGGTGCTTATCGTTTCGATGAGGACCGGGGAAAATATGAAATGAAGGCGATCCTTGCTTACATCCGCATCTGGGCACAGAACAAAACAGAGAATCGGAAGGCTTGGTTGCAAGCGCTGAACCGCATTGTTTGCGGCGGCAAAGGCAGCGGCTCAATTCTGTTTCTGGCTTTTCCGCAAGAACTGATCGACAAACTCGCAGAGCGCACCGGAGGGAGATTTGTCCGCGTGCATCTACCACAGCTTTCGGTGGGCTCCGTTTACACGGATTCCACGGGCCGGACCTTTCTAGTCGAGCCAATCAATAGAGGAGGAGAAAAGAAAACGTTCTTGTGGAAATACAGGGACGGAAAGATTCTTCTCGATGACGACAACCCAGCCGTACTGGCTGACAACCTCGCTCCAAACAATGATCCATCCGGAACAGCCACGCTCCCCGAACCTGGTCTGGACGACGTGGAGTTCCTGCCTTCAACCTTCATCGAAGAAGACGGGCATGACGCGGCTTGGGCTATGTGAGGAGCTGCGGTCGGCGGAATCTTTGTGATTCCGCCCTCCGCTTTCAAGGCAAACCATGAAACGACTTCTGCCTTTCATCCTGATTTGCGGCCAGTGTCTCTTCTTTGCGGTCACCGCGGTATCGCAGGACACCGAGACTACGACCAAAACCAATAGAGCCATCCGCGTTACGACGGCTCTGAACCATCTGACCGTGCTGGAATTCCAGGAACCCGTCACGTTGGTTGCTGCCGGAGGTACAGACTTCCAGATCGAGCGCCAGGAAAACAAGGTGTTCGTGAAACCCCTCAAATCTGGAGTTGCCACCAACCTGTTCGTTTGGACTGCGTCCCGCCGCTTCAACTACGAGTTGGAACCAGCGGGGGAGGTCAAGGACATGAACTTCGCTATCGACAATTCGGTCACAGCTTCGAAGCCGGCGGCTGACCCACAAGCACAACTCGACCAACTGGCAGACATGATGCTCACCCGCGCTTTCCTTGGTGCCGAACCGATTGACAACACGCGGATCTCGGTAGCGAAGCACTCCGTCGCTGTTCGCATAGAACAGGTGTTTCATACCAAGAACAGCCTCTATGTCCACTACTCGATCGAGAATCGCGGCAAAACTCCCTATCATGTCGCCGCTCCAAGCGCCTACCAGTTGCAGGTGACCAATTCATCGATCTCGTTGCCTGTCCTGGAACACCGGCAGTTGGACGCGCAGACAATCAAAAAGCTGGGAGACTTGAAGGAGTTAGCTCTGCCCATCGGGCACGCTGAGTCCAAGCCAGAGGATCTCGATCCCGGCGAATCAGCCAGCGGAGTAGTCGCCATTCGGCGGGATCTGAACTCGCCTGTGGTGCTGCAACTGGTGTTTGACGCAAATATCAAGGCGGTCTTGGTCTTGTGACGATGGGTCGCGGAAGAGATTCCGAATTGGCAGCGATGCAGACGCGCCTTAGCACCTTCCTTAGGGAACATCTCGAAGAAAGTCTTGCCGGAAACGTTGCCAAGAGTGTTCAGGATCCGCTTAAGCCGCTTACTGAAAACGGCCGCTTGAGGATTAACCCACTGCTGCTCATCCTGATGACGATCATGCTGTTTGTCGTCGGCCTCTTTCTCTTCTTCAGCTTTGGTCAACCATGACGCCCGACAATGAGTATCGGCTTGGCCGGCGGCCTTACTACCTAGATCACGAGGAAAGTTTTGCGGCTGTAGCGGCAGTCGTGGCGGTCGTCTTACTCTCTGGCCTGTGCTATGTCCTCGTTGTTCGTTTTCACTTCCGCCCAGCCCAGTTGGTTGAGCTTTCACTCTACGTTCTGGGTGCCATTGGCGCAGTTTGTACGATCATCTGGTACTCGCTGACTCTGCGAAAGCGCCGTGAGGAGAATTGGCCCCATCCTCCTTTATTCATTGCCCAGTCCAAAGATCGCACTGCGGTGAAATCGGCATCGGAGCAAAACGCCATAGTGCTAGGTTACGACGTGCACGGCAAACCCTGGTTATGGCCCGATGCCACTCGGATCATGCAGGCTGTCGTCTGCGGCGCAACCGGTTCAGGCAAGACCACCTTATTAAGGAACATCATTACGCAGGATCTGTTCCGAACTTGGGGTCCTCCCGAAAAGCCGCGCCGCATGCCGATGTTGATTGTCGATGGCAAGGCAGACAGCGAATACCTGGCAGCACTTCTCCCGGCAATTGAAGCTGCCGGCCGCATGCACCAGTTGCGCGTCCTGAATCCCTCCCGGCCTGACATCTCAGTGCGCTACAACCCCTTCTTCGCGGACGAGGGCCTGTACCAGGAGCATGCGAACTTCGTCTTTGAGTCGTTCGATCTGAAACAAGATTTCTTTCATGGCCACCAGGCCACGTACCTCAACGATCTGGTGCGCGTCCTTACCTATACCGGACAACGCTTCAACATCTATGACGTGATGGTGATGGCGCTCGATCAGCAGGTCTTGAAGGAGCAAATTGGAATCGCCCGTGCGAGATTGCAGACTCTGGAAGGCGTCAGCAATCAACGTCGCTTGAACCTGGAGATGTCCGTCAAGATGTTGCAGAAATCCTTCGAAGATCGTGAGCGCGTAACGAAGATTCAGGGTCTCTTGAACGAACTGATGACCTTCCTCGACGACGAGCTTTCGATCATCACCGGCGCCTACGACGAGATGCTTTCACTCGATGAAGTCATCGACCAGGAACTGATCCTGTTCGTCTCTTTGAACACCAACAAGAACTCAAAGGCGGTCACGGCGCTTGGCCGAATGCTGCTGCAAAACATGCAGTTAATGATTGGCAGACGCTACGAAAACCCAGTTCAAGGCCCTCGCGAAGACCGTCCGATGGTATCCGTAATCCTCGATGAATTCGCGCCCTTCGCCTATTCCAACTTCGCGCAGATTTTGCAAACTGCGCGCGGAACCAACACCGCCTTCCTGTTCTCGCTACAAGCCATTCCGCAACTCCTGAACGTAGGGCGCGGATTCCGCGACGATGTTTCTTCGGCGCCTAACACGAACATGATCCTGCGCACAAAGGACGAAGAGACGGCCCAGTACTTTCTCAAAGCCTCGGCGCGGGTACGGCAAAAACGGCGGACTCTCGCAGTCCGTCGCAGAGGCGTTTTCCAGGAGAGATACGAGACCACCGGCGCCGGGAGTGAAACGGATATTAAGGACACTCGCGCGCAAGACGAGCACATCAAGAACTTGCCTGTTGGTCAAATGGAAATCCTTATGGCCGATAACCGGCAAGGCACGCTGCACTCTCATTTGCATGTGCGAGTGCCTCACAACTACGCATTTCCCGGCCTCGTCCCAAGGATCTATCCGGCGTTGCACTCTGTCCATGCGCAGCGGGAGGGTGCGAACCTGCGTTTCAAAGACCCCGAAGTGGTGCGGCGCCGTGGGAGTCCATGGCTGAAAAGAGGGCGGGCGTCATGGTCCTGAGGCACGCAAGCCGAATTGTCAGCAAATGTTTGTTGTTGACCACCGTGTGCGTTGGAGTAATGCAAGCGCAGCGGTCGGCGTACGATCCTGCAACACAAAGTGCGCCCGCAAAACCGAAACAGGGTTTCGTGGATTTCACGCTTAAGCGCGTCAATCCTTCCGACAAGGACTACGGCGGGTGTCTCGAGCAAGGACGCAAGCTGATCCTGCAAGAGTCCATTCAGAATGCCTTCTTCTGGTCGAATGTTGTCACACTAAGCCTTCTCGGTTGTCTCTTCCTTATTGTCGTATACCAACACCGGCAGAGAGTTCGAAGGGAGTGGACCATTGCGGAGATCCTTCACCAATATGAACACGCTCTGCTCCGCGCAAACGCCCAAGTTGACGAGGCCAGCAAGCGCAATCATGAACTCTCCGAAGAGCTGACATCCGCCCGAGAAAATGCATCCCGTTTGCCCATCATCCTGACCGAGCGTCGAGAATCTCCAACCCCGAGAACCACTTCGAAGCGCACCGCCGAGGCCCAACCGGTCGAAGCGACTGCTGCCAAATCAACCGTGCTTAGCGCTGGCGACACAGCCCCAAATGGAGGGGGGAATGGGAGCAAAGTCGCAAATCAAATGGGGCTGTTCAAACCGGAGGTCGACCTCATTCTGAAGGTCAACTCGCTGGAACAACAACTGGGACGATCGCAAGAGCAGGAGAAGCAGCTGCGCCGCCAGCTTACTCAAGCTGACCTGAGACTGCAAGCCGAACGGCAGAAAAACCGTGCACTTAAGGGCGCATGACGGTGACGAAGTTGCGCAAGGAGTATTGGAATCATGTCCAAAGAAGAACAACAGACAAAGCTGGAATCGGTGACGAGAAACTTGGCCAAGTTTCTGCCAGGCGGAGAATTTGGCCCGATGACAAACCGGCAGGAGTACGAACAAAGAGTGGACGCATTGCCTCCTGAGCAACGCGAATTTGCAGAGGAAAGCACTCGCTTCGCAGACATTTGGCAGTACTTCTCTGAACACAGGATGCAACTGCCTAAGGACGTCGTCAACCAGGTCGGTGGCCTGGCCCAGCTCACAACGGCAGAACAGACGTCTGTCCTTCGGCGTGTTAACCAGGAACTGATGGAGTACCTCTATGATGTCGGTGAAGATTCTGGGGTTCGGCAGTAATTGGTGGGCCCGCTACGGCCGTGACCCAAACGATGGCTATCGCTACACACGGCGTGCCGCGTACTACAACTCCGCGGGCGTGCGCTGCGGACAGAAAATCAAACGTCACTGGGTCGTTTCGGGAGTAATCCGATTTAACGGGATTGGAGATTTCGATCCACATTTCCCAGGCCGTGCCATTGGTCAGACATTCGATTGCTCGGATCTGGTATTCGCCTGCGGTGGGAATCGCATTCTGTTTGTTCGAAGAACCTCGAAGCCCGCGATCCCAGATTGGTACCTCGTGGTTGTGTCGAGTGAGCGATTCGGCATCTTTGACTTTGAGGATCCCAGTTGGAAATCGGAATCGACGCAATCCATTTCAGTCAGTCAACTGCGAGAGCAGCAAGAGGCAATGTTGCTCATGAAAGGGGGAGAGTGGGTCCGCAACAGTTCGGGAACCTGGCGCCTGATGACTTGCCCGAACCCGCCACCCGGAGCAGCGCTGCAGTTGCTTGGGGATGTTGCCGTCGCCTGACGGGAGTATCTATGCGATATGCCAAAGGCAGCCTCGTCATCAACGCAGAACGCGATGTTCCGCTGCTCCGGCAGGTGCGCAACTCGAAGTTTGTAAGCCATCACCAGCTTTTTGAATTCATGAAGCTCGGAGGCTTCGATCATTCCCGCAACAGCTTTAATTGGCGACTCAAGAGGCTGATCGACTCTGGACACATCTGTATCTGTCAGGGTGTTTACGGTGCTGGCTCGGCTGTGTACCGTGTGACCAAGGACGGCCTCCTGTTGCTCGAACATCACGGGCAGTTCACGGCGGTTCTGAACTCCAACGGCGACCACTTGCCGCACCCTTCCCAGGTCTTTCACTCACTGCAACTGAATGCGGTACAGTTGGCTTTGGCGCGCGCGAACGTGCTCGCCAGCTGGCAGACGGAGCTTGAGATTGCATCATTCAACACCATTTCACGGGCTCCCTACCAAAAGGACTACGACGCGATTGTGGACGTGTGGGTCAAAGAACGCAGGGCACGATTTGCCCTGGAGTACGAGCGCACTTTGAAAAGTCTCAAGCAGTATGAGCGAATACGGACTGCACTGGAAGCCGAACAGCAAATCGAGTTTGTTCTGTACCTCACTTCAGGGATGGAAGTCTTGATTCACTTGCTCCGCGAGTTCCAGTCGGTTCGAAAACAAGTGGCTTTTGCCAACGCGAGTTCGTTCGAGCAACAGCTGCTGGATACGGTGGTGACGGACCGCGACGGGACTGCCATCAAGTTTTGGGACCTGCTCCAGTGAGCGGACTTCTGATCATTGCATGGCTTTTGCCTCCCCTTAGCGTTGCTGTCGGGCAGTTCTCGCGTAGTTTGCGGCGTGGATATGCCGTGTCGCGATAGCCTGCAAGTGTCGGCGTCGCCGGAATATGAGTGCCGACTACCCTATCAAATTCGATGTTGTTTGTTCCGATTCGAATGCCGTACGGTCAACTCGGCGACCGTTACGGATACTTCCTACAAGCCCGTTTGCACGAAGCCGCTAGCGCGGCGGACGCTTTCGCGTGCTCGAAGGAAACAATCTGGGAGGTTCCAGACTTTCCAGACCGGCGAGGCTTGAGGAAGGATCGGTCTTGAGCTACGATGAAGTCATCCTGAGGCGATGGATTCATGTTTAGATCGATGAGCATCAATAACTGCCTTTTTGACAAAAGCCGCTTCTGGCAAGGCTTTCCAAGCGAAAATCGATTGAACTCCCATAGGGAATCCCGCGTCCGCCGCCACCGCTAACGGCTTCCTGCAAACGGCTGTATCGAATGCGCCCTAGTTCGGAGCTCGGAGGCTATCTGCATGAGTGTGGGGCGCATCCGATACAGCACTAGCGTTTCTGGAC
>JAIQFW010000212.1 GCA_020073105.1 Terriglobia bacterium
TCAAGCCGTACCCACTGTGGGAACTCAAACGTCGTTGCTACGATAAGTGTGGAGATTGAAACAAGGTAGTCAGCTACTTTCGGCATCATGACGACATCGAGATCTTCGACACGGCCGGTTAACCAGGAAACAACAACCGCAGTAGAATGCTTCGCTGCATGAATCGTCGGATGCGAGAGAACAGAAAACGCGCTCCAGCGTCTGCCGAGTTCTGTTTCCCCTGCTCCGAGGCTTTTGACAAACTCCTCGCATTTCTTGTGGCGAGGCTTCCACGCGTTGTCATTCTTGCCTTCAAACCACCGCCTGATGGCGTTGCGAATCCCTTGGTCATCGAAGCGGAATGTCAAAAGTAAGTCTCGTGATTCCATAAACGACCGAGAGACCACATCCCATCCGTCTCTGCTTTCGGGAGTCAACAGAAGTCTCATGCTCGCAAGAAGCGACGTGGCTCGGAAGGCAAGGAGAAAGCAAGCTGTTGTCTGGGAGGTGGCGTTGGCTTTCATGCAATCGTCACCCCTCCGGTATAACTCGACCGCCAGCTCTTTCAAAACCGTGGGAGCCAATTGCAACAGATCGTCCAAGGTAGCCGAAGTGAATTCCATGACTGGAAATGTTACGCCGCCAGAGATAGACAGGGAACCCCTGCACCTGCCAAACAGTTTAGCCTTTCGGCCAGCGCATACCTCGCCGGACAAGGTGCGGCCACCGGGCCTTGTTCGGGTTTCGTAACAGAATGCCTCATTCGTGCTGAGGTGACTTACGGCATGATAAGAATGCTTGTGCAAAGTGTGCGTAGGAGCCAGACCGCTGTCGTTCGGGCAACTATCCACTTGATTGATAGGGTCGATTGCCCTATCCTGCCGAGATCGTAACCACGGTTGCACTAGGAGTACCCAAATCAGCCGCCAAACCCATTTTGTTGAGCGCAAAATCCCCTACGACGATGTCGCCCTGAGATCCTTCCTGTCAACCGCGCCCGAGAGGAAACTGATCGTCTTCGTGGCTACGGAGGCGACCCCATATCCACGTGGGCAGATTTTGATCGCCTTTCGATGGATCAGACTCAACTGCAAGGATACGACATTTTGTTCTATGACTATGACGGATTGCGGGCAGAACTCAAAGCTAGTGTGAACCTATTCTACGAGTTCTTGGTTTGGTTGTTCGGATCTCCCATCCTGGCGATCAACAACGCTCTGCCAAAGGCCCATGAAAGACCGATGTCCTTCGGGTACGACGATGTCGTGATGGTGTGTCATTCGCTGGGTGCCGTGGTTGCCAGGCTGGCGCTGCTCCGAGCCACACGCGAAGGAAAGAATTGGGTTTCGAAGGTCAAATTAGTGCTATTCGCTCCAGCACACAAAGGCGCACGCGTGGTCGAGCTCGCGTTGGAGGTTTCCACCCATTTCAGCTTTCTCTCCCTCTTTTCTGGCGGAGCTCGATTCAAGTCCCCGTTAATCGATCAGCTGAAGAGAAACTCGCCAGAACTTGTAGACCTCGAATCAGGGACCAAGAGGGAGTTAGTGGACGGCAAGAACCGACATCTAGTTGCAAACAAGGTGTGCATTGCCGAACTTGAGCACATCGTATTTAATGACACGTTCTGCGAAGACCCTGAAGGGGAGACCATCCGGCATTCAACACATAAGACAGTGTGCAAGCCGCGCCACCGATTCTTGAGAAAGACCTACCTCAAACCGCTTGAGAAATTGCTTGAGGCCCTGAAATGAGCATACAGGATGCCAATTTCGAAGACCTTCTCAAGGCTCATTACGTTGAGAGCGCGGGATCGGCATTAGCCGGTATGTTGGAGAGTATACGTAGGGGAGAACTGCCTTCGCACGAACTAGACTCATTCCCTCTTGCACGTCCCATAGGGCAATCAAGCGCAATTCTCTTTAGCCCTGTGATAAGCCTCCTGAGGTTCTACAGCTTGTTGGAAATAGCCCTGCTGGGAAAATTCGTCCCTGAGCCCGATTACATGAGCACATTTTGGAAGGAGACTGCAGACAATTTGAGCCTACTGCTAGCCGAGTCATCCGCCGAACCCGACGACTATTCAACAGTCCTCCCCCGGTTTCTGCTGGGGCGCCTCGAAGGAAGGATGCACCTAGAAGAAGAGGGGATCGATGCGCGATATGGTGAACTCACCAGTATTTTTCTGAGTTTCCTCAGCCTGATTTCTCGCTGGCGAAATCCTGACATTGGATTGTTGCTGCGGTTTATCCTCTCTCCGGATACGAGTGACATCGATCTTGAGCGCTTTAGGATCGTCGTGAGCGATAAGGATGACTTCATGTCACGTATTTTGGCTGTGCGGTCTGAGCAGAAGGAGTTTCCAGACAGGCTTCTTCAAGGACTCAGCGGGACGCTCGGCCTTTGCGAGGATCTTGACCGACTTCTGGAGGACTCCAAACCCTTCCCTCTGGTGCAATCTGCCATGTGGACCTATCACGCTGATCTGTTTTCGACTGTCGGCGGGCGTCTGCCTTCCTATCTCATGGCGGTCGTCACATCATTTGTGGAATGGACAACGGAAGAACCGGAATCAGAACGCGCAACGGCGATCACAAGCTACGTCGAAAACGTGAAGGAGTTCATGGGTAGGCTCTCTTCTGGTGCTTACGGACATTCTTTGCGTCCCGACGTCCTTCGACCCACGGCACCCGCCATGGCGTAGACATCTCTTTCGGCTAAGCCGGGGACACCGGGCTGGTTTCCCGACTTCCGCTGATCTGCCTCCCACCTTTGCGCACAGAACGCGCAAAGATGGGGCAGCCCTCAGTTGGCATGGTGCCGGCGACGCACAAACAACGTCAGCGGCGGCGGACGGGGTCTGGCCCACGGTTCGGTCTGCCCTACCTCACAGGTTCGGCAACCACAACGAACTTCACGCCCAGGGCGTGCAGGACAGAATTGATGGTTTCAAAGCGTGGGTGTGCACCTGCACTCAGGGCTTTGTACAAGCTCTCCCGGCCAAGTCCCGCGTCTTTAGCGATCTGCGCCATGCCGCGCGCTTTGGCCACGTCGCCGAGTGCGGCCACGAACACGTCGGGGTTCGGGTCTTCGGCCGCGGCTGAAAGGTATTCCGCGATGACCACGTCGTTATCAAGATATGCCGCTGCGTCGAATGCTTTGTAGGTGGTTTTCCTCTTCATCGTTTCGACCTCTTAAGTTCGCGCGCCATGCTTTTCGCTTTGTTAATGTCCTTCCTCTGCGATGCCTTAACACCGCCAGTCAGCAGAACATAGACTGTCGGGTCGGCTCGCGTGTAATAAATCCGATATCCGCCTCCGACATGAATACGCATTTCCGAGACGCCTTCGCCGACGGGTTCGCAATCGCCAAAATTTCCGAACGTCGCACTACGCAGGCGCGCCAGGATTCTGGCCTTGGCTTTTTGGTCGGCCAGGTTGGATAGCCATGCATCGAAATCGGACGACCGAACGAACGTATTCACCCGGGCTTATTGTATCCGAGTGGATACTTATGTGCAAGCCTATTCTCGCCCGCAGGACCCCGCTCCGACTGGACGTTCAATCCTGTCCGTTCGCTGGTTTGCCTCCCACCTTTGCGCACAGAACGCGCAAAGCTGGGGCAGCCCTCAGTTGGCATGGTGCAGGCGATCCACAAACAACGTCAACAGCGACGGCGGCGGACGAGTGCGCCCCGCACGGGCTGGGCAACTTATCTGCGCTTGACCGAGCGTCGTCCTCTTCTTGCAAGGTATTGCTGATCGAGGGCTTGCCGTATGAGCGTCTTGATCACCGCCTGGCGGCTGATATTCAACTCTTTGGCGGCACGGTCCAGTTCTTCCAGCATGCCCGCCGCCAGGTCAACGTTTACGCGTTGAATGGGGCCCATCATTCGGCCGCGATTGGTGAAGAAGCGCGACACATCCCTGCCCTGATCGGCAAGGCGCGCGATGGCTTCCGCCGGGACTGGCTTATGTAGCTTACGAGTGCTCTTCATAAAGTTGCTGCTCCTGCCTGGTGGCCTTCCAGAGAGTGACAAGGTGGTAGTATTCGCCGTCCTCGTCCCCCCGGACCTCGAAGATGACCGTGTACAAGTTCTCTTCCACCCAGCCGATCGCCCGATACTGTTCCGGCCAATCCGACCGCTGGTCGAGGTAGTAGGGATGCGAAAAGACCTCTTGCGCCTCTTCGAACCCGATGCCTCTTTTCGGGTTGGCTCTCAAACTTCTGCTCTTGCGCTCATCGAAACGGAATCGCATGAGGTATAACAGTTATACCACATCGAGTTGGAACGTCAACACCTTTCGCCACGGATTTACGCGGATCAACGCGGATCTGAAAAATCAGACCCAAGCAAAACCGGCGTGGGCACGCGAAACCCAGATTCCTCACCGCTAAAGCGGATTCGGAATGACAAACGGAAGGGGGCCTCGGAGTTAGCGGCCCACCATTTTCTGCAGTTCTTCGGGGTAGCGGGCGCCTTGCACCGCGATCTTTGAGGCTGCGGTCTCCAGTTGTTGAATATCCCCTGGCGTAAGCTCGACGGCAGCGGCCCCGATGTTTTCTTCGAGCCGGTGCAGCTTGGTTGTCCCCGGGATCGGAACGATCCACGGCTTCTGCGCCAGCAGCCATGCCAGAGCAATCTGGGCAGCCGTCGCCTTTTTCTGCTGGGCGAACTTGCCAATCAGATCCACCAACGCCTGATTGGCTTTGCGGTTCTCCGGCGTAAAGCGTGGGACGATATTGCGGAAGTCCGTCTTGTCGAACTGGGTATCCTGGCTGATCTGGCCGGTGAGGAAACCCCTGCCGAGTGGACTGTAGGGGACCAGTCCGATGCCGAGTTCCTGGAGCGCCGGAATCACTTCTGCTTCTGGTTCTCTCCACCACAGCGAATATTCGTTCTGCAGCGCCGCCACCGGCTGAACCGCGTGAGCGCGGCGGATGGTCTGCACGCCGGCTTCGGAGAGGCCGAAGTGCTTCACCTTGCCCTGCCGGATGAGGTCTTTCACGGCTCCGGCGACGTCTTCAATCGGCACGTCGGGGTCTACGCGGTGCTGATAGAACAAGTCGATGACATCGGTCTTGAGGCGCTTGAGCGAGGCCTCGGCGACCTGCTTGATGTGTTCTGGACGGCTGCCCAGGCCACTCCAACGGGTTCCACCGTTGGGATCGGGCTTAAACCCGAACTTGGTGGCGATCACCACCTGGTCACGAAGCGGAGCCAGGGCTTCGCCCACTAGCTCTTCATTAGTGAAAGGACCGTAAACTTCGGCAGTGTCGAAGAAGGTTACGCCACGGTCGACGGCCGAGCGGATCAGGGAGATCATTTCCTCTTTGTCCGCAGCCGGACCGTAACCGAAACTCATTCCCATGCAGCCGAGGCCGATGGCCGAGACTTCAAGATTTTTTCCTAGTTTGCGTGTCTTCATTGCTTCTCTCCTGTTGGCTGGATTGTCCCCTAATCATTGCACGAGGACGCTCGCGCCTCCATCGCGCAAAAACGGGTGCGGCCCACGGGGAGAATGCCTTGACGCTGTTGGGCAGTATCGGCCGCGTAGGGGGTCCCTTCGGCTTCGCTCAGGGCAGGCTCTTCGACTGCGTTATCGTCCGCATTGCGGACGATAACTTCGCTCAGGATGACAGACGGGGAAAACAAGGGCGATTCCAGTGGCCTAGTTGACCGGGCCGCCCGAGGGGTCATTCAGGGCGACCAACTGGCCCACGACGAACTGTTCCTGGCTGAGCGGCACTTCGGAGCCGAAATGGTTGATGGTCAGCAGTTCTCCACTGTGGATACCGCGCAAAATCAGGCTCTGATCATCAACGGCAATCACCCGGTACTTTTCGTTGAATATCGTTGTCTGATCCATGCTGGATTAGATGCGAGGAGAACGAGTTGGGTTCCAGGCGGGACAAACGACAGGTCAATGGATTCCGGTTCTCAATTCCCTGCCTCGAAATTGGTGGTAGCCTAGTCTTAGTCCCCCATGTCAGTCCATTGTGACAAATGCGGTTACCAGAACGACCTGCAGCATAGCTTCTGCGGGATGTGCGGGGCCAAGCTTCCGGTCGTCCCGGCGCCTGTGGCGGTGCCGGCGATCCAGCCTGCCCACCATGGAACGGCCCCGAAAGCGGCTGGATCCTCTTCGATCCTGGGCCTGGCCGATGTGCCCACAGAAAAGGACCGCGTCAGCTATCTATTAGAGGAGGTCGAGGCCCCGCCGACGCATTGGGGGCGGTACGCGCTCTTGGCCGTCCTGGTCGTGGCAGTGGCCCTCGCGGGCTGGCATTGGCGGGAGAATGTGCGGGGTTGGATTGCCGGATTTTCCGAGAACCCCGCCGCAAGCCAGCTGACGGAGACGAGTTCGGCGACGCCGATGAGCGCCGAGGCTCCTTCAGCGACGTCGGCAGCCACGGCACCTCCGGCAGAGGAACCGAAGACCAGCTCCGATAGTCAGGCGCAGGGGACATCCCCGGCACCTGAGCAGCCAGCCCCGGCACAGAACCAGACCCAACCGGCAGCCCCGCCGGAGCAAACCGGCCAGACTGACACCCAGGCGCAGCCGGCTTCAGGTGCTGCGGCACCATCGCCAGCACCAGCAACAGAGCCGGCACCGGCCGAGAGTTCAGGCCCGGCGCAGGCAGGTCCGGGGACCGAGGCACCCGCGCCGAAGCCTTTGAGCCCTCAGGTCAAGCCGACGAACCCGTCCGCGGTCGAGGCCTTGGAAGCACAGGGTGAACGGTATCTTTATGGCAACGGTGTTCCGGTGAATTGCGGTTTGGCGCGGAAGAACCTC
>JAIQFW010000213.1 GCA_020073105.1 Terriglobia bacterium
GACCCCTTCGAAGACTTGGAGCACTTTGCTGCAACCTTGCTTCGCCAGACGCGTCTGGGAATTTTTACCATCGGTGGTGGCGTGCCGCGCAACTGGTCGCAGCAATTCGGGCCGTTTATCGAGCTGCGGCACCGCCGGATGAATGAGAACGTTCCCCTCAAGCGCTATCACTACGGAGTGCGGATCTGCCCGGAGCCAGTGTATTGGGGCGGATTGTCGGGCAGTCCATACAGCGAGGCGATTTCGTGGGGGAAGTTCGTTCCCCCGGCAGAGGGTGGCAGGTTCGGCGAGGTGTTTGTAGATGCGACGGTGGGTCTACCGCTGATCGTCGCCGCTGTTCTGGAACGCCTGGGTAGATCAAAAGCCAATCCGGCAGCGAAAAAGGAGAGGACAGGGTCGAAGAGGTAGACAGCAGGGTAGAGACGCAGCCAGCTACGTCTCTACGGAGGCTTAGTCGAAGATGAAGATCGCCGAAGCGATGACGGTAGTCCACAGTCCGCGCTTGTCGCCAACCGCGGACTGGGTCACATTGGCCGTGCGCACGATCTTGTTGGAAATCTTGTAAATCTCCTTCTTCTCGTCCCAGGAACGGTCGGGATCAAATTCGACATTCAGGGTTGTCGCCAGCATCTCAGCCGCGAGTTCCTCAGCATATTCACCCGCTGAATTGTCCGTTTCCCCAAAGGAGTGGTGCTCGCTCAGATAGCCGTAAGTGTTGCGATCGGCAGGAATGGCCACGCCGATGCTTGCTGCCAGCAGGCGATGAGGTTCACGTGTGGAGTTCTCGGCCACGACGGCGAAGACGACTTCGCCGGGATGCAGGTATTTCAATCCCTGGGAGCGGGCAATCAGCTTGCATTGCGGCGGAAAAATGGAGGAGACCCGCACCAGATTCTGGGCTGCGATACCGGCATCGCGCAGCGCCAGCTCAAAAGAAGTAAGACGTTCCCGGTGTTTTCCCACGCCCTTGGTAAAAAAGATCCGCTTGGGAACCATGTCCTTGCTCAAGTCGTTGCCCCTCCAGTAGTGCAGAAATGACGGTCAAATCTAACACAGTGAAACGTTAAGGGCATATGAAAATTGAGCTGCCGGGCCAGAAAATCAGCGGAACCCCACGTCCAGGGGTTCCGCCGAAATCTTGGCTGCGGGAGGGGTCGGACTACTTGGCCGGACCAACCGAACTCACCGCGATGGTGTCACCGTCGACTTCGCCCTTGACCTTCACTTTCTGATCCGCCAGCTTGTCCAGTTGGTCAAGTGTGGCTTGGTCCTTGGCGTCCAGCGTGTAGGCCTTATCTCCTACGACCAGGGCGTACTTCGAGCCTTTGCGTACGCAGGCGCGGAGGCAGGCCACGGCATCTCCCTCCATCATGTGTTTGACGCCGCACATGGCGTCGCTGACCACGCCGGTAAGAGTCTCGGCCTTGGCGGCGAATGCAGAGGGAACGGCCAGCGCGGCGGTCGCGGCCAGCGTGACTAACGAAAGCTTCAATCCCGGCAAACCAAATCGCATGAATTCTTTCTCCTTGTGGGGGTTGCTCTCGAGAAGCCTATCAAAAGCCTGGCATGGGAGTTGTCAAACAGCCCTTGGGAGCTAAGGTTGGATGTCAAATCGCAGGGTCACATCTACCGTCTTATCACTGGGATTGGGGGATTCGTGAATGTCGGCCTTGGAGTTTTTCAGGGCTGCGATCTGTTTGTAAGCCTGCTCGGCAAATCGCTCCGGGTAGCTGGAGTCGTACGGCTCGCCGTTGCGCATGGTCCACATATTTCGCAGGCGGGCCGTGGTTTCCGAGTCGATGCCGCGGATGTCCAGTTCGCCCATATTGTAGACATCGCCCTCAGCGATGGTGATGTGGCACGACATCGTATGTTGCGTGTCGTCCATTTGGTGTTCCGACGTGATCTTGGCTGCCATGAAACCGCGTGTTCCGTAGAGGTTTTCGATGTATTCAAGGTCGCGCGCCAGCTGGACCACATTGGCCGGCTGGTTCAGCTGCTCGCGAATCATTTGTCGAAGGGTTTGCGTCGGAAACACTTTGTTGCCCACCAATTCGATGCCGGACAGCTTGTACTGCGGCCCGGAATTCACCGGGAAGCTCACATCCACCGTGGTCTCATGCTCGTCGCTCTCGACGACCTTGGCCTCGGGCTCACCGAACTCCGCCTTGAGATAGCCCTCCGTCAGGTAGACGGGGAGAAAGAATTTGTGTCCCTGAGTGCGGAGTGAACTGCGCGAGTATTCCCGGTCTTGCAGGCGTTCCGCCGCAGATTGCAGCTGAGGCAGCACGCTGGGGTCGGCTCCGGGGAATTCCACATGTCGGATGACGATGTGCGGCCCAGACACGCTGTAGACAACGGCTTCCAGCGGACCCTGGTCGGGACCGGCGCGAACGTAATCCACGCTGCCCGGCACACCTTTCGCGATCAGCAGGGCTTGCAACGCTTCAGAAACCTGGTCTGCCAGCTCGCCGATGACAGGAACCTGCCCGCGAAAGAGCGGCACCCGGGCGTGGACCTGATCGAGAAATTCCTGGTCGGAGAACCAGACCAGGTTCTCGAATCGGGCAGGGACGAAGGGCTGGGAGTCCTGCAACTGAAGTTGCAGTTTGGTGCCTTGGGGAGCGTACTGGAAGCTGTAGGCAATGTCGTGAAACGCGCCGCTGTCGCCCAGACGCCGGGCAGCTTGCTTAAAGTCATCTTCCTGCACGGTTTCGCCAATCTCCAGGCGGCTGGCTGCGATGACGTCTTCCGGTTTGTAGCGCTCGGTGCCGGTCACGGTGACAGCGACGAGTTTGAATGCGGAGGGGGGTAGATCCTTCTGGGAAGTTTTGCCCGTTTGGGCCCGCGCGAGGCCGGCTGCCAGCAGAACGCATACCAATGCGAGCCGTCGATGAACTTTGGGGAGTCTCACGCAAGACAATTCTAGCAAGATAAAAGGGGGAAGGCAGGAAGAGGTCGGAGTCCTCGTAGCGCCGGGACGGCGGCGCTACACGAACCCTACCGCTTACTGGAAGCCGCCGCGTCTGTACCTTTTATCCTGACTGCGGTATCGATGAACGCCACGGCCGCGCGGCTCAGGGCTTTGTCCTTGCGGAAAACCAGCGCCAGATCCCGCCGGATGGTCGCGTCCGAAATAGGAATCACTACCAAGGCGTTGGCGCGGATGTCTTCCAGAACATGCGAGCGGGCGATGAAGCCCACGCCTGCGCCAGCCGCCACAAAGCGCTTGAGCAGTTCGCTGGAATCGAGTTCCATGGTGTAGCGCGGCTTGAGTTTGCGTTCGTAGAACAGGCTCTCCAAGGCATCGCGAGTGTGGCCGCCTTTGGGCACAATCAATGGATAAGCTGCCGCTTCCGCAATGGTCGCCGACTTCATCTTGGCCAAGGGGTGTTTGGGCGGCACGATGGTCACCAGTTCGTCGCGATGAATGAGTACCACGGTCAGCCGGTTGTCGGTGACGGGCAGGGAAACCACCCCAAAATCCACGGAGTTGTCGATCACCGACTCCAAAATCCCGGCGTAGTCGGAGCGGGTAATGCCGACGTTGACGTCGGGATACTGTTTCTTGAACTCGGCAAAGACTTCGGGAAGAATATGCAGGCAGGTGCCCTCGTTGGCGCCGACGACGATCTCACCTCGCGGTACACGCTCGGTTTCCGCGATGGCCGTGAACATGGCCTTGCGTGATTCAAGCAGTTCCTCGGCAAATTTCAGGAACACTTTGCCGGATGCCGTGACCGAGACTTTCCCTCCGGAGCGGTCCAGGAGCCTGGCGCCGACTTCCTCCTCGAGCAGGCGGATTTGAGACGAGATCGCCGGCTGCGTGCGGAACCGCTTCTCCGCCGCCCGCGAGAACGAGGTGAGCCGCGCTACCTCGATGAAGGTTTCGAGCTGGTCAAAGTCCATAGAAACATTCAGCAGTCAGCCTTCAGCATAGTCCATCGCTCGAATGAGAGGGAGGTGAGTAGAGACGCAGCATGCTACGTCTCTACCCGCACCTGTGTCACTGCTTGATCAGCTTCTCCACGGCCGACACCACCTCGGTCGAATCGGGGGTGACCGCGGGCTCGAAACGCTGTACCACATTGCCCTTGCGGTCCACCAGGAACTTGGTGAAGTTCCACTTGATGTCGCCGGCGATAGGCGCAGGCGTCTGTTTGGTCAGGTATTGATACAGCGGGGTCTGATCCGCGCCCTTGACCGACACTTTGCTGTATAGAGGGAAGGTCACGCTGTACTTCCGGCTGCAAAAGGTCTTGATTTCCTCGTTGGTGCCGGGCTCCTGGGCCCCGAAGTTGTTGGCCGGAAACCCAACGATCACGAAGCCCTGGTCCTTATATTTCTCGTATAAGGCTTCCAGCGCGGTGTATTGAGGCGTGTAACCGCACTGGCTAGCGACATTCACCATGAGCACGACTTTGCCTTTGAAGTCGGCCAACGGCATGGACTTGCCGTCAATGTTGGGCAAGGTGAAATCGTAGATATTGGAAGCGGCAAAGGTCGTTCCTGCCATGAGAAGCACCAGTCCTAGTAGAAGATAGTTGCGAACCATTCAATTTCTCCTTAATCCTGCTGTTAGCCCGGCGAGAGTGGTGTCAGAATAGCGGATGAATTCTAGAGAGCGCAACAGCCGCACCCCTTTCGAAACCTGTCCGAATTCGGACACTTCTTCCCATGAGTGAACAAAACGGGGCCCGGCTCCGTACTGTATTTTGGATGTAACTTGTTTTTCGTCTGTGGCTTGCCCCGGGCTTCGCAGTGGTAGGGGGCGTGCCCTTCTTAGTGACAAATGGATATCGCTCGTCCAGATGTCGCGCGCCAGCGTCGCCGCCGGCGGATCATCTATGTAGCCGTCGGAATCGTTTTGTTGGCTCTCGTGACCATGGGCCTTTCGCGGCTAAAACCTGCCGCACCCACGGTAGAGCGCTCCACCGTCTGGGTTGATACCGTAAAGCGGGGATCAATACTCCGACAGGTGCGAGGCTTGGGAACGCTGGCGCCGATTGAGGGCTCCATTCAGTTCCTTCCGGCGGTGACCGAGGGCCGCGTCGACAAGATTCTGGTGCTCCCGGGTGCCCAGGTGAAGGCCGACACCATATTGCTGGAGATGAGCAATCCCCAGCTGACCCAGGAAGCCCTCGACTCCCAATTGAAGCTTAAGGCGGCGGAAGCGGACTACAAGAACCTTCAAGTCCAGCTCGCCAGCCAGGTTCTGGCGCAGAAGTCGCTGTCAGCCCAGGCGCAGTCGGAGTATAGCCAGGCCAAAATGCAATCCGATATTGATACGGAGCTGGCCAAGCTGGGCGTCATTTCGCAGCTGAGCCAGAAGGTTTCCAGCCAGAAGGCCGAAGAGCTGTCCACCCGAAACGACATCGAAAAGCAGAGGTTGGTGAACAGCAGCGAGGTACTCCAGGCCCAGCTTCAGGCCAAACAGGCAGAGGTCGAGCAATTCCGGGCACTGGCAGAACTGAAGAGGACGCAGCTCGATCGGCTACGCGTACGCGCCGGAATCGACGGCGTTCTGCAGGAGCAAACCCTGAAGATCGGGCAATACGTGACGCCCGGCACTACGCTGGCCAAGGTGGTGCAACCGCAGCGGCTCAAGGCGGAGCTGAAGATCGCCGAAACCCAAGCCAAAGACATTCAGCTCGGGCAACCTTCCTCTGTCGACACCCATAATGGGGTAATTCCCGGTCACGTTGTGCGCATTGATCCGTCTGTAGTAAATGGTACGGTCACGGTAGACGTGGCCCTGGACGGCAAGCTTCCCCAGGGCGCCCGCCCGGACCTGAGCGTGGATGGGACCATTGATCTGGAAAAAATGGACAATGTGCTCTATGTCGGACGCCCAGCCTTTGGACAGGAACAGAGCACGGTGGGAATGTTCAAGCTCGAACCGGACGGGAATACGGCGGTGCGTGCCCAGGTTAAGCTGGGGCGCAGCTCGGTGAATACGGTCGAACTCCTGCAAGGTTTGAAAGAAGGCGACCAGGTCATACTTTCCGACATGTCGCGCTGGGACAACTTCGACCGGGTGCGTTTGGAATAACGGTAATACGACCCTCTGTGGCCCTTGTGTCCTCTGTGGTCGGTCTTTCAAAGCGTCTACCACAGAGGGCACGGGGGACACAGAGGACAGCACTGATTAGGAGAAAGGACTTGCGATGCCTGACGCCGGAACCATGATTCACATGGACAACATCACTAAGGTGTTCTACACCGACGAGGTGGAGACCCACGCGCTTTCTGGAGTGCAGCTGGAGATCCGCAAGGGAGAGTACGTATCGATCGCCGGGCCGTCGGGATCGGGCAAGTCGACCCTGCTGGCCCTGATCGGGCTGCTCGATTCTCCCAGCGAGGGGACCTATGTCCTGAACAGCCATTCCGTGGCGAATCTCAACATCAGTGAGCGTTCCCGCATTCGCAATCGCGAAATCGGGTTCATCTTTCAAAGCTTCAATTTGATCGGCGACCTGAACGTCTACGAGAACGTGGAACTGCCGCTCACCTATCGGGGGATGCCTGCCGCCGAGCGCAAGCAGCGCGTGCACAACTCGCTGGAACGAGTCGGCATGAACCACCGCACCAAGCACTATCCGTCGCAACTCTCGGGCGGCCAGCAGAGGGCAACCGGCATCAGGTTGCGGCGCGGATGCCCAAACGCGGCGCTGATACCCTCCGAAACCCTTGCCGGCAGTGTGCTGGGCGCCAGGGAGGGCGCACCGTC
>JAIQFW010000214.1 GCA_020073105.1 Terriglobia bacterium
GAACGTGCGCATCTCCGTGCGGAAAATGATCGGCACCACGACGGCACCCGCAACGCCGAGGCCGTGCACGGCCACGAAGCCGCCCCACGTCGCGCCGCCATCGAGCACGTGGTCCGTTCCGGGCCCCGCGTCGAAGCGTCCGCCGACTACCTTGACTGGTAGCTTCCTTACGCCGCTATTTAGCGAACGGCAAAAATGCCGCTGCTTGCGTCTAAAAGTTGGTAGCATCGAGAAAGGCTTGATCTTTATGTCTGAAGGCGGTGTCCAACCCGGTGTCGACCTTTCAGGACTGGGACCGCTCACTGCCGAGCTTTATCAGAAGAGTAAGGGCGCAGAGTTTGGATTGACGCACGCATCCTTCGAGAACATCCTGCGCGAGATCGCCGCTAAGTATTTGCCTGCTGGCGCGGTCCTAGCGGATGTCCAAACCCTGTGCGCCAGCCTTCGGGTGGAAGAATTGGCTCTTGCCCGGGCCTGCGCTGCTGGGCATGACCGGGCCTGGGAGGTCTTCCTCACACGCTTCCGCGAGAAGCTCTACGACATTGCCGGCTACATTGCCAGAGAAAGCTCAGCCGCCCGGGAGCTGGCGGATTCTCTCTACGCCGACCTGTACGGTACCGCCACACGCGATGGTCAGCGGGTTTCGAAGCTAGCATCCTACACCGGACGCGGTTCCCTGGAAGGCTGGCTGCGCACCGTGCTGGCGCAGGAATTCGTGAACCGCTATCGTCGCCAGCGGCGCCTGGTCAGCCTGGACGAGGAAAGCGAGGAGGGGACACAGTTCGCCGCTCCCAGCCCTGAGCCGGTGACTGCGGCTGACCCAAGAGTTGCGGGCGCTACCGACGATGCGCTATCCGAACTCGCCCCCGAGGACCGGTTTATTCTCGCCTCCTATTACCTAGACTCGCGCACCCTGGCCCAGATTGCCCGTACCTTGGGGGTGCATGAATCCACCATCAGCCGCAAGCTGGATAAGATGGCCAAGTCCCTTCGCAAGCGGATCTTGTCCGGACTAGGGCGTCGGGGCATGAGCCGGCGTCAGGCCCAGGAGGCGCTGGAGGTGGATGTGCGTGACCTCGGACTCGACATTCGCAGCCGATTGGTGCAAGAAACGGCACAGCCCCCGTTCCCCAAGAAGAAGGTAGAAGCACGGGCCGGAGAGAGGCCTGGATAACACCATTCTGTTCAATGGCAAAGATACCCAAAATCGTGGCACAGCGGCTGCAGAACGACACCCAGGCCGGGGTTCATCCGGACCCAAACCTGATCGCCGCATTCGCTGAGAATTCGCTCAAGCGCGACGAGCGGATCCAGGTCTTGACGCATCTCTCGCAGTGCGCGGATTGCCGGGAGGTCGCTTTGCTGTCTGCTCCCGGGCAGGCGGCAGCGGTTTCAGCCGCTGTCGGAGGACGCACATCCTGGCTGGCCTGGCCGGTTTTGCGTTGGGGCGCCGCCGCAGCCTGTATTGTCGTGGTGGGCGCCGCAGTTGGGTTGCATTATCGTGCGCGGCCGGTTTCTGATTCGGAGATCGCAAATCGACGGAGCGATACTCCGGCGTTGGAGGCGAAGGTTTCCCCGGAATCGCCGACGCCTGCTAGGCGCGAGTTGACGGACCTGCAGGCTTCACAACCAATTCAAGGCAAGCGTGATTCAGCCGCCCGCCCGACCGCCAAGCGGCTCAACCAGCCCGCCGCGGCCAGCCCGAGCATGGCATCGGCTCCGGCCCCGGCAGTAGCTGGCAACCTCGCAGTTGACGACAAGCTGTCCGGCCGGAATGAGGCTGAATCTGCCAAGACCCAACCGACTGTGGAAGTGAGCGCCGCAGCAACCGGCACCGGGATGGAAGCCGGGACCAGATCGCGCGATGAAATGTCCCAACTCGTGCCGGGCAGGGCCAAGGATGCGCTGCAAGAGTCAGATTCACGCGCGCGGACAGGAATTGGCGGAGGGTTGATAGCCAAACAGGCCGTGGCGCCGCCGCTGGCCGCACACAAGGCGCCGCTTCCACTGGCGGCTGGCATCCTGCCGCGCTGGACGTTGAGTGCGGATGGCGCCCTGCAACGCTCGCTCGATTCTGGACGGACCTGGGAGACCATCCCTTTCCCCAACCAGGCGAACTTCCGTGCTCTGGCCGCCAACGGCCTCGAGATCTGGGTCGGCGGTACGAAGGGAGTGCTCTACCACTCCGAGGACGCTGGGCAGCGTTGGAAACTGGTGCAACCAGCCGCCGGCGGCCAAGCCCTTACGTCGGACATCATTCGAGTCGAGTTCACGGATTCTCTGCACGGCACGCTCACTACCTCCGACAAACAAACTTGGGCCACCGAAGACGGGGGACAGAGTTGGCAGAAGCGTTAAACTCGCGCGTAGTGGCAGTTTCCTCTTGAATCGTTCTGGTGTTCGCGAATGGTCTCTGCCGTCCCGCGCCGATTACCTTCCCGAAAACCCGGATTACCAAAGTGACGTTTACAGCAATATGGGGTCAGGCTACGATCCAGTCGTGGTTTGGCAGTTCTGGGGGAGGGCTGCCAGGCGTCCTGAACTGAAAGGTTTAGGGCGCTTTTTTATTGGCCGCAAGTTGAAGCCTGCTGACCTGAAATGGGGTTTCTAGCTACTAGCTCCCAGGCACTCCCTCCCGCCCTTTGCGACTTACCGCACTGCCGCGCATCCAATAAAAGTGCTAGGATGATCAGTCGCAATGGCTGGCAATCATACGGTTCCGCCCGGTACGCTCTGCCACGGGCGAGCTAAAGGAGATAGGAATTTATGGCAGGTAATGGAATTCTTGAAGTAACGGACTCGAATTTTGACCAGGATGTGCTTAAGGCGGACACCCCGGTTTTGGTGGACTTTTGGGCCGCCTGGTGCGGCCCGTGTCGCGCGATCGCACCCATTGTGGAAGAGCTGGCGAAGGAGTACCAAGGTAAAGTCAAGATCGGCAAGATGGACGTCGACCGCAACGGCGCCACCCCGATGCGTTACAAGGTAACCGGCATCCCAACTCTATTGGTGTTCAAGGGGGGGCAGGTGGTGGAGCAGCTGGTAGGCTACCGGCCCAAGGAAGCCATCGCGCAGGCCCTCGACAAGCATTTGGGATGATGGGTTCTTCAGGAAAGATCAAACGCCCGGTTTAGGCCGGGCGTTTTTGCTGTGTGGTCTTCGGTCAGGGTTGGCTGAGCGCTGAAAGCTGAAAGCTGACAGCGAGGTTGCTAGTACTTCCTCAGCACTCCAATCACCCGCCCCTGGAGCTGGACCGAGGCGGCGGGCACCACGATCGGCTTCATATTGACGTTGGACGGCTGCAGGCGGATGTCGTCGCCTTCGCGATAGAAACGCTTCAAGGTCGCGTCGGTGCCTTCAACCAGGGCCACCACAATGTCACCGTTGTGGGCGGTCTTGGTCTTCTCCACCAAAACGTAGTCACCGTTCAGGATGTGCTCGTCCTGCATGGAGTCGCCGCGTACCTCAAGAACGAACACGTCTTTGGAGCGCACGAAGTCCGCCAGGGAAATGGTCTCCGGATTCTCCACCGCTTCGATCGGCTGGCCGGCAGCGATTCTGCCCAGCAGCGGCAAGACCATGGTGGTGTTCACGCTCATGGCCTGCTTTAGGCGGCCCTTGGGCGGGAGCAGGTCGATCGACCGGCTGCGATTGTAGTCGCGCGTAAGCAGGCCTTTTTTCTCCAGATTGGTGATGTGCTTGTGGACCGTGGCCAGGGAGTTGAGCTCCATGCCCTCGCGGATTTCGTCGAACGAGGGCGAGTATCCGTTCTTCTGCACGAAGTCGGAAATGAAGTCGTAAACTTGCCGCTGTCGCCTGGTGATTGCCATGGAAATATTGTAGGCGAAGATTAAGCGAAGTCAAGCAGGAAAAGGTCAATGCGCGCCCGCGAGCTTCATCGCGGTGGCAAGGATCGGCTTGGTCCACTCCGGGGCTTCAGTCGGGTCGCAAAACGCCACCGTCTTGTTTCCTCTTCTGTGAAGAATAAGCCAAGGTTCCGGTGCAACACCGGCATGGGGATCGGCTTCTCTAGTATTGTCGTAAACCCTCAGTTCGGTGAGCCCGGGCATCAGACGAATCAGATTCAGCCGACTGCGGTCGTAGCGCTCACGAATCCTCTCGTCGGGAATCTCGTGCCCGCCTTTCCGGACTCTGGAACGAACGCGTGCGATATGGAGTTCGGCACCTTCCAGACCCACATACCAGATGCGCACCTCGATCCCAGCCGACAACGCCGAGTGCAGGAGGCGAGGGATGGTATTGCCTCCTAAAGTGGTTTCGAAGGCAAAGCTAAGCCGCTCCGAGATGGCCCGCTCCAGCAAGCGCTTGCCCTGTTGCCAGGCCATGCTGTTGGCCTGTGCCTGAGACAGGCCCGGATTGTGGACCAAGATTTTAGCGGCAGCTTCGTCCGGGTTGAAGTACTCGGTTCCCTGATGCCGAAACATAGCTCCGCCAACACTGCTCTTACCAGCACCGTTGGTCCCAGCCAGGACATAGATACAGGGAGTCGGAGGCATCAACCACGCGAACGCACGGCAGCTAGCGCCGCCCTGCCCATTTGTTTCGGAGAAGCGTTAAACGCGCTTTTCATGGCCACCCGAGCCCTCGAGGTTTGCATGCGGAGAAGAAGGGCGTCGAATTCGTTGGTTAGGTTGTGGAGTTGCGTCTGCGCGGCGTCGGAAAGGGCGTCATATTCCTCTATGGGCATCAGCACCGCCTTGGCAGCCCCATGTCTGGTGATGAACGTCGTGGTGCCCTGGATGACTCTTTCGAGGACCCGGCCGAACTCATTCTTGGCCTCGGTAGCGGTCACTGAAACCTGGGCCGCGTGCGCGCTCGGAGAAATCGCGTTCTTCACAATAGCTATTTTAGGCTTAATAGATAATATAGTCAATACCGAAACGCCGGCGGATCCTGCCTGACGGTTCTTGGGGGCTAGGTTCTGACCGCCCTGTGTAACTTTTCCACCCCTGCCAGAATCAAATCAACCGGAGATAACGAACTCATGCCTGAAAAAGTCATCAAGACAGAAGAAGAATGGAAAAAGCAGTTGTCCCCCGAGCAGTACTACGTCACTCGAAAAGCCGCCACCGAGCCGCCATTCAGCGGCAAATATTGGAAGAGTAAGGAGCAGGGCACGTACAACTGCGTGTGCTGCGGTGCCCCACTGTTCAGTTCGGAAACCAAGTTCGAGTCTGGCACAGGCTGGCCCAGCTTCTGGCAGCCGGTCGAGCAGGGGGCCGTTGCCGAAGAAACCGACCGCACCCACGGCATGGTGCGGACGGAGGCGCGTTGTGCCCGCTGCAACGCCCACCTGGGCCACGTTTTTCCCGACGGCCCAGACCCCACCGGTTTGAGGTATTGCATGAATTCAGCTTCGTCGGAGTTGAAGCCGGAAGGACCAGACAAGAAATAGGGCGGCCCGCTCTTCCCCCCAAACAAAACAGGCGCCACGCGGGCGCCTGTCTATTCCGGGCCGATCTGACTGCCTAGTTCGAGCCTTTATACAATACCGAGCTCCCACCAACCGGCGTGACGGATGTCCCCGCTCCGGCCGCGGCGGCTGCCGCTTTGGGTTTCTCAGTGTAGGCCTCCGTGCTGGCCGGCTTGGCTTGCGTTTCGGTTTGGGGCTTTTCTTTCTTGTGTTCGGCGCGGACCTGCACGCTGCCCTTCATCATGGCCCCGTCTTCCACGCTGATGCGCCGGGTCACGACGTCGCCGATCAGCGAGCCTTCGCTGCGGATATCCAGGCGATCGGTGCACTCGATATTGCCCTTTACCTCGCCCATGATGACGACTTCTTTGGCCTCGATGTTGGCGGTGACACTGCCGTTGCGCCCAATGGTGACACGGTTGTCGGCGAAATGAATGCTGCCCTCGATCCGGCCGTCGATGTACAGGGCTTCCGCACCCGACAATTCGCCCTTGATGACCATCGACCGTCCGATCGTGGCTTGCTCCAAGGGCTGGGTAAAGGTTTTTGGTGGGGTGTAAGGAGTTGGAGTCGTGGGGAATTTCTGCGCATTGGACTGGTTCTGAGCTGGCTGAAGCATCGTCTCTGGCCTTCCTTGTTCGGCGCGGGTTTTCGCAGGGAGCCACCGCATACGAGTGTAGAAATCTTGAAGCTGACTATCGCACGGGAGGAGAAAGATGAGGAGGTTACGGAAGAACCTGTACCAGCGCCAAACGGCTACTCCTGTAACGCCGCAGCCAGCTCTTCCCATTCGGCCAGGTGTTCTTGCAGGTCATCCCGGCTGGACTGGAGTTCCTCGGTCAGACGTGCCGTTTCTTCGGCACTGATGAAGGTTTGCAACGCAGTTTCGCAGGCAGCAATCTCGGTTTCCGCGCGGCTGATTTGCTCTTCCAGGTCGCGCACCCGGTCCTGCATCTGTTTTCGCCGGATGGGATTCAAGCGCTTGGACTTCAAATCAGCGGAATCAGCGTTAATCTGCGGCTTGTTTCCGTTGTTGGGTTGGCCAGAGGATGTAGAAGTCTCGACGCTCGCCTGTAACTTTGCGGCGCCGCCCTCTTTCCGCCAGCGGTAATCCTCGTAGTTGCCGGGATAGACCTCGACCCGTCCGTCGCCTACCTCGAAAACCCGGGTCGCCAGCTTATCGATGAAGTAGCGGTCGTGAGAGACGAACACGACCGTGCCGGTGTATTTCGACAGCGCCTCCAACAGGATGTCTTTGGCCC
>JAIQFW010000020.1 GCA_020073105.1 Terriglobia bacterium
ATCGAGCACCGTCATCTGTCGCGCATCAAAATGCACCTCGACCGACAGCGCGGTCGGGTCCACAGTGCCCGAGGACAACGGCGCCTCGATCTCGTGGTCGTGGGCGAAGCCGGAGAAGAATCCGCTCTTGAACACGCGGATCTTCAAGCTCGAGTGCTCCACATCCACAGGAACGGATGCAGCCTGGCAAAGCCCACAGAGCAGGCTTGCGGACACGGCGATCAGTAACCAGATGCGACTGTTCATCGATACTCCTTTAGTTATGTCCTGCGATATTGGATGCAAGGGCCGGGTTTAGGCCAGCCTTGCGCAGAAAGGCGGCAGCGCGCTCAAGACTGGTTCCAAAGGAGATCCCGCGAAACTTGCCAGTGCCGGCCGTGGTGATCAGGCCGATGACTTCGCCCTGCTCGGTGACGAGGGGGCTGCCACTCATCCCCGCATGAGTAATGACATTGACGGCAAAGTCGCAGTAGCAACCGTCCTGGAGGCGATAGAGTTGCTGGGGCGAGGTCAGGCGGCCTCGGGCGACGGTCGGGGAGAAGCCCCAGCCGGTGAAACCCGTAATGGCGACTGGCGAATCGGGCGGCAGATTTCGCATGCGAATGCGGGCCGAGCGCACGTAGGCCCAGTCGCGACCGTTCTCGAGGGGTTGGATGCGGCACAGCGCGATGTCAAGCAATTCACTGGTGACGCAGTTCCGCACGGAGAAGGGATGAAATCCTAGGGCGCGGCTCCAGTCATCATTCGGGACTACGATCGTGAGCACGCAGGAAGGCCGCGATTCGAGAATCACGTGAGCGGCCGTCAGAATGATTCCGCTGGAATCAACCACTACTGCCGTGCCTCGGACTTTGGTTCGAGCTGCCGGGTTTTCGGTACACAGCACGGGTACGGCGAAGCGCGCGGCGCCTGCCGCATCTGAGGAAAAGCCTCGAGCCGGGCAGAAGAGTGTCAACAGAAGTGACACAGCTGCGAGTTGGAGCCGTCGGGTCAAAAGGGACCAGCGCAAGTTTACTGCCAACAATAAGCGCTGCGATGGTTTCCTGGTTGTCATCCCAGGCCGGGTTTCTGGTTCGGCACCCCATTATCCTCCAGCAAGAATCTTTGCCTCCGTGACTAACTCCTTATCTTTGCTTGGTTTTCAGGGGGCTTCTTGGAGCGAGAAACCGCCTGCTCACTTGTTTTGTGACGAACATGCGCTACAATGCGTGTCTTGCAAAAGTCGGTGCGAAAAAGGCGGTTTTCTGATTAGCAATGAATCACTTAGCCGATGAACCATGCCGGTCGCGGCAGGTGAAAGTGCACTTATCTTGTGGAGTGGGAGGAGAACGATCATGAGATCAAAGCTGATTCTGGTGGCAATTTTGTTGACCGCGACGGCGCTGCTGGCGCAGACCTTTCGTGGGACCGTTCTCGGTACCGTGACCGATGTCACTGGCGCGTGGGTCGCAGGAGCCACGGTCAAAGTCAAGAATGTGAACACCGGCCTGGAACGGACGACCCAAACCAGTGGCGACGGCAGCTATGCCGTGTCGGAGCTCCCCATCGGAACTTATACCGTCACCATCACCCAGACTGGATTTCAGACCGCAGTGACCAGCAGCGTAGAGGTCAACGTGGGCAGCGAAAAGCGGGTGGACGCGACGCTCAAGCCCGGCCAAGTATCACAACGCGTCGAAGTCTCCGGCGCGGAACTGCCACAGGTGGACACGACCAGTGCCGAATTGGGCGGAACGCTAACGACGGAGACCATCGCAAGTCTACCGGTGAATGGACGCGACTACACCAAGCTGATCTACCTGAATCCTGGCATCGCAGGTTCTCCCGACCAGATCAGCGATTCGCCCGGCTCTTACGGTGAGTTTTCGATGAACGGTTCACGGGGACGTTCCAACAACTTTCTGCTCGATGGCACGGACATGAACGATGGCTACCGCAATGACCCCGCCATCAACGAAGCCGGAGTATTTGGTGATCCGGCGACCATCCTGCCGATTGATGCGGTTGCTGAGTTGCGGGTTCTCTCCAACTATGAGGCAGAATACGGACGCAATAGCGGCGCTGTGGTCAACATCGTTACCAAGAGTGGCACAAACACCTGGCACGGTTCGGCGCTGGAGTACTTCCGTAGCGGCAAGCTGGGCGCGCGCAACTACTTTAACTTTGTCCCAGACCGGAAGAGTCCTTTCAATAACAACCAATTCGGCGGCTCTTTCGGCGGCCCGATTGTCAAGGATAAGACTTTCTTCTACGTGGATTATGAGGGGCAGCGTGAGAACGGCGCGCAAGCCGGGACCACTTGCGTGCCCGATCCCGCGGTCATTGCTGCGACCGAGGCAAGCATCGTCGCTGGCGGCGGGATCGTAAACTCAGTGACTACTGCGCTGCTGGCCCGCAACCCATGGCCCTCGCCGAATATTGCCGGCGCGAGCAGCGACGCGACTGGTTGTGCTACCAGTAATCTTTCGACCTCCACGAGGTTCTTCAACCGTGTGGACAGCCTGATTGCCAAAATCGACCATAACTTTAGTGCGAGCAATATGCTGACTGGGCGGTATTACTTTGGCGACAGTAACCAGAGCTTTCCATTCGCACAATTGTCTGGCGGACTCTTGCCGGGCTTTAACACGATTACGCCCACACGGGTGCAATTAGTCTCGCTTTCGTGGGTGAAGGTGGTAAACCCCACCCAGCTGAATGAAGCCCGTCTGGGATGGAACCGTTTTGCGGAAAATTTCTCTCCCGAAGACTTGAGCTTTCTTCCCTCTTCGATAGGTTTGGACACCGGCGTAGGGGCATATGACGGTGGGTTGCCGGCGATCTCGGTCGGCGGCTTCTCCCAAATTGGTGCGACCACCTCGGTACCGCGCAACCGCGTGGATTCAAACTGGCACTTCGTGGACAACTATTCGTGGAAGTCGGGGAAGCATGATGTCAAGTTTGGCTACGAATTCCGGCGCACGACGATCCTGCATGTGATCGACCATAATTTCCGGGGCACGCTGGACTTCGACGATTTGACGACATTCCTCGAAGGAATTCCTTCGGGCGGCAACCAGGTAACAGGCAACTCGAGAAGGCATACCTTCCAGAACAGCCATGGGCTCTTCGTTCAGGATAGCTTTCGCTGGACACCGAGGCTGACACTTAACCTCGGAGTGCGCTGGGATTACTTCGGGGTGACGGGAGAGAAGAACAGCTTGTTGTGGACCTTCGACCCGGCGAATGGCGGGGATAATGTTCCGACCGGCCAACTGTACGCCAAGGATTACAACAACTTTGCTCCCCGCGTGGCCTTTAATTACGACGTGACGGGTAAGGGACGGACCGTGGTCCGCGCCGGATGGGGCTTGTTCTACGACGCATTTTCGCAAGACATATTTCTGGGCCACTTGCCGTGGAATTGCGTCTTCTGTCCTGGGCCGGCTTATCCCGGCCTAGGGCCGCAAGCGCTCGCCACGGGCAGCGTAACGGGTGCGGCGTTGGCGCAGGGTCAGCCCGTGTATACGGGCTACGGGCCAGAGGGAGATTTCTTTTCCGTGGATCCGAATATGCGAACGCCCTACGTCCAGAACTTCAATTTGAATCTGCAGCAACAGGTGGCAAGCAAGGTCGTGGTGCAGATCGGCTACGTGGGATCGAAGGGGACGAAGCTGTTCCAGTTCTACGACATCAATCAGCCCAGTCATGCGGCGATCACGGCGGCGGATCTGGCCAATGGTGTGAGTGGGTATGGCGTGCCGCGTCCCTATTCCAATTTGTTCTATATCAATCAGGAGAAGTCCTCCGCCAATTCCATCTACCACTCGCTGCAAGCCAGCCTGCGTGCCAAGGGGTGGCACGGATTGTCTACACAAGCCAACTTTGTGTGGTCGCACTCCATCGACACGGCGAGTGATCTCGAGGACTTTCTCCCCAACCAGGCGCAGCCGCAGGACAGTACCAACCCGGCCGGGGACCGTGGGAATTCCAGCTTCGATATCCGCCGACGTTTCACTTGGAACTTTAGCTACCAGTTTCCGAAATGGTCTGGAGCATGGTCGAGGCTCAAGAACGGCTGGGGCTTCGATGGCGTGCTCAACCTGCAGGATGGCCAGCCCTGGCAGTTGAACTACGAGTTCGAAGGGGAATACTCGGGGGCGGGCGAGGGATTTGATCGGCCGGACCTGATTGGGACACCGCAATACTCGCGCAATCCCGCACAGTACATAAACCTAACCGCGTTCGCCGCGCCCTGCACGTGGGCTTCGCTGGGTGACCCTGCCGACAGCAGCGAGACCAACTGCGTGGCCGGGACGCGGCACTTCGGAAGCTTAAGGCGCAACTCCCTGCGTGGGCCCAGCTTCAAGGATTTTGACTTCTCCTTCTTTAAGGATACGGCACTAAGCGAGCGGATGAAGCTTACGCTCCGGGCCGAATTCTTCAACCTGTTCAACCACCCAAACTTTGCCAATCCGTCGATGCCCAACTTCATCGCGGACATTGGCTCTCCCGACTATACGACCGGCCGGCACAGCGGCTACTACCAGATCACTGCCAGCGGAGACGTAGGCATCGGCAACCCATTCCTGGGTGGCGGCGGGCCGCGCGGCGTTCAGTTCGCGGCCAAGATTACGTTCTAGTCGGCTCGATAGAGTAGTTTCAAAGCTCCTCCTGCTTCGCAGGAGGAGCTTTTTTGTGGCTGATTGGAGGGTGCTCGCTGAAGTGGTTTACACGGCGGCTGTGGAGTCCGTAAAGAGGGCATAACTGCGCCTCCGCGGACAAGAATGTCCGTGCTACCCTTCGCCGCTACTTCCCAGCGCGAACAAAGGCGCCGGTCGCGGCGTTGATCACCCCAATGCCTTTCGCCTCTGATTGGGTCTTGCCATAAATCACATACCAAAGCAGGGTCTTGTGCTTAGGGTCCCAGTCCAGCAGGTAGGTAACCGGCTGTTGCGGGTCTTTCTTCGTGAGCGCTTCGCCACCGTGTCCCTGGGCCAGGGTGAAAGCCTTGTCCGAATCGGTCTGCAGGTACGAGGGCTGGAACATCAGACTGGGAACGTTGGGCGGGTAGGCTGACTCCGCGGTGGAGGTAAATCCGCTGGCGGGGGCCGACGATAAACGACTACCGGAACAAATGAAGGTCTTCATGGTTCCCCGGCTCGCCGAGGCGAAGTAGGCCCGCCAGACGGTGGACTTTCCGTCCTGGCCGGTGGTCTCGCTGGTAAGTTCCGATTCCAGATGGAAGGGCAGCGCGTCAGGTTGCCAGCGTTGCGCCAGATTCACCATGCTGGTGAAGCACTGTTTCGCCGTGTACAGTACCGGTTCTTTCTTCTCCGGCGGCGATGCCTTGGGTTGCGCCGTGGGTTGCGCCGGTTTCGACTCGCATCCGGTCAGCAAAATCATCATCAGCATGACTGCGGCGGGTATCGTGAGACGTCGTGTGTTCATAGCTCACCTCTGCCGGGGCCCGGTTTTGTACAGTGAATTCGCTCGACTCTGGTTGAGCGCGACCACAGTATCACGCCGGCATTATCATCACAAGAACTGCCCCAGCCGCAGTGATTTGCGCCACATGAATGGGTGACAGAGCGGTGACCGAAGATGCCTCGGCGACGTCCCCGAGCGTGACCATTCCTGGCGTCTTCTTATTTGGCGTGCTTTTCAGCACGGCCCAAGCAGCCCGCACGGAACGAGCGATCGTCGAGGCGGTGCAGCTTCTTGACCATCACGGGCGTGAGCAGGCGGTGATGGCGGATGGTAAAGAGGTACTCGGCGACGAACCAGAGATGCTCGTCCGTGGTCATCCAGTCAAGTTGGTCGAAGCGGGCCAAATTTACTGGCCGGGAAAACGTGCGCAACGTCCTCTCGCCCCGAAGATTGAAGTACACGTCGAAATAACTCAACGCAAGTTCGCGCAGCGAACGGTAGACGGGCTCGCGATAACGGCATCCGGTGTAGTTGGACTTGGCGACTGCGCCCCAGTGGCCGTGGTGGCGATAGATGGCGATGACGTGGTCGGTGTCTTGCTCGGCTTCGAGGTCGAGGACGAGCGGGGGATAGCCGTTGGCTCGCAGGGCAGCGGCGGCAAAGGTGGCGCCCTCGAAGCAGTGGGAAGTGTCTTCGCGCAACACGCGGCGCGGCGACCAAGCAGTGTCGGCCAGATGGTAGGGCATGGCATCGAGAAAGCGCTGGATTCCGTGGGGATTTTTGAGACTCTTCAGCTTGCGCAGTTCGCTGGGGGTGAGGCTGTGGTTGAAGTTGTTCATCTTTGAGGCAGTCTAGTCGAAGCCGGCTCGGCCAGCGTTAACCACAGAGGACACAGAGGGCACCGCTAATAGGGCCTTCACGCTTTCTTTGATTTGGCTCCGCCTCCCCCACCCCCGCGGCGGATCGCGTCCAGTGCGATCGGGCCGGCACCGAAGAAAATCAAGACGAAAGCAATGGTTGCCAGGGTCAGGGGGAACTCGGTTCCCCCCTTGGCCAACAGCCCGTTTTTCCAGTGGATTTTCCAGATGGCTACTCCCATGTCGATCATGATGGCCAGTGACGCACAGCGGGTAAACAGACCAAGAATGACCAGAATCCCGCCGAAGAACTCGGCGAAAGCGGATGGATAGGCCAGCCATCCCGGCAATCCCAGGCTGCTGACGCGCGCCACATGTTGTGCCAGACCACCGTGGAACACTTTGCCGTAGCCGTGGCCGACCATGATGATGCCCAGGACGAGGCGTAGGGCAACCAGCGCCAGGGGTTGCAGACGATCGAGAAAACGCACGAGTTCCTCCTGAGCGTAGCTGGACAGATTAGCAGGAAAGGGGAAAGTAGTCAGGAGTCAGCAGTCCGGAGCCAGGAGTCGGGAGCCAGCCATGCGGGGTGGGATGGTTTCCTGGCGGAATTGACCTGCAATCTCAGGCTGTTGCCGCTCGTCCTACTACCTTCGTACCGTCTCTAGTACTTTGGTTACGATTCTCAGGTGACGCATGAGCAAGGCTGGCCCACGATACGGTATATAGATATAGAACCTATACATACCACAACATATAGACATCCATTGCAACTCTCAGAAAATTGCTTTCCAGAAAAACCGCAAAAAACCCAGTAAAACGCGGAAATAGACAGAGACCTCACGAATTTCCCGGTTGATATATGCTCGGGACACTTGAATTCACTCGAAGGCGATTTCTTTGAGGAATTCTCTCCCAACTTAGCCCGGTGGCACGAGCGACAAGCCACAAAAGGGCGCCAATTCTGTGGATGAGGAAAACGGAACTATGGCCGACTCGCGTGAAGTCATGAACATTCGCCAGGCTTCGCAGTACCTGGGAGTGAGTCCGGACACGCTTTACAAGTACGTCGGGGAACAAAAGATCCCCGCTTTCAAACTGGGCAACCGCTGGCGCTTCAAGAAGTCGAGGCTGGACCAGTGGATGGAAGAGAAGTCAGCCCAGATGGAACCGAAGAGCAAGAAGAAATCGAAGGCGGTTGCCAAAGCCGCCGGGTCACTGTAAAAGGCGGGCACATGTTTGGATTCGGATCGAAAGCGATTGTTGGTCTGGATGTGGGCTCCTCGAGCATCAAGGCAGTGGAGCTCAGGAAGGGGCGCAACGGCATTGAGGTCGCGCACCTGGGATTGGAACCGCTGGCTCCCGATATCGTCGTGGACTCGATGATCGTGGATTCGGGAACGGTTTCCAGCGCGATTTCGAAACTGTTCGCCGAAAACCAGATCAAGACCAAGGCCGTGGCCACGGCGGTGAGCGGGCACTCGGTGATCGTGAAGAAGATCTCCCTGCCCTCCATGAGCGATCAGGAACTGGCCGAGACCATTCAGAAGGAAGCCGCGCAGCATATCCCGTTTGATCTCGCCGATGTGAACCTCGACTACCAGATCCTTTCCGAAGACGCCGGCAACCCGCAGATGGACGTGCTGCTGGTGGCCGTCAAGAAGGACAAGATTCTCAACTACACCAACGTACTCTCGATGGCGGGCAAGACCCCGGCTATCGTGGACATTGACGCTCTGGCGCTGCAGAACTGCTACGAGTACAACTACGAGCCGGCGCCGGGCCAGGTGGTAGCGCTGCTGAATCTGGGCGCCAGCGTAATGAACATCAACATCGTGAAAGGCACGACGCCCTTGTTCCCGCGCGACGTCAGCGTGGGCGGGCACCAGTACACCGATTCGCTGCAGAAGGAACTGGATCTGAGCTTTGATGACGCGGAATCGCTGAAGCTGGGCCACAAAGTGGGCACGGTGAGCGAAGACGCCAAGACGCCGATCCTGCAGCAGGTGACCGAGATCATCGTGCTGGAGATTCAGAAGACGTTTGATTTCTTCCGCGCCAGCGCGGCGGGGGAGCACATCGAGAAGATTTATCTGGCGGGCGGTTCTTCGAAGGTCCCCGGACTGATCGAGGCGCTGCGCCAGGAGTTCTCGCTGCCGGTGGAGGTATTCAATCCCTTCCAGAAGATTGCGCCGCCGGTGGAAGGGCCAGGAGTGGAGCTGATCGAGAAGAACGCCGGCCAGCTGGCAGTGGCGGTGGGTTTGGCATTAAGGAGTTTTGAAAACCTATGATCCGAATCAACCTGCTGGGAGCACCGAAACCGAAAAATAAGCGCAGTTCCGTTTCGGTTCCGAACGTCATGGAGATGGGCGAGCCCGGGTCTCCGAAGGTAAAGATCCTGGTCGTGCTGGCACTGGCTGCGACCCTGAATGTTGGGCAGTGGTACCGCCTTGACAAGCAGGCCACGACCATCGCCAAGAACATGGCCGCGGCGGAGCAGAAGAACCGCGAGTTGGCCGAAGTCAAGACCAAGTATCTGGAGCGGCAGCGCGAGGCCGACAACTACAAGCGACGGGTCGATGTGATCGATCAGCTGCGCGCCAACCAATCGGGACCGGTGGAACTGCTGAACACCATCGGGAGCACGATAAACAACACGGAGGCGGTTTGGCTAAGCACCATGAAGGACCAGGGCGCCAGCGTGGACATTGAAGGCATGGCCCTCAGCACCGATGCGGTGGCCAATCTGATTCAGAATCTGCAGAAGACGGGTCACTTCAAGAACATCGAAATCAAAGAGACCTACCAGGACGAGAGCTTCAAAGAGATGCAGGCTTTCCAGTTCACCCTGACCTGCGAAAAGGGAAAGTCCTAAAGGCGGACGACTATGGATAACTTCAGCGAACTATCGGGTCTCAAGCAATGGGCGGCTCTGGTGCTGGCGGCGGCGCTGGTGACCGTCGGGCTGCACTACACCCTGTTCAAGTCGAAGCGGGAAGCCAATGCGGCTGCGCAACAGAACTTGGAATCCAAGCTGCGCGAGAACGCGGAGCTGGAGTCCTACCGGCCGAAGCTCAAAGACATGGAGCGGCAGGTGGCGAACCTGAAACAGCAGTTGGAGATCGAGCGCCGCATCGTGCCCGATGACAAGGAAGTCGACAACTTCATGCGGGCGCTGGACGCGGAAGCGGTGAAAACGGGAATCGAGATCCGGCGCTACACCGCCAAGCCGGTGGCGACGCGGGAGTACTACACCGAAGTGCCCTTTGAGATGGAAATCGATGGACCGTACTATTCGGTGCTGAACTTTTTTGACCGGGTGGGGAAATTGGAGCGGATCGTCAACATTTCCAACGTACTGATCGCCAGCGTGAAAAAGCCCACGGAGGCCAAGACCAAACATACCTATCAGTACGCGCCGAACGAGAGCATTGTGGCTACCTGCCAGGCGTCCACATTCTTCAGTCATGACATAACGCCCGCCACTGCATCGGCGAAAACCAAGGGAGCCTTATGAAACTGACCACTGGAATTCTGCTGTTGGGAATGGCCACGGGAGCTGCGTGGGCGCAGAACCCGGACATCATCCAGGACACGCGGAGCACGCTGCAAAACATCCAGAAGAAGCAGACCATCGACCAGAACGCGGCCTTGGCAGCTTCGGGACAGGCGCCTAACAGCTCCACGCCCAACAAGCCGTCGGCGGCGGTGGCGCCGGCGAAGCCGGTCGCTAACCAGTCTGCCTCGGCGCCAACTCAAGCCAAGCCGGCGGCGAAGCCCGCCACAATCAGCGTGTCGGCACCGGCCAAGGCCAAGCCCGCGGCGAAGCCCGCAACGAGTAGCGCCTCAGCACCGGCCAAAGCCAAGCCCGTGGTGAAGCCCGCAACGAGTAGTGCCTCGGCACCAGCCAAAGCCAAGCCCGTGGTGAAGCCCGCCACCAGCAGCGCCTCAGCACCGGCTAAAGTTAAGCCCGCGGCGCAGAACCACAAAGCACCTGCAGCCAACGCGCCCAAGACTGCCACAGCGAAAAGCAAGAAGAAGTCCACCACCATTGCGGTGAAGCCGCCGGCGGAGCCGAAGCAGGCGGTGGCGGTCGAGGACAAGAAGAACCCCCTTGAGCCCAAGAAGGAAGAAGAAACCAAGACCTACAGTGCGGCCGGACGACGCGATCCATTCGTCAGCCCGGTAGTAAACCGCAGCATGTTGGGTTCGGGTTGCAGCACCGGCAAGCGGTGCCTGGCCATTGACCAGATCAACCTGCAAGGGGTAGTGAAATCGGAATCGGGCATGATCGCGGTGGTGGTCAATGCACTAAACAAGGCTTACTTCCTGCACGAGAACGATCCGGTCTTCAACGGATATGTGGTGAAGATCACGGGAGACTCGATCATTTTCAAAGAAACGATCCAGGACAAACTGGGTAAGCCGTTCGAGCGGGAAGTGACCAAGAAGATCTCGACCCCGGCAGTTTGAGCGGGGAAGGAAGCGTCCGCCGCAAGTGGACGTGCAGCAAGGAATTTGACGAATAGATCACGAGGCGAGCCGAGCGCAAGCCCGTGGGGAGAAGGGAAATGCGAAAGCAACTGCTGGTTGTTTTGCTACCGCTGCTGGTCCTGATTGCGACTGCGGAAACGCCGAACGCGGTCCGGGACACAACGACACACGCCGCGCTGCAAAAGGTGGACGTGATGCGCGGGAATGACGGAATCAGTGTGGAAATGACCGCCCGCGGGCAACTGCTGCCCACGGTCAGCACGCTGAGTTCGCCGGCCCGCGTCCTGGTGACTCTGCCCAATACTGTGGCGGCCACCTCGCACAACCAGGTGAGCGTGGACAGCGAAGCCGTGAAAGGGGTACGCATTGGGATGGACGGTCATACCCCTCCCACGACCAGCGTGGTCATCGATCTGCTGCGCGCTTGCACCTACGAACTGGTGCCCGGCGATGACGGTAAGGTCGTTGTCAAACTGCACCCAGTGTCGGACTCCGCCAAGACCGCCAAACCGGTCGCCGCTCCGGAGACCGCCAAGGTGCCGGCGTCGATCCACCGGACCGCACTGCAGCCCGTTTCGCTGCACAAGCCTGCCGCGCTGCGCACTCCTGGCCCGGTGGCTGTAGCTCCAGCGCCCGGAGAGAAGGCGGCACCGTCGGCTTCCAGCGCCAGCGACTTTGTGTTCGTGGAGCCGTCTTATCAGGCCAAGACCGAAAACGAGAACCGGACCCAGCCGGCGCGTGCGATCACGGCTGCGGCTAAGTTCGTCGACAAGCCCGAAGGCAGCTTGCTGCCAGCACCCAGTGCCACCATTCAGGAAGCTACCCAGGCGGCGAATGCCACGCCCATGCAGCCGGCGGTGAACCTCGCAGCCGAGCAGAAGACGCAGTCTGCGCAACCGGTGTCCGCCCCAGAACAGAAATATACGGGTGAACCAATTTCGGTAAACCTGAAGGACGTCGACCTGAAGGATTTCTTCCGCCTGATCCACGAGATCAGCGGTCTCAACGTGGTTCTGGATCCCAACGTTAAGGGCTCGCTGACCATCGTGCTCGACGACGTGCCGTGGGACCAGGCTCTGGACATCGTTCTCAAGAACAATGATCTCGCCCGTCAACTCGACGGCAACGTATTGCGTATCGCGACCGTGGAGACACTGCGCCATGAGGCGGATGCCCGCCGGGCCCAGCACGAAGCGGAAGCCCTGGCGGTGGACAAGGTGACCTTCACCCGCTTCCTCAGCTATGCGCACGCCAAGGACCTGGTGACCACCTGCAAGAAGTTCATCACCCAGCGCGGCGATGTGATTGCCGATGAACGCACCAACGCCATCATCGTGACCGACGTTCCTTCGGTGGTTCCGGCCATCGACAAGCTGCTCACGCAACTCGACCGCAAGACGCAGCAGGTAGAAATTGAAGCTCGAGTGGTGGCCGCAACCCGCAGCTTTGCACGGGACATCGGTACCCAGCTTGGCTTTGGTTGGGGCAATAACACCACGGCAGTCGGCGGCGCCAGCGCAGTCGGCACTACGCCCACCGCGACCTTCGGCTTGAGTCCCTTCTACCCGATCATTGGCACCTCCGCGCCGACCCCCACCACGGGAATGCAAATCCCGCTGTTCTCCAACTTGGGTGTGACCAGCCCGACCAGCGGCATCAACTTCATCAACGCTACCAACAACATCCGTCTCGATGCCATCCTAACCATGGCTGAGTCGCGCGGATTGGTTAAGATTCTGTCACGGCCGCGGGTCGTGACCCAGAACAACATCCAAGCTTTGGTCCGTCAGGGCGTGCGCGTACCCATCGTGACCCAGGCGCAGTTGGGTGGTCCGCCCACCGTGACCTACGTGGACGCGTTCCTGCGTCTGACTGTGGTGCCGCAGATCACGTCGGAAGGCACCATATTCCTGAACGTGGACGTGGAAAACACCACCCCGGACTTCGGTCAGTCGATCCAGGGCAACCCGACCTTGATCACGCAGCAGGCCACCACGCAAGTACTGGTGACCGACGGCGGGACGGTGGTCATCGGTGGCGTGATCCAGACTAACAACTCGGTGCAGGTCAGCCAGGTGCCATTGCTTGGCAACATCCCGTACCTGGGAAACTTGTTTAAGCACACGAATGTCAGCACCCAGAACCAGGAGCTGATCTTCTTCATCACTCCACGGATTATTCAGACATAACCACCAAGGTAGAAGTAAAGACAGCCGCCGGTCGCCCCATGGGCACCGGCGGTTTGGTCTTCCAGCCAGCACTTCTTCGAGGTTCGACTGCGAACATTGGCACCCTGCTGCCTGCTAGACTGGCAGCGATGGACTACGAAGGCCGTCAAACCAGATTGCAGGGAGTTCTCGCGAAGCACCGGCTCGATGGGCTGCTCGTCACTCATCTTCCCAACATCAGATACCTCTGTGGTTTCACCGGCAGTGCAGGCGTGCTTCTCGTCACCGAATCCACAAGAGTGTTCTTCACCGACGGGCGCTACACGGAGCAAGCCGGCACCGAGGTGCAGGGAGCGCGCGTTGTGATCGCTCGCAAACCCCCGCTGATTGCGGCCAGCGAACGCCTGGCAGCGAAAGGGAAGAAGTGGGGACTGAAGACGCTCGGTATCGAGGGCGATCACCTCACCGTTGCCGGCCGGAGCCAGCTCACGAAGGTTCTGCAGTCCCGGCTCAAATTGCGGGAGGCGCCACCGCTGGTCGAGCAAGCACGAATGGTGAAGGACGCGGAAGAGATTGACCGGCTGCGTGCGGCGGTGCTTCAGGGAGCCAGGTTGTTCGATGTGGCCCTTCGCACTATTCGCGCCGGGGTGAAGGAAACCGAGGTGGCAGCCGAGATGGAGTACGCGGCCCGGCGCGCCGGGGTGGAAGGCATGTCGTTCGAAACCATCATCGCCTCCGGACCGCGGTCAGCCTTGCCTCATGGCCGGGCCTCGCAGGCGGCCATTCCGTCCAACGGGTTCGTCGTCTGCGACTTTGGTGTTATACTCACGGGCTACTGTTCTGACATGACCCGTACCGTGCACCTCGGCGTGCCGGGGCAGCAAGCTCGTGGCGTCTACGCGGCTGTACGCGAGGCCCAACAGGCTGGCACTGAGGCAGTAAAGCCCGGAGCCAAGGTTAGCGAGGTTGATCGGGCCGCTCGTAACGTGCTGCGAAAGAATGGCTTAGGTCGCCACTTTACGCACTCGACAGGGCATGGCGTGGGTCTGGAGATTCATGAAGCCCCCCGCGTCGCGGCCGGTCAAGCCGAGGTCTTGCGTCCGGGAATGGTGGTTACCGTCGAACCCGGTGTGTACATCCCCGGCGTAGGTGGCGTACGGATCGAGGACATGGTAGTGGTCACGGAGCGCGGGCGCGAAGTTCTGACGCCCACGCCCAAGGAACTCATAACGATTTGAAGGTTGCGCTGTTCTTGGCCGGGTGTTCGAAGCAAAGCCCAGATCTTCTGCTTTCCACAGGTCATGCGTAGGGAAGCAGCAACGGTCCCACCGCGAACGATGAATCAAAAAGAGCTGAAGGAACTCATAGAGTTCTTAATTGAAAAGGACATTGCCGAGTTTGAGTTGGAACGCGGCGATGTCAAGGTGCGAATCAAGCGCGCCGGCGAGCAGGTGGTCACGATGGTGGCGCCAGCGGCGCCCCATCTGGTCGCGCATCCGGCTCCGCCCGCAGCCTCCGGCACTGCCGTCCCGGTTACTTCAGCCGTCACGCCAGCCCATGAGCCAGCACCGGCCGCGGAGGAAGGCCTGCACACGGTGCGGTCACCCATCGTGGGAACATTCTATGAGTCGCCATCGCCTGGGTCTCCCCCTTTTGTGAAGGCGGGAGACGCGGTGGAGGTTGGGCAGGTGTTGTGCATTGTGGAAGCCATGAAACTGATGAACGAGATTGAGTCCGACGTGGCGGGCGAGATTGTCAAAAAGCTGGTCAACAACGGCCAACCGATTGAATATGGGCAGGAGTTGTTTGCGATCCGGAAGAAATAGTTTGAGCCAGGGTAAGAGGGCGCGCGGAGCGCGCCTTTTGTGTGTAGTGCCGCCGTCTCGGCGGCATCAAGGGCACGCCAAAGGTCCACAAGTTTGCTGGCGGGACGCCGGCGCAACTTTTCATGTTCAATAAGATTCTGATTGCTAACCGCGGGGAGATTGCCCTGCGCATCATTTGTGCCTGTAAAGAGCTGGGCATCCGCACGGTCGCCATCTACAGCGAAGCTGACCGGAACTCGCTCCCCGTTCGCTTCGCCGACGAAGCCATCTGCATCGGCCCGCCTCAGCTCTCGCAGAGCTACCTGAACATTCCTTCGGTCATCAGCGCGGCGGAGATCAGCAACGTGGACGCCATCCATCCGGGATACGGACTCCTGGCCGAGAATGCCAACTTCGCTGAAGTGGCCGAGACCAGCAACATCAAGTTCATCGGACCGCCGCCCGAGATCACACGGCTGATGGGTGAAAAGGAGAAAGCGCGCGCCGAGATGAAAAGGCATGGAGCTCCCATCCTACCCGGTTCGGAGGGGATTCTCGCCAGTGAGGGCGAAGCGGCGGAATGGGCGCGCCAGGTGGGTTTCCCGGTCATCATTAAGGCGTCGGCGGGCGGGGGTGGGCGCGGCATGCGCATCGTGCGCAATGAGGAAGACCTCCCCGCTTTATTCAAGGCTGCGCAATCCGAGGCAGCAGCGGCCTTCGGCAATGGCGACCTCTACATGGAGAAGTTCATCGAGCGGCCGCGCCACATCGAGTTCCAGATTCTTGCCGACCAGTACGGCAACGTAGTGAGCCTGGGCGAGCGCGAATGCTCGATTCAACGGCGGCACCAGAAGCTCCTGGAAGAATCTCCGTCCACCCAGGTCACGCCGGAGCTTCGCGAAAAGATTGGCCAGGTTCTTTCCAAGTCGCTCTCCGAAATCGGCTACGTCAACGCCGGCACCATCGAGTTTCTGATGGACGAGGACGGCAGTCTGCACTTCATCGAGATGAACACCCGCATCCAGGTCGAGCACCCGGTCACGGAGATGGTCACCGATGTTGACCTGGTGAAGAGCCAGATTCTGCTGGCGGCGGGCGAACGCATGGAAAGCGTTTTGCACGGGCCGATTGTGCACCGCGGGCACGCCATCGAATGCCGCATCAACGCCGAGCATCCCGAAAAGTTCACCCCATCGGCAGGAAAGATTACCGCGTTCCATCCCCCGGGAGGCACCGGCGTTCGCATCGACACCGCGGCCTACGCCGAAGGCGTCATTCCGCCTTACTACGATTCGCTGATCGCCAAGCTGATCGTGCGCGGCAAAGACCGCGATGAAGCTTGCGCACGCATGGCCCGGGCGCTGGAGATGTTCATCGTCGAAGGGATCTACACGACCATTCCGCTACACCGCAAGATTCTGGCCGATCCCGACTTCCGCGCCGGGAAGTTCGATACGACGTTTATTGAGAGGTTCCTGACGAAAACCGGCAAACACTAGCAGGCAAACTTCAGTTATCGTCGCCCCAAACGGAGTCAGGTAGATTACTGCACTGTTTTGATAGGGCCCGGATACTGCGACACCTGGGAATCGGTGGTCAACAGCGTAATACCCTCGACGGTCGCTTGTGCCACTAAGATCCGGTCGAAAGGATCCTTATGAATCGGCGGCAAACTCTCAGTGGCAACGACGTGATCGCTGATGATTGGCAGCTCACCGTACCCGTTGTCCAACAGGCCGCGGCGCAGCAGCCGCACATCGACCAGGAAATCCTCTCGACCCAGCCCGCGCTTAATGGCCACTTCCCATAGGCTGGCTGCACTGAAGAGAAGCTCATTGTCTGGATTGTCGAGCAAGGTTCGCGCTTGTTTTGAGAGCCGCTGCGGTTCCCCGGCAGCCCACAGAAGAAGATGTGTATCCAGCAGCAGCTTCATGCCCCGCCGCCGAAAATTCGCTCGATCTCTTCTTTGCCCATGCGGTCAAAGTCGTCCGGCACTGAAATCTGCCCCGCCATGAAGCCGAGCCGCCGTACTTGCGCATCGGTTGGAGTGCTAAGGGCAGTGACCCTGACGACCGGTTTGCCGGCCTTGGCAATCACGAACGACTCCCCCTTGGAAGCCTGCTCTATGAGCTTTGAAAGCTGAGTTTTTGCCTGGTGTATGTTTACTGTTTTCATAGTGTTATAAAAACTTAGTCTTTAAGACTTAGTTTATCAAGGAACCGCGCTCGATGGCAAGATCCCGGGTTTCGGGGGACAGACTTGGATTCGACGGAATCTTGTGATAGGTTACATGTAACCAGGAAGGAGCTGAAGGTGCGAGCACAAGCCCGCTCCAAGTCGTCTCGGGACAAGGTTCGAGCCCACCGCAAGCGGCTGCGTCAACAGGGGTTGCGGCCTATCCAGATCTGGGTGCCCGACATGCGCTCGCCCACTTTCGTGGCAGAAGCCCATCGCCAGTCCCTGGCTGTTGCCGAGAGTCCTCTCGCCAGGCGGGATCAGGACTTCATCGATGCAGCCTCTGACCGGAGCGGGTGGTGAGGCGCGGCGAAATCTGGACCGTTGCAGGCAGTAAGGACTACGCCGGTAAACCGCGTCCGGCTGTGATTCTCCAGGACGACCGTTTCGACATGACGGATTCGATCACCGTATGTGCGTTCACGACCGACCCGACCGATGCTCCTCTGTTCCGGTTGCTGATCGAGCCCGGCGAGAACAACGGGCTTCGCGCTGCTTGCCGCCTGATGGTTGATAAGATCACGACCGTTCCCAAATCGAAGATCGGCGCGCGCGTCGGCCTTCTTGCCGACGAGGACATGGTGCGGCTGAATCGAGCCGTGCTCGTGTTCTTGGGCATCGCCGCGCCGAGCGACAAAGAGTAAGAAGAGCTTAGGCTGGGCAGGTGAGGACACCTGCACCTTACGTGGCCGGTTTAAGATGCTGGAATGCTGCAACTCCCGCGCCTCTACGCCATTCTCGACAGCTCTTGCTTCCCAAGCGACGGAACATTATTTTCGGCCGCCGAGGCCCTCGCCACCGCCGGTGTCACTCTCCTCCAATACCGCAACAAATCCGGCCATGCTCGCCAGATGCTGGAGCAAGCCCGCGAGCTGAAACATCGGCTGGGGAATTCCATCCAACTGATCATGAATGACCGGGCAGACTTGGCGGTGGCGGCGGGTTTTGACGGCGTCCACGTCGGTCAGGACGATCTTTCGCCGGAGGGAGCGCGCAAGGTCATCGGCGACAAGCTCTGGCTGGGGGTCTCCACGCACAATCCCGAGCAGGTGCGGGAGGCTGACAAAACAACCGCCGACTACATTGCTGTGGGGCCGGTATTTGCCACGACTAGCAAGGCCAATCCCGACCCGGTCATAGGGCTGGAGGGCGTGCGCAGGGCGAGGTCTTTGACCGAGAAACCGCTGGTGGCGATCGGAGGAATCACCCGCGCCAACTGCCGCTCGGTGATCGAAGCGGGAGCGGACTCGGTAGCGGTGATATCTGACTTGTTACCCGACCCGGGGAAATCAGCAGAGGCATTATTGCGCATCTTAAGGTAAAGTCATGGACTGCCGAGTTCGCTCGGCGGGACAGCCCGGGGGCGGCTGTCCCCACCCAAAAATGCCCCACATAACCTGTGAGCACCGAAATCAAGACTCCGATTCCGCCAGCCGCCACCGACTGGGACATTCACAGCCATCAAGACAAGGAACTGATAAAAGGTTTGGGCCTCACCAGTTCCACCATGCTGGTGATGGGCTCGATGATCGGCTCGGGCATTTTCATCGTTTCGGCCGAGATCGCGCGAGAGGTGAATTCCCCGGCGCTGCTGATCGGGGCGTGGCTGGTAACCGGCTTCCTGACCATTGTCGGCGCACTTAGCTATGGCGAGTTGGCCGCCATGATGCCGAGAGCGGGTGGGCAATACGTTTACCTGCGCGAGTCGCTAGGGCCCCTCTGGGGGTTTCTCTACGGGTGGACGCTCTTCCTGGTGATTCAAACCGGGACCATCGCAGCTGTCGGCGTGGCCTTCGGCAAATTTCTCGGTGTGTTCTTCCCCTCAATTTCTTCCTCTAACTGGATCCTGCATTTCTGGAGGGTTCCACCCATCCATGTCGGTCCGATGGTCCTGGGCAACATGGAAGTGGGCCTGAACACACAAAATCTGGTTGCCATCCTTCTGGTGGTTGCGCTCTCGGTCATCAACATTTTCGGTATCAAGACGGGCGCAATCATTCAGAACATTTTCACCGCGGCCAAGGTCTCAGCGCTCTTTGGCTTGGTGTTGTTCGGAATCTTTCTAGGACGGAACGCACAGGCGCTGGCGGCGAATTTCCAGGGAAACTTCTGGCGCAACGCCGGCCTCGGTGCAATGCATGACATCGGCGGAGGAGTGTTGGTCGGCACGCTCACGGTTCTGGCGGTGGCGCAGGTGGGCTCGCTGTTCTCGGCCGACGCCTGGAACAACGTGACCTTCACCGCGGGCGAAGTCAAGAACCCCAGCCGCAACCTGCCGCTGTCCCTGGCGCTGGGTACAGGCGTGGTGATCGCGCTCTACATCGGATGCAATTTCATCTACCTGAATGTTCTTCCGCTGGACGGAATTCGGGACGGTGCGACCATCCTGGCACGCGGCATCAAGTACGCCACGGAAGACCGGGTTGCCACCGCAGTGTTGACCCAGATGTTTGGAAGTTTGGGTGGCCTGTTGATGGCGGTGGCCATCATGCTGTCCAGCTTCGGCTGCAATAACGGCCTGATTCTGGCGGGCGCGCGCGTCTACTACGCCATGGCCAAGGATGGCCTGTTCTTCCGCAGCGTGGCCAATCTGAATCCGACCTACAAGACACCCGCCGTATCGCTCATGGTGCAGATGGTCTGGACTTGCGTGCTTTGTGTCTCGGGAAGCTATGGACAGCTGCTCGACTACATCATCTTCGCGGTGCTGGTGTTCTATATCTTGACCATCATTGGCCTGTTCGTGTTGCGTCGGACGCATCCCGATGCCGAACGGCCGTACCGGGCGATTGGCTATCCCGTGCTGCCCGCCATTTATATTGTTATGGCTTTGTTTATCGATATCGTACTATTGCGCTACAAACCGCAGTACACGTGGCCGGGGTTATGCATCGTATTGTTGGGAATCCCGGTGTACTTTGCTTGGAAAACCAGCGCTTCTCGAAAGGTCAACCATGAGTCTTAGATTGTTTGCCCGCAAGGACATTGCCGCCCTCATGCAGGAAGCCGAGGGTGATGGGGGTGAGCACGGGCACGGATTGCGCCGTGCCTTGGGTCCTCTGAACCTGGTCACGCTGGGCATTGGTGCGATTATCGGCGCCGGCATTTTCGTCATCACGGGTCAGGCGGCGGCGCAGTTTGCCGGGCCGGGGATTTTGATCTCGTTTATTCTCGCCGGAATTGTCTGCGGATTTGCCGGGCTTTGTTACGCCGAGTTTGCCTCCATGATCCCGATCGCCGGCAGCGCGTACACCTATTCCTACGCAACTCTGGGAGAGCTCATTGCCTGGATCATTGGCTGGGACCTCATCCTGGAATACGCCTTCGGCGCTGCGACCGTCGCCGTCGGCTGGAGCGGACACTTTCGCGCGTTCTTGCACGATCTCGGTGTGACCTTGCCTGCCGTGCCGGCTTCGAACCTCACGTTGTTCGGTATCCACATGCATTTGAACTACGACTATATCGGTTTCCTGGTGATCATGGCGATCACGACCATTTTGGTGATCGGAATCAAGGAATCGGCGAATTTCACCACCGGCATCGTGATCCTCAAGGTTGCGGTGGTGTGCATGTTTATCACGCTGGCCACGGCCTTTTTGATGAAGCACAATTGGCAGCCCAACTATTGGCACCCGTTCATTCCCCCGAACACCGGGGAACGCGGGCATTTCGGATGGTCCGGCATCCTGCGCGGTGCTGGCGTGGTCTTCTTCGCTTACATTGGTTTCGACGCTGTATCCACGGCGGCTCAGGAGGCCAAGAACCCGAAGCGCGATATGCCTCTCGGCATTCTGGGCTCCTTGGTCATTTGTACGATTCTGTACATTCTGGTCTCCGGCCTGCTCACCCATCTCGTTCCCTACAGCGAACTCAATGTGCCCGATCCAGTGGTTGTCGGCATCCGTACTACGGGACAGCAGTGGGCCACGTTTATGGTGGAGCTGGGAGCAATCGCCGGATTGGCGACTGTTATGCTGGTCATGCTTCTGGGGCAATCGCGGGTGTTTTATTCCATGTCGCGGGATGGCTTGCTGTGGCCGTGGGCCGGCAAGATTCATCCTCGCTTCCGCACGCCTTACCTCAGTTCCATCGTCGTTGGTCTTTTCGTGGCGATTCTGGCGACGCTGGTCCCGCTCAGTATTCTGGATGAAATGACCAGCGTGGGGACCCTGCTGGCATTTGCTCTGGTCAGTGCGGGAGTCTGGATCATGCGCAGGACCCATCCGGAGCTGAAGCGTCCCTTCAAGACCCCCCTGGTGCCGCTGGTTCCGATCCTCGGCGTCCTTTCTTCCGTCCTGTTGATTGTTTCTCTGTCCGGCTGGACCCTGCTCCGGTTGGTTGTCTGGCTGGCCATTGGATTGGCCATCTACTTCACCTACGGGAGCAAGAACAGTAAGGTGCAAGCGGCGCTGCAATCGCCGCCGCCGGAGCGGGCGCCATCCATGGCAGACTAGGCTGCCCACGATTTCTTAGGCCTTCCGCACATACGCGGAAGGCCGTTTTGTTTTATAGTTCCGTCGTTGGTCGTTCGTCGTAGGTCGTTCGCTCCGTGCCTGTTTCGAATGGTTTTGGCTGACGACGAACGACGTACGACCAACGACGCGCATGAAGGCCCTGCACAACCTGCGGCTCATCGGAATCGCTCTGGCACTTCTGACACTGATCGGGATGGCGGGTTTCCACCTCATCGAGGGCTGGTCCTGGTTCGATGGTTTCTACATGGTCATTACGAGCTTCAGCACCATCGGATATCAGGAAACACATCCACTGTCACATGCCGGCCGGGTGTTTAATGTTGGGCTCATCCTGGCAGGCGTAGCGCTAGTGTTTCTCGGAATCGGGTCACTCACCCAAGCTTTGCTAGAATTCGAGCTGCGAGACTTCTTCGGGCGGCGAAAAATGGAGCGCGAGATCGGCCGGCTCAGCGATCACTACATTATCTGCGGCGCGGGACGAGTGGGCCGCAGCGCAGCGCGCGAGCTGGCGCGTCGTCCGGTGCCCTTCGTCATCATCGAGCAGAACGAAGCCAAGGCGGCACGCTATGCTAACGACTGGCTGATGCTGGTGGGCGATGCCACGCAGGAACAAACCCTGCGGCAGGTGCACATCGAACATGCCCGCGGGCTGGTAGCGGCAACCACCACCGACGCGACCAATCTTTACATCGTGCTCACGGCGCGCGGCCTGAATCCCCGGCTGAAAATCATCGCCCGGGCCAGCGAAGATGATGCCGAGAAGCACCTGCTGACCGCTGGTGCTGACTCTGTGGTCTCGCCTTACCACTTTGCCGGACAACGTATCGCCCAGTCTTTTCTCCGCCCGCACGTGGTAAGTTTCCTCGACACCGCGACCACCCATCTGGGGATTGATCTGGAGATCGGAGAGATCGAAGTACGGCAAGGGTCGGTGTTTTCCGGAAAAACGGTCGAGGCTTCCCGCATCCGCCAGGACCGCGGCATCATCATTCTCGCGATCAAGCGCGAGCAGGGTATGCACTTCAACCCCGCACCCGAAGACCGGATTGACGCGGGCGATTGCCTGATCGCCATGGGCGAACCTTCCCAGCTTCGGCAACTCGAACAGATGGCAGCGGCCCGGTCATGAAGATCGTCACTGCTGCCGAAATGCGCGAAATCGACCGTGTCACCGGCGAGCGCTTCGGAGTACCCTCGCTCACCTTGATGGAGAATGCAGGAACCGCGGTTGCTGAGTTTGTGCAATGGCACTACCCATCGACGAAACGAATCGGCGTTATCTGCGGCAAGGGAAACAACGGAGGAGACGGCTTCGTGGCAGCGCGAAAACTGTACGATGCGAGAAGGGAAGTGGCCGTTCTGCTGCTGGCCGAGCCTTCCGAGTTGCGCGGCGATGCCGCCGAGATGTTCCGCCGGCTTTCCATGACTCCGGCGATTGTGCGGTCGCACGGGGAATTGAAGTCGGAGCCCGCACAACTCGTGTTCGATTCGGATGTCCTCGTCGATGCGATCCTGGGTACCGGGTTCCGCCCGCCCGCCAGCGGCCTGTATGCGGAAGCGATCGCATCAATGAACGCAAGTGGCGCGCCTGTGGTCGCGGTTGACATTCCTTCTGGGGCGGACGCCGATGTTATGGGAGAGCAAACCGGCGCGGTGGTTCGGGCGAATGCCATCGTGACCTTCACGGCCCCGCGCCCGGCCCACGTCTTCGGCGGCTTGACCTCGGGGCCGACTGTGATTTCGCCCATTGGCTCACCGGACGAGGCGATTACCTCGTCACTGCAAATGAATCTGATCACCGCCTATGAAATCGCCCCGTTGATCGGGCCGCGGCCTGCCACTTCAAACAAGGGAAGCTTCGGACACGCTTTGGTCGTTGGCGGCTCGCTGGGAAAGGCTGGGGCGGCGGCGATGGCAGGAATGTCCGCATTGAGAGTCGGGGCGGGACTGGCGACGGTTGCAACCCCGAAATCGGTACTGGCGACGGTCGCCGGATTTCACCCGGAAGTCATGACCGAAGCGTTGGAAGAAACCCGGGTAGGGACCATTTCGATGCGCGCTGGCAAACAGGTCAACGCGCTGGTGAAGGGAAAGACTGTGCTTGCGGTCGGGCCGGGAATTTCGCGAAACTCGCAGACGGCAAGTTTTGTGCGCTCCATTGTGAAGAAACACAATTGCCCCGTGGTTCTCGATGCTGATGGATTGAATGCCTTCGAAGGGCACGCCGGTGAACTCAGGGGGAAATCGCGAGCGCTTGTTCTCACCCCTCATCCCGGAGAGATGGCACGTCTTACCGGCTCGACAGTAGCTGCGGTGCAGCGCGACCGGATCAATGTGGCCCGAAATTTTGCCCGGGAGCACGAGGTGATCGTCGTGCTAAAAGGACATCGCACCGTGGTGGCGACGCCGGGTGGCGAGGTTTGGGTGAATGCGACCGGGAATCCGGGGATGGCCACCGGAGGCACGGGTGACATCTTGACGGGCATGGTTGCGGGTTTCATCGCACAAAATCCTGACCGAATCCTTGTCGCGGTGATCGCCGCGGTCTATCTTCATGGTCTTGCCGGCGATGTGGCCCGCGAAAGTATGGGTGAACATTCGTTGGTGGCGACCGATCTCGTGAAGGCTCTGCCAGAAGCGTTCCGACGGGTGCGCCATGCCGCGAAAAATCCGCACGTCGAGATCCATGGCTGACGCCCTGGCCGTTGGGACATTGACCAGAGCAGCAATGCCGCTATCTTATTGTCAATAAGTAACTTAAGGGTAGTTGCCCCACGGGGCGGACTGGGCCCACGGGTCGGTCATCCGTAATCTGCCGCGGAGGCCAACTTCGTGAAATAGTGGTTTCGGCTATGACCCACTTCCCCCAACCGAACCCTCAGCATCGTGCGACGCGAATTCAACTTGGTACCTCAGCCCTGGCCCTGGTGAAACTGGAAGACGGCCAGCGCGCCAAAGCCAAACTTCAGACCGTTTCCGTCACCGGAGGTCTCCTGTATCTGTCCCGCCCACTCGGCGAAGGGGACTTCGTTGAGGTTGCCTTCCAGACCCAGTCCGGCCCCGTGCATGGCATGGCGGAAATGCTGCACGCCCGGCGGATCTCTGCCGACGGAATCCTGCAGGCGTTTCGATTCGTCGCGCTCGACGATGACGATCATAAGACACTGAGCTACACGGTGGACACAACCACGGAGCGCAACTTTCTGCTAGGACCTACACAGTTCTCCAAACAGAATTCACATTAGGAGAAGACCTACGCCTTCGCTGGACGCATTGGACCCTCGCTATACTGGTCTGGCGATGGAGACGCGGGAATTCATTACGCACTCGCCGGAGGAGACAGTCGTCCTGGGGCAGAGGCTGACCTCGCTTCTGATTCCGCCCAAGGTCGTGCTGCTTCGTGGCGATCTGGGGGCTGGAAAGACCACTCTGGTGAAGGGGATTGCGGCAGGATTTCGTGCCGCCTCCGAGGAGGATGTCACCAGTCCCACCTTCACGCTCGTCCACGAGTACCGGGGGCCGGGAGTGAATCTCTACCACATCGACTTGTACCGGGTGGACACGCCGCGGCAACTGGAGACGCTGGGCTTGGACGACCTAATCGGGGATAGCAGTGTCCTGCTGGTCGAGTGGGGAGACAAGTTCGAGCGTTTTGTGCTTGAGCGGGATGTGGAGATCGCGCTGGAGCGGGTGGGGGAGAACACACGAAGAATCAGAGTAAGTTGTTAGCGCGATTCCTCTGCGACCTCCGCGTACTCGGCGGTGAAAGCTTTTGACTTAGAACCCCATGATGTTATAGCCGCAGTCCACGTAAATCACCTCTCCAGTGATTCCCGAGCTAGCGTCAGACGCCAGAAAAACTCCCGTGGCCCCCACCTCGTTCACATCAACATTGCGTTGAAGCGGCGCGCGCTCAGCGTGCGACTTCAACATGTCGCTGAGGCCGGAAATGCCCCGTGCCGCCAGGGTCTTGATCGGTCCGGCCGAGATGGCGTTCACCCGAATCTTCCGTTTGCCCAGGTCCTGCGCCAGGTAGCGCACCGTACACTCCAGCGCAGCCTTGGCGACGCCCATCACGTTATAGTGAGGCACGACTTTCTCGGCGCCATAGTAGGTCATGGTGATGACGCTGCCGCCATCTTCCATCAGAGGAGCAGCGGCCCGGGCTACAGCAATCAGCGAATAGACGCTTACGTCGTGAGCAACGCGAAAACCTTCCCGCGTGGTGTTGACGAAGTCGTTCTTCAGTTCGTCGGCGGGAGCGAAGGCCACGCTGTGTACTAGTACATGCAGCTTGCCGTAGCGTTCTTTGAGTGTTGCGAAAAGGCGGTCGATCTCGGCGTCGTTCGACACATCGCACATGAAGGCTTCCGCACCCGGCAGGGAGAGGATCAGGTCCTTGGCTTCCTGTTCCAGGCGTTCGTTCTGGTAGGTGATGGCCAGCTTGGCGCCGGCGTTGTGCAGCCCTTGCGCAATCGACCATGCAATCGAGCGCTTGTTGGCGACTCCGAAGACGACGGCGTTACGGCCTGCTAGATCCGATGACATGGAGATCTCCCTCGAAAATGGAAGGAAAAAGAATATCAGTCGCCTGGGGGATTGACCACTGAGACCAGTTTCTTACGGACAGGCGGGACTGCGAACCGCGGGGCACACAAGGTCTCAGCGCGGACTGTTTGCGGGGCCTCAGTGGCCAGCGGCCCAGTTGCTGATCAATCTGTGCAACTGAGGCCAAGCCTCCTACTTGACCGATAAAGGTATGCCGGGGATAATCATCGCCTACCCTGGGGTTTGGTTCATAGTGTCTGTTCCCTTAGCTCAGCCGATTTCGCCAAGCTGCGACGGAGGACTTCAATGACAAGACTTAGTGAGCGCGCCCTAGCTTCCAGCCTATTTGTGGTGGTTCTGACCTTTGCGGTTTCCGCTTCCGCGCAAACCTATACCGAACTGCTTAGTTTTGATGGGGACATCATTGCTGCACCGATAATTCCCCTGACTCAGGGCGTTGACGGCGCTCTGTACGGAGCAACCAGGTACGGTGGGACGGGAGACTGTTTCGACGGTAGTGGCATAGGTTGTGGCGTAGTGTTCAAGGGCACGCCCGAGGGAGGGTTCAGAATTATTTACAATTTTCAGCCGGATCAAAACGGATATCTGCCGCAAAACAACCTTACTTTGGGCCCTGACGGCAATTTATACGGAACCGCAAGTCGCGGGCAGGGCATGATTGTTAGGATCACCCCAGACGGTATTTTTACGATCGTACATGCATTCAGTGGACCCGATGGTAATGGATTGCTCGGTGGACTTACTCTGGGGACAGATGGAAATTTCTATGGAACAACCATAGGCGGCGGTCAGCCCTCCAAATTTTGCCCTAATGGCTGTGGAACTATCTACAAGGTGACACCTTCCGGAGTGGTGACAACACTTTACAGTTTCTGTCCGGAGAACTATTGTCCGGATGGTACTTCACCTAGAGGGGCATTGGCGGAGGGAACGGACGGAAACTTTTACGGAACCACCTACGGGGGCGGTCTTTACAAAGTAGGGACGATGTTCAAAGTCTCCCCAAAGGGAACGTTTAAGTTGCTGTACACGTTTCAAAACGGCAATCCGCAGCTGTACAGCGGGTTGATGCTGGCGAGTGACGGCAACTTCTACGGGGCAGAATCACTGTCTGGACTCTACAGGATCACTCCACAGGGATCCTTTACGCAGTTGGCGAATCCTGGAAACGTTCCGAATCTTCCAATCGAAGGCAGTGATCGCAATCTTTACGGGACGACCGCCCAAGCTGGAAGTCCGCCCTATGGGAATGCATTTGAGATGCCTTTCGACGGATCTCCAACCACGCTGCACATGTTCACGGGGTATCCAACTGACGGGTCGGAACTGTGGAGTGGTCTCGTCCAACACACCAACGGGATATTCTATGGAATCACGTACTCCGGAGGAAGTTCCCCATGTAACTATAGCTATCCAGGTTGCGGCACGATCTTTAGCGTGGATATGGGCCTTCCTCCCTTCGTGGCTTTCTTGCGGGGCGGGGGCAGAGTGGGAAAGCGATTCGGCGTTCTAGGTCAGGGATTCACCGGGACTACGAGTGTGTTGCTCAATGGAACGCCAGCGAGCTTCGTCGTCAAAGCTGACACGTTTCTGATTGTCACAGTTCCCGCGGGAGCCACAACAGGCTATGTCACAGTGAATACGCCTAGTAGACCGTTGACCAGCAACGTTCCGTTTTACGTGAAGCCTTGATGCAGGTTCGATGGAGTGCCTAGTCCGCCGGGCTCACCTCGCCTGCTGGGACCGCTGCCCGCACCGGCCACACCGCGCTCACAAACGCGACCGCGTAAACCATCCCAATGATGGAGAAACCGGCAATCAAATTCCACTGGGCCACGGCTCCCACCAACAGGGCAAGCGCGATCTGCAGTGCTGTACCCGCAAAATAAAACGCATTCTGCACCCGTCCCATGAAGTGCGGCGGCACCTGTTCCATCAGGCTGGTGTTGATCGCAATTCCCGTAAGTCCGCGGGCCGATCCCATCACGCCATACATTCCAACCGCAATCGCCAGCATCGGTGACAGCGGGGCGAGGATCATGCTGATGGACAGCATCCCCATGGAGATGGCAATCGCGCGCCGCGACCCGAACCGCGCGATGAACTGGGGAGCATACAAGGCGCTCAGGAAGGCGCCTGTCCCCCAGCCGCCGTTGAACCAGCCATAGCCCACCGCGCCGGCATGATAGATCTTGTCACTCAGAGGCGCCGTGACCACGACTCCGGTCATCATCGCTCCCAGGAAGAGCGCCCAGCTGACGCCCAGCAGGACCAGCTTAGGGCGGCCGTGAAGAAACTGGATGCCCTCCCGCATCTCGCGTATGAAGCGCTCGAGAGCAGTCTCTGCGGCCAGCAGGTCGGCATGCAGCTCCGCGGGGCGAGGCACCACGTGGCGCCCTTTGCGCACCGCGAAGTAGCAGAGGAACGACGCCAGGTAGGTGGAGAAGTCGATCAGCAAAACTCCGCCCAGGCCGATGTGGTTGTACACGAAACCTACGATGGAGCCGGCGATCAGCCAGCCGCCCTGCACCCCGGCCAAGAGGAACGTGTTGGCATGAACGAATTCTTCTCCAGGAGTCAGTTCCTGGATCAGGGCGGTGATCGTCGGCCAGAACATCCAGAAGCCGGCTGCTACCAGCATGTTCATCAAGTACAATTCCCAGACTTTCACCCGATGAGCAAAGGCTAGCAGCGCAACCGCAAGAATGATGACGGCACGGACAGCGTCCAGCCACATCACCAGGCGCCGCCGGTCTTCGCGGTCAATGATGACGCCGGTGAACGGGAGCATCAACAGGGCAGGGATCGTCTGCACGATGGCGAACGTTCCCAGAGCAATTTCGGAGTGTGTGGCCTGCAGGATATACCAGGCGACGGCGGCCGCGTTCATGCCGCTGCCCAGCATGGAGATCACGTTGGCGGCAAAGACGTAACGCAGCCCCGGCTTCTGCAGAATCGACCGCATAGTCTAATTTAAATGATGGCTGCGAAGCCCGCCAACCAGCGCTGGCGGCCTACAAGGCGGGCGGCCATATCCTGTGCTCGATGCGCTTGCAAGCAAAACGATTCAGAGCTACGATGCGGGCGCGAGTTCTGGAGGCAGCGATGAAGCGCTCTCAGACCCTGGTCGTAGCGGTCGTTCTCTATGTGTTGTCCAGCCCCCTTCTTGGATACGCTCAAGTGGATCGGATCGTGATTCCCGCCGGCACGCCCGAGGATCTGGCGCTGACGGCGATCTCGAAAGAGGACGATGCCCAGAAAAAACTGACAATGTATCAGGATTTCGTGAAGCAGTTCGCGGCGAACCCGGCAGCCGCAGCCTATGGTAACTGGCAGATCTCGCAGTCCTATCAGAGCATGGGAGACCTGCAAAAGGCGCTGGAATTCGGTGACCAGGCCCTGGCTGGTTCACCCCGCAACCTGGACATCATGGTCTCGCAGGCGGGTATCGCCCAGCAGATGAAAAACAACGCCAAGGTCATGGACTACGCGGCCCACGGGGGCGAGGTCTATAGCTCGATCGGCAAACAACCCAAGCCGGAAGGCATGGGAGACCAGGACTTTGCCTCGCATATCGAGGGGGAGAAGGACTCAAGCAAGAGCGCGTACGAATTTCTTGAAGCTGCGGCATTCAATGCTATCGCAGAGGAAACCAGCGCCAAAACCCGCATGGCATACATTGAGCGTTTCACGCCGGCATTCCCCAGTTCCCGCTTTGAAGAGTCAGTCGCCTCCTACGCCATGATTGCCCTGGGAGAGCTCAAGGACACGCCGCGGCTCATCTCTTACGGAGAGAAATCCCTGGCGAGCAATCCCAACAGCCTGCCCACGCTGCTGATGCTGGCCAACACCTATGTGGATGACCCCAAACCAGGCAGTCTTGCCAAAGCCACGGCTTATGCGGAGAAGGCCATCCAAGTGGCCAAGGCCGACGCTGAAGACGCGGACCGGGCGCGAAAAGTTTCAGCCGGAGTCGCCCACTCGACGCTGGGCTACGCCAACATGAGGCAGGACAGGACAGCGGCCGCCATTCCGGAACTGAAGTCTGCTTGTGCGTTGCTCAAGGGACAGGACGAGCAGTCTTACGCGGTGGCGGGCTACCGCTTGGGCTTCGCCTATGCCAAGCTGAATCGGGTCAGCGAAGCGCGCGAGATTCTGATGGAAGTAGTGAAGATCGCCGGACCCGTGCAGCCACCGGCACAGGATCTGCTGCTCAAAGTGAACGCCGCCCGGGCGAAGGGACGATAGGCCGAAAGCCTGAAGCCTGAAGCCTGAAGCCACGCACTCTCAGTGTGCCAGCAAATCCGCCGAAAGCATGCTGGCCTTGTGGGCGAGGTTGTAGGCGCGCTGCACGTCGCCGCCCTTCGCTGCGGTCCTCGCTTGCTCCATGTAACTCCCGATCTGCTTGACCGTGTCTTGCTGGGTGGGGTTGAGCTGACGTCCCTCGATGGTCTTCAGGTTGGCTTCTGTCTTGGCCAACATCTGGTTGGTGGCCTGCAGTTGGCGGGAAGCCTGCTGTTGGTTCACACTGGGAGAAATCTCCACCGCAGGGTCCGCAGTGCTGCCGTTGCGTACCACGGTCTTCGTAGAGCCGGCTCCGGACGGTTGCCGCGGATGTCGGCGCTTCTTGCTGCTCGTCTTCGATGGCGGAACCGGTTTGCAGTCGGGGTTGGTCTCTGAGTCTGCCGCAGAAACGCCCGGACAGTGTTTCGTCTGGGAAGGTGTAGCTGAGGCTGGCGGCACGGCGGATTTCTCCTCGCTCTTCTCCTCGGAGGGTGCGGCGGGAGGCGGATTCTGCTGGGGTTGCTCAGTCTGACTCTGGACCGCCGGGACGCGAGACGGCGCACTGGCTGCTGGCTGAACCAGCAATAACAATGTTGCGGCGATGGCGGCCAGAGGCATGTCCAATTATCCGACGCGGGTGACAAGGCTGCGACCAACCGATTCTAGCTCTACCGGGCGGGTTGTGCACGTGGCGGTGCAGGACGCTTGCAGGGGGGATCGCTTAGGCGGCGACCGTGGCACAACCCGTCGATGCGCGCACTCTTGTTGCGGATTTCGGAAGTGCAACATCTTGCAGTAGGTGATTTCGGCTCTTGACACGCGGCAGCTTTGCCGATAACGTTCGTTACCGCAGTACGTAGTAGACCCCGGGGCGTAGTTCATCTTTTTCTCTGGAGGCCCGGATGTCGTCCCTTCGCTTCTCTCTCTCTCTCTGCTTTCTGGCCGGAGTCCTAGTGTTGCTGACTAGCGCCGTAGCCCAGGACGTAACCACTTGGCATAACGACGTCTGGCGTACCGGCCGGCAACTTGCTGAAACTACGCTCACCCCCGCGCTGGTAGGCACGAATAACGCCTTTGGCTGGCTCTGGAAGTACTCGGTACAAGGGGCAGTCTACGCCCAGCCACTGGCCGTCAAAACGGTTGCCTCGTCGCATTGTCGCCACAGTACGCCTTGCAATATGGTTTTCATTGCGACCGAGCAGGATCTGCTCTACGCCTTCGACGCCGATGACGCCAGCAATACTGCACCGCTGTGGGTTACGGATCTAGCTGCCAAGGCCGGCGGCACGTTTGTCGACTGCAGCTATCTGGTACCCCCGTGCCATCCGGGCGTCATCTATCCCGCCATCGGCGTCACAGGCACGCCGGTTATCGACAGAATGGCGAATGCCATCTATGTGGTGTCGGCGGTCTTCCTCATTGGCAACAGCCCCAGCTCAGCAGTTCAGTATTATCTGCACGCCATTGACATCCGGGACGGAACGGAGGAGGCCCACAGCCCGCAACTGATGAACGCCCAAGTGCCGGGTGCCGACGTCACTCCCGACGCCTGCGCCACAAGCGCCGAACAGGGTACGATGCTCACATTTGAGCCGACCTACCATCTGCAGCGCGCGGGTTTGCTGCTGCTGAACGTAGGCAGTCCCAGCACCGATGTGGTCTACGTCGCGTTTACCCCCGTCTTTGACGATGAAAAGCGAAACGGCTGGATTCTCGGCTATACCTACAACACGACGAATGGCTTTGTCCCGGTGCCACAACAGTTCAGCACTACGCCCTACGGCACAGGCGGCGGGATTTGGGAGGCGGGCGCCGGACTGGCCTCGGACGGGTCGAATATCTTTGTAGCAACGGGCAACGGCACGTTTGATGTCAGCGGCGTGCCGATCACCAGAACCGATTATGGCGACAGCATGATCAAATTGGCAGTCAACTCCAGCAACGGAACGCTCACCGTGTCCGATTACTTCACACCGATTGATGTTCTCGACTATCCTCCCCCGCACGGTCCAGGCCTTTGTAACAAGGACGAGGACTTCGGCTCGGGAGGCATTTTGCTGATGCCTGATTCGATCATGCCCACGCATCCCCATCTGTTGATAAGCGCGGACAAGCAGTCCTATCTTTACGTGGTGGATCGAGATACGCCGGGACAGTTCAACAACGGCGGACCGGTCCAGCACCCTCTCCTGCCCGCCAGCCCACCACCGAACAGCGTTCCGGGATATTGGAGTAGTCCGGCATACTGGAAATATAGCAACCAAGGCACAGACTACTTGCGGCTGTATTATGGGGTTGACGAAACGAACCCTACCATTGCACCTTGGCCGATTACCATGTACTCCCTCGACTCAACCGATCCGATTTCCACGAGCAACCTGGTCACCACAAGCACGCTGTTCTGCGGTGCGCCCCATGCCCCGACACCTTCGATTTCCGCCAACGGCGCGTCGCAGACCACCGGGATCTTGTGGGCAATTGAGAGCAGCAACACCCTACGTCTTCGGCCTTTGTACGGCGTCTCCCAGCACCTGCGTGCCCCACTCCCAGTAGGTCCCTCATGAGAACTCTCTATCGCATCCTGACTGCGGCAGCTTTCCTAGCGGTGGCCGGATGTTGCATGCCCGGTCAGGCTCGAGCTCAAGGCACGCTGCGGGTCGCGCCCCCTCACGACCTAATGAGCTGCTCCCCTGCGCCGTGCGTGCTGCCGCCCCTGCAGGTATCGGAAGGAGGGTATTTGGTCAACACTCCATCGGTAGCGGCTGATCCGCTGAATCCCAAGCATCTGGTCCTGGGGGCGAATGACTTCAACTGCCTGCAGGCCACCGGGCCCTTGGCGACTTACAGCTCTAGGGACGGAGGAACGACCTGGCAGGGCCCTTTCTGCCTGCCCGAGATCCAGCAGGGGAGTAAGTTCTTCGTTCCGAGCGTCGATTCAGCGGTCGGGTACGACCGCAACGGCGCGGGGTATGTCGCGGGAGGCTACTTCTACAGGAACGGGGGCAGCACCACGGGCTTTGTTGCTTTGTCGAAGTCGACCGACGGAGTCACCTGGAGCCAGCCACTTGTAGCACTGAATGTCCACAACAGCCAAACGGCCGACAGTCGGCTCGTGGTGGACACCAATCCGGGCAGCCCACATATGAACACCTTGTACGTCTCCGCGGTAACGATTGGCCCTCCAGGAGACAACTCAGACAATCAGGTAGTTGTAGCGCACTCCAATGACGGCGGAGACAGTTGGCAACAATCCACACCTGAACCGGTGCAGAAGTACCCAGCAGCTGACTTTTTTACGAGTATGACGATTGGGGCGGACGGCACAGTTTACCTAGCGTGGCTACACTGCATTGGTACCGGCCCGGCAGCATACTGCGCTAACGGCAAAGCTTATATGGTGTTTTCGAAGTCGAGCGACGGAGGTCACAGTTGGTCTATGCCGCGAGTGATAGCCACGGTCATGATTGGAAACAGTGCCTGCCATTGCGCCTTCGGCGATCTGCCCAACACGAATAATGTCTCGCTCACCAACTTCCCGACAATCGGCATAGATAACAGCAATGGACCCTACGCTGGGAACCTCTACGTGGTGATGTATTCGTGGACAGGCGCATACTTGCGCGTACAAGTTGTCCGCTCCACCGACGGTGGTAACACATGGTCGAAGCCGGTACCAGTTGCCCCGCCGAGCGATACGCACGACCAATTTTTTCCGTGGCTGTCGGTAAGCCCCACAGGGTTAGTTGGAGTGAGCTGGCTGGACCGCCGTAACGATCCTGCGAACATCAACTACCAGGCCTTTGCGGCGATCTCCGCCGACGGCGGAAAGAGCTTTCAGCCGAATGTACATCTGACGACGGCGTTTTCGGATCCCAACGTGAACGGTTATGTCAATAACGCCTGGATGGGGGACTACACCGGCAACACCTGGGCCGGTTCCAACTTCGTCGCTGCCTGGATGGACAGCAGCAACGGCGTGGACATGCAAGTCATGGTCGGCGGCATCCGGCTGAAGTGAGGTAGGCGCGGGCGTCGCGCCCGTGCAGCGACGCAGGTAACAGCAGATTCCTCCTCGCTAGCGCTCGTCGGAATGACCAGTGGAAGAGAGCGGAAAGAGTTTCTTGGCATCTGCTGAGGGGCAAGGTTTGGGGTGGCGCAGCGGTTCGAGCGCTGCGGAGATGGAGAAGGACTCAGGTCTTGGCCGGATCGAGGGATCGAACCAAAGGTTGGTCATTTCCCGCGTTGCCTTCGCCGGGCGCTTCAGCCACCGGCAATCGCAGGCGGAAGGTGGTGCCCTGCCCGTTGACGGACTCAAAGTCGACTGAGCCGTAATGCCACTGCATCACCTGGTAGGTCTGGGCCAACCCGATCCCGCTGCCACCTTTCTTGGTGGTGAAGTACAGCTCAAAAATCTTTTCCTGAATTTCGGGGGGAATGCCGCCGCCCTGGTCCTGAACTTCGGTGATGACCGTGTCTTCCTCGCGGCGGACCGAGATGGCCAGAGTCCCGCCCTGCGCCATGGCCTGCACGCCATTCAGCACCACGTTCAGGATGGCTTGCTTCATGAAGTCAGTGTCCACTTTCACGCTGAGCGGGTCCGGGGAATAGGTCCGCGTAATGGTGACGCCATGCTGCTCGGCATCGGGCATGGCCAGCAGGACGACCTCGTCCAGCAGGCGGCGTAGGTCGATCTCCTCGATGTGCAGATCACGCGGCCGGGTGAAATCCACCAGAATCTGCACCACCCGGTCGAGGCGGTGGATCTCGCTGCCGATAATGTCCATGTGGCGGCGAGTGTCGGGATCGATCTGCTGCAGCTTGTTTTGCAGAAGCTGCAGGTGCAGGACGATGGCGTTGATGGGATTCTTGACCTCGTGGGCCACGCCGCGGGTAAGGCGCCCGCTGGCTGACATGCGCCGCGACATCTCGATTTCATCGCCGATTTGCCGCACCGACTCGGCGTCCCGCAGAGTCAACAGGGCGCCGATCGGCGTTCCCCGTTCCTGGATGAAATCAAGCGCAACCTGCACTCGCTTTCCATTCGAAGTCTCCCATTCGCTGGGGACAATCGGGCGCCGGAGATGAAAGCTTTCCAGCAGCAGTCCACCCAGAGCTGAGTCCGGGGAAAAGATCTCCTTGGCCGTGCGGCCCAGCAATTCGTGCCGGGGCCGGCCGAGGAAATGTTCCACCGACGCGCTGACCAGCACCACGCGCGCATCCCGGGTGAAAAGCATCAAGCCGTCTTGCAGATTGGCCATGATCTGGTCGACGTTATCTTTCAGGGCCGAAAAGATTTCTTTGGCATCGCGCATCTGGCGTCCCAGGTGGGCGATCTTCAACGTAACCAGCCCGTATTCGTCGTGGCCGGAGTCTTCTTCGGAGAGGGCATCGGCATGCCCCAGGGTCACGCTGTCGAGGGTGCGGCTGATGCGCTCCAGAGGCCCCAGAGCAATATGGGAGAGTCCGGCCGCCAGCACCAAGGAGAGAAGTACCGCAATGGCAGAGAGAATAACTGCCTTGCGCAAACTTGGAGTGAGGTCGCTTTTCAGGAAAACCGTGGAGATTCCCAGTCGCACGCTGCCAAAGGGCGCTCCATTCAACTGCAAGGGCATGCGCACTTCATAAACTGTGGGCGGGTTATAAACCATGCGGAGTTGGCGGCGGAAACGGGCCTCCTGCAGCCGTTGAAAGTCAGGGCGGTCCACGACTTGTTTGCCCACCAGATACGGATCGGAATGCAGAATGGCTTTGCCGGTGGTGTCGACGATCGATGCGTCATAGACAAACGGCCAGTTGCTGACCACCGTTCCTATCATCGCGTTCAGGTCTTTGTCGGTACCCAGGTAGTAGGCGATCGTGCGGCGCACGGCCTCCGGGTTGTTGGTGTTGACCGGCGTGCTGGTCAAGTCTGGGGCAGCGTCACTGGCGAGGTCCGCTATTTGCGAAGTCAAATAAGACGCATTGTTGTGGGCGGTGTTGATTTGCTGGCGAAGAATCTGTGAGACGTAGATGTAGGAGAAAAACGAAGCCATGACCGTCACCATGAAGGTGATGGCCAGCACGATCTGGGTTCTTCGACGCATACCTCAGTTACGAACGTGAACCGGGGCCCCAACCGGGGGTTAGGCGATTACCGCGCACGGGCACGCTAGCCCGTCGGTTCGTCTTTGTCGGCGGCAGCACTGCCGTACTCCTTCAGCTTATTATGCAGGGTTTTGAGGCTGATGCCGAGGATCTCAGCGGCGCGGGTCTTGTTGTTACTGGTCGAATCGAGCGTCTTCAGGATCAACAGCTTCTCGGCCTCCTCCACGGTCGTTCCCACCGCCAGGTGTACGGCGGTTGGGTCTTCCGACGAGGTGCGCACGGTAGCTTGGCCGAAGCCGGGGGGAAGGTGCTTGGTCTCGATCACCGCTCCTTCGCACACGATCACCGCACGTTCCAAAGTGTTGCGCAATTCCCGCACGTTCCCCGGCCAGGAATAATTCTGAAATGCATGCAGCACGGCTTCGCTGACCGCGGCGACCTTTCGACCGTGCTTAGTGCTCATGTCTTGCAGGAGATGGTCCACCAAAGGGGGAACGTCATCCTTGTGCTCCCGCAGCGGCGGCATGTGGATGTTGAAAACATTCAAGCGGTAGTACAAATCGTTTCGCAGCTCACCGTGAGCGACGGCGTCTTCGGGCACCTTGTTGGTTGCGGCCAGAACGCGGACATCGACCGTAGTCTCGACTTTGCTGCCTAAACGTCGGACCTTGCGGTCCTCCAGCACGCGAAGCAGTTTGGCTTGAGTCGCCACTGGCATCTCGCCGATTTCGTCCAGAAGCAAGGTTCCGCCTTCCGCCAGTTCAAAGCAACCGGTGCGGCGCTCGAGTGCGCCGGTGAAAGCCCCTTTTTCGTGGCCGAAGATCTCGCTCTCGATCAGCGTCTCCGGGATGGCGGCGCAATTAATGGGGACGAACGGCTTACTGCGTCGCGGGCTGAGCTCGTGGATGGTGCGTGCCACCAGTTCTTTGCCGGTTCCACTGGCGCCGGTGATGAGCACGGACGCGGTACTGGGGGCCACCATCTCGATGAGGCGGAAGATCTCCTGCATCTTCTTGGAGGAGCCGACCAGGGTCCCCAGAGAGCCGGCGTCACGCAGCTTGCGCCGTGTGACCTCCAGCTCAACCCGAGTTCCCAGCAGGGCAGAGGCGTTCTGCAGAATGGTGCGCAAACGGTTGGTGTCGATGGGCTTGGTGATGTAGTCGTAGGCGCCCATGCGCATGGCCTGCACGGCGCTGTCGATGGTGCCTTGGGCGGTAACCACGATGACCGCAATCGTCCGGCTGTCGGCGGCAATGCGCTCCAACAACTCCAGACCTCCCATGCGCGGCATCTTCAGATCGGTGACCACGATGGCCGGCGACCAACTGCCAACCTTTTCGAAGCCCTCCACGCCGTCGCGCGCCGTATCCGCGCGATAGCCCCAGGCAGAAACCAGCTCGGCCAGCCCGGCACGCTCGTTTTCTTCGTCTTCAACGATGAGTACTCGTTCTTCGCTCATGACTGACTCATTATTGAGGTTGGCCGTCCCATCCTGCAAGTGAAGCGGTCGTGGTGAGTGCAGAGTCCGACCGGAGTCGAAGGTATCAATGTGAGACCCGCGCATCGGCTCTAGAAACTAGACTCGATTCGAACCCGCCGAGTATGATGGTTGGGCCAGATTCCATTGGAAAAATCTGCAATCAGACACAGCTTTCAAGCAGGACTATCTTTAGCGGTTTCCATGCCCGGAGCCCCGATCTTGCACGCGAGCATGGACTTTACGGACCGCGAAATCTTGGAGGAGATATGTTGCCTAATCGCAACACGAGTACTGGGCGCGTACTGATTTCTAGCTTGCTGTTCAGCCTAGCGGTGTTGTTGTTACCAACCTCGGCACTTGCACAAGAGGATGAGACTCCGAAGTATGAGATCTTTACGGGATATCAATGGCTGCATCCGGGTGCGAAGGTCCCGATCGCGGGCCAACCGCCTACGGCGCCGCTTGGCCAGAATCTGCCCGACATGCCGGCCGGGGCCGGGGCCAGCTTCACCTATTTCTTCAACCGCTACCTGGGCGTGGAGGCTGACGCGGGCGGAAACAAGAAAGATGATGGCAACGAGACCACATTTTCGGTGGGCCCGCATCTGGAATTGCGCCGGGACCGGACCAACTTCTTCGTGCACTCCCTGCTGGGCTGGAATCATCTCACGCCCCCGGGTCTAGATGGACGTAACGGCATCGGAGTGATCGTAGGCGGCGGCATGGACCTTCAGATCACCAAGCTGATCGGGTTCCGCCTGTTCGAGGCCGATTGGGTTTGGGCCCACCACAATTTTTCTGACGAGGTTTCACCCAGCTTCCCTGACCTGCGCCGCGTGAACCTGGAAGGCGTGAGGCTGCGCACCGGCCTGGTGTGGAATTTTGGCTATCCCCAGACGACGACCCCGACCGCAAGCTGCTCGGTGCAGCCTAGCGAAGTGATGGTGGGTGAGCCGATCACCGCCACCGCCACCACCAGTAACTTCAACCCCAAGCACACTCTGAATTACACGTGGTCCGGCAATGGCGGGAAGATTACCGGCAAAGACAATACCGCCAGCATCGACACGAACGGAGTCGCCGGTGGCAACTACACGGTGACGGCCCACATCACGGATCCGAAGATGAAGAAGGGCGGAACCGCCACCTGCTCGGCGAATTTCACGGTGAAGGAACCGCCGAAGAATCCACCGACCATGTCTTGCTCGGCAACTCCGACCACGTTGCAGGCCGGGGGCAGCTCAACCATCACCTGCACCTGCACCAGTCCGGACAACGTTCCTGTGAGTGTGGGGGGCTGGACGGCAACTGGGGGCAACGTTTCTGGTAGCGGAAACACAGCCACGTTGAACACCACAGGAGCATCCGCAGGTCCGATTACGGTGAGCGCAACTTGTACCGATTCCCGCGGCTTGACCGCCCCGGCGTCAACTCAGGTTACGGTGGAGAATCCGCCACCGCCACCGCCGCCGCAGGCCAGCAAGCTGAGCCAGTGCGACTTCCCCAACAAGGTGAAGCCGTGGCGCGTGGACAATACCTGCAAGGCGATACTGGATGACGTAGCCAAGAACCTGCAGCAGAACGCAGACAACCGCCTGGTCATCGTCGGCAACGCGGAGCCAACAGAGAAGCGTCCGAACCTGGCGGCGGAACGGGCCGTCAATTCGAAGGCCTATCTGACCGGCGGCGAAGCGCAGTTGGGAATCGATCCCAGCCGCATCGAAACCCGCACCGGCAACGGCGGAACTCGGACTGCCGAGTACTGGATCGTTCCGGCTGGTGGCGTCTACTCAGGAGAGGGAACGCAGGTTGTGGATGAGTCCAAGGTGAAGGCCGTACCGGACCATCCTGCGGCTCCGAAGAAGAAAGCGAAGCCGTAGTTCGCTAATCAAACAGTAAGATTGGCCGGTTGGGCGTTGAGCTCAACCGGCTTTTTTCGGGCGCGTGGCCCGCATTCGCTTTTTTGTCTGCACTATTCCAACTGGGGGTGCCCCATCCTAGCGCGTTCTTTGCGCTAGGGTGGGAGGCAACCCTGCAAGCATCGAATTCGGAGAAGTGTCAGTGAAATTGATTTTGCCAGAGTCGAACCTTCCACCCACAACCTCCCCGAGCAAAACCGGCTCGGATGGGGCACCCTCCAGAATTCAATCAGGCCGTAAGGCCGGGCCAGCCCCCCGGGCCAGCCCCCCCACCAGACGTTCAAGCGGACTCGAACCTGGGCGGCGAACGGAACCCGTGCAAAGGCCTTTCCCTTCGGTAACTTGCCCGGCCCGTGCTACCCTGTCACGCTGGGCCTCTGAGGGATTCCTTCCTTGAGGGGCAACCGAATCATGACTTTGGGACCACACAGCTTCGTCAACGGTAAGCTATTGATAACACTATCGGTTATTCTGCTCTGCGCCAGCGCCTGGGCGGGCCAGCAGTGGACCACATTGGGTCCGGACGGCGGCGATGTTCGCAGCCTGACTTTCGATCCGCAGAATCCGGATCACATCTTCCTCGGGACCAGCACCGGAACGATCTTCAGTTCGACCGACGCCGGCCACAACTGGTCCCGTTTCGCCCACCTCGGCAGCGGCGACGACTACGTCATCGACCACGTTGTGGTGGATCCGCAGCATTCGGAAAAGATCTATGTCGCGGTCTGGAGCGTAGAGAACCAGCAAGCCGGCGACCTGTTCCGTTCCCACGATGGTGGCAAGACCTGGGAAGTGATCCCGGCTATGCACGGCAAGTCGATCCGGGCGTTCTCCATGAGCGCTTCTGATTCGAAGGTTCTCGTCGCTGGCGCCCTGGATGGTGTGTTCCGCAGCAAGGACGCGGGCAAGAATTGGGACAAGATTTCTCCAGTCAATTCCGAGATCAAGAACATTGAATCGATCGCCATCGATCCCAAAGACTCGAACGTGGTTTACGCCGGCACCTGGCACCTGGCATGGAAAACGGACGACGGCGGAGCCAACTGGCACCACATCAACAAAGGCATGATTGACGACTCCGACGTTTTCTCGATCATCGTGGATTCGTCGAATCCGTCGGTGGTATTCGCCAGCGCCTGCTCAGGCATTTACAAGAGCCAGGCGGCGGGCGAGCAGTTTTCCAAGATCCAGGGCATTCCATTCTCGGCACGGCGCACCCGTGTGCTGAAGCAGGACCCGAGCAACCCGGCGGTGGTCTATGCCGGTACGACTGAAGGACTATGGAAGACCGCAGATTCCGGCAAGACCTGGAAGCGAGTCACCAATCCTGACGTCGTCGTCAACGATGTCTTCGTCGATCCGCGCAACTCGCAGCGCGTCTTGTTGGCAACCGATCGCGCCGGCGTGCTGGCCAGCGACGATGGCGCGCAGAACTTCGCGGCCTCGAACCACGGCTACGTGCATCGTTACGTGACTGCGATCCTGGCCGACAAGAAAGATCCCAACACCATTTACGTGGGCGTGGTCAACGACCGTGAGCACGGCGGCGTCTTTGCCTCGCACGACGGCGGGCAGCATTGGATCCAACGCAGCGCCGGGCTTGACGGCCGGGACGTGTTCACCTTGAAGCAGGCTGCCAATGGTGAACTGGTCGCGGGCACGAATCGTGGCATGCTGATGATGGCGCGCAACGCCTCGTCCTGGAGCCCGATTAACACTGTTATTGAAGAGAACGCTTCCGCTCGGAAAACCAAGAAGGGCGCGGCTGCCAAGACGGCTGTCCGCTCGGTGCTGACTGCCCGGGTGAACGACATTGAGATCACTCCGAAACGCTGGCTGGCTGCGACTTCAGCGGGGCTGTACACCAGTTCCAACGCCGGGCAGAGCTGGAGCGGCGGACCCGTTATGGGTAAGAAAGACTTCGTCTCAGTGCAGGCGGACGGCGACCTGATTGCCGTGGCCACTCGCAGCAGCGTTCTCATCTCCACCAACGGGGGGACGAGTTGGAAGGAGTCGAACAATCTGTCTCCGTTTGTCAGCAGCATTCGCGGTCTGACGATTACTCCTGACAAGCAGATCATCATTGCCTCTCGCGAAGGCGCCTTCCGAAGCCCGAACGCAGGCGGTGGATGGGAGCACATGCAGAACGGTCTGCCGGACAAGAACATCAGCTCCGTTGCCTACGACGAGAGCCGCAGCCGGTTACTTGCCACCAGCACGGAAACGGGAGTTGTGTTTGAGAGTGCGGATGGCGGGCAGAGCTGGCATCGCGGTCCGGACACCGGATATCCGCTGCGCCACATCAGCGTGGTTCACGGACGGTTCGTGGCCGCAACGCCGTTTGACGGCGTCGTGGTCCAGCCGGAAAACGACAACCGCAGCGCGTCTGCCGGTGTCGGCAGTTCGAACAACTAGATCAAGAGCGAGTCCATGAAGGAGCGGCGCAAGCCGCTCCTTATGTTGTTGCGTCATTGTATTTCGGAGGAACCTGAAATATGCAAATGCCCTGTGCTTAACGCCCCCAAAGCATCTCGTGCGTTCCAAGTCAGGTTAGTTCCCTCCTGTTACAGCCTTGTAAATTCTCGTAATTTCGCTGGCAGTGCAGGAAGTTCCGGTATATAGTGCCGCCCCTAAGTTTATGATGCCAACCGTTGCTGACGGCTACATATTCGTTGCCGGTGGCGCGCCCGGATACCTCATCACCGGCGTTCCTGCCCGCCGCTGCTGCCGGTTGGCACGTCGTACTCATGCCCCGGGCAGTTTGACAATTTTGCACTGAGATGGCCTTGTGTCCCTTGTGGAAGGACTCTTGTGAGAAGAAGTTGCTGGAGCTTGGTCGCATTATTAGTGGCGGTGATTGGTGCCTTGTTTTCCTTGGCATCTGAGACACAACCGGTGAAGGCGGCCGACGGGGAAGCACACGCCCGGATTTCGTTTGCCCCGGCCATCACCGAGATCAGCCCGGTATTGTATCCTCAGTCGATTGCCGCTGGGGACTTGAACCACGATGGGAGGGCTGATCTGGGGGTGGTGGGAGAGGAGTATGGTGGGCTATGCACGACGCTAGACCCCCTTTCGTTGGCTATCTCCAACAAGTGGGACTGCACGCAGCCCGCTGGGGATGCGCCCGAGCAGGTAATTTTTGCCGATGTGAACGGTGATGGAAACCTCGACGAGGTCACAACTGACGTTGACCTTCCCGTGACCGTAGTGGGTTTTGGCGATGGGCATGGGCGGTTCCCCAAGGGAGCGGGGCTTCGCAGCGGTGCCTGCGGCTATGCGAGCTGGCAAGGGGCGGTAGCAGACCTGAATGGTGATGGCATCCCCGATATCGTGGTGACGGTGCTGGGTCAGGCAGGCAATCCAGGTTGCTTGGCGGTTTTCATGGGCCAGGGCAACCGAAAATTCGCCAAAGCTCAAACAATCAGTAGTGGCGGCAGCCATCCATATTCGGTCGCCATCGGGGACCTGAATAATGACGGTATTCCGGATCTAGTAGTTGCAAACTTCGGAACTCAATCAAACGGGGACTATGGAAATTTAGCGGTGCTGCTGGGCAATGGGGATGGTACCTTCAGAAAACCGATTCGTCACGTTGGACTGCATGACCCGAAGCTGGTGATTCTCGCCGACTTCAACGACGACAGAAACCTGGACGTGGCCGTATTGGACAATGGCGGGAATGCGGTCTGGATTGCCCTGGGAAAGGGCGACGGCACTTTCCTTCCGGCTGCCAGGTTTCCAGCCGGGTACGCGCCCATCTCCGTGGTAGCCGCTGACCTCAACGGCGACGGGATCATGGATTTGGCGGTGTCGAATTTTGCCAATCCTAAACCGTGCTATGTTTCGGTCTTAGTTGGTAATGGCGATGGTACATTTCAGAAACCCGCCCACTTTGCGGTGGGTGTCAGCCCCGCGCAGGTCGTTGCGGCCGACTTCAACGGCGATGGCAAGCCTGACTTAGCGACTATTAATGAGGGGTCTACCATCAGCATCCTGCTCAACACCACACCCTCGCCGAGCCCGCGTCAGTAAAAGCCGCCCAAGTTCATGGCCCAGCGAATGGCACCGATTCCTAGGTACCCTCGCGGTTGGCAAGCACCGGAATCTCCCGAAGCTCCATCAGCCGCTCGTCGGCTGTAACCAGGGTCAGCTCGAAGACCTTCGCCGTAGCCACCAGGAACCGATCCGCGGGGTCACGGTGGGGAAGTGACAAGCGTGCTACCTCACGTGCCACTTCGTAGGTGATCGTCGCCTCCTGCAGAGGCAAGGCTCGCAACGCCCGTGGAATCCACGTCTCAATATCTTCGCCGGGGAGAACTCGCTTCTTCTGCCACAACACGATCAGCTCCCAAATGCTGATCGGCGAGAGCCACAGTTCGTTCTCCGGATTCTCGATGGCATCCGCAACGCCTTGTGAAAGGCGCTCGGGCTCAAGCTCGCTCCACAGCCAGATATGGGTGTCGAGCAGCAACTTCATGAGCGAAGCACTTCCCAATCGTCTTCATCGCTGGCCGGAGCAACGATGTCCCCTACAATCCGGGCCGTGCCCCGCATCGATCCGAGCTCACGCTTTGAATGATTCGCAGCCGACGGCGGTCCAACCTCGGCCACCGGCTGCCCAAAGCGCGTGACCAGCACAGGCTTGCCCGTCTTCCGCACGCGTTCCAGCACCGCTAGGCAGGTAGCCTTGAATTTCGAAATGGCAATCTCTTCCATCCGTCTAGATGATACCATGGTCAATGACCATGGTCAAATAATTCTCAACCCGGCGTAAGGATTACCTGCAAGAACCACCGGAGTCTCCCCCCCGCCATTGCTAACTCGCTGATCTACCAAGGTCAGCGGATGGCATCTGCCGTGCGACTTGTGAGACGGGGCAATGGTAGGCAGGATCAGGCTATGAGGGGTTGGCGGTGGGCGCCAGTGCTGGCCGTGGGGCTGGGAGCAGCGCTGGCTGTGGGGTGTGGGCAGCAACCCGGACCCATTTCATCCGGCGGCACCGCTTCCGTTCAACATCTTCCCTTTGACCGAGGGTCGGTGCGTGGGGGCATGTCGCCCACCCAAGCCTTCGCTGCGATCGCTATTCCAGCTGGGACTTCACTCATCATCCAATTACCAGCTCCCTTGTCCAGCGCAAATTCCCGTCCCGGGGATGTCTTTGAAGCGGTCTTGGACGAACCGGTCGTTGTGCAGGATCAGACCATCGCCCCACGCGGAGCTCTTCTTACCGGAAAAGTCATGGCGGCACAATCTTCCACGCTGACGGAGCCAGGCTACTTGCGACTGACCCTTTCTTCTCTGGTTCTCAATGGCAAGACTCTCGAATTGCGCACCTCGAGTATCTTCGCCAAGGGCGCTACGCAGGTGAGGGCCGAGGCGATGAAGCGTCAGCGAGAGGACGCCCCCGGCCAGTTCGCCGGAGCCGGGGCATCTGCAAGCAGGAACGAAGCTAAGTTTTCCACCGGTCGGCGACTCACCTTCCGTCTCATCGACTCCTTACCGCTGCACGACTGAGCTTTCCGCAAGAACTGTGCTCCCCGTTGAAAGGACAAGAGATAGCACAGGTTCTCCAATTCCCCTTTTGGCGCCGCCTGACTCCAATTCACTCTGTTCGCTGATCACTTCCAAGGTGTGATGACAGTCCTAAGATCTTCAGCCTAGGCGCACCTAAACTCCTCAGCTAGGAGTCTCCGCAAAATGTGGTGGGTTTGTGAGCGAGAGTTCCCATTCTGGGACGCATGGAACGGCCGGATACGAAGGGTATGGTGTCCGCGTTGAACGCCGTAGTAGAGGTTCGGGCCAAACAACGGTCTTGCGACCCGTGCAGTGAGCAACGGTTGCGGGAGTCGCAGCGTATGGAGGCCGTTGGGCGGATGGTGAGCGGGGTCTCCCATGACTTCAACAACCTGCTTACGGGGATCGTTCTCTGTTCCGATCTCATCCTTGCCGGCTTGGAAAAAGACAACCGTCTGCGGCGGTATGCGCAGGAGATTCGTGCGGCCGGGGCGCAGGGTGCGGAACTGATTCAGCAACTGTTGGCAGTGGCACGGGAGCGTGCAGTCGAGGCCCGCGTACTACGGTTCAACGACGTGATCCTGGACACGCGCGACCTGCTAGTGCGATTGATCGGGGAGAACCTCAAGTTGGTTACAGAACTCGCGACAGATCTGGGGGCCGTGAAGATGGACCCCGCGCAAGCGCGGCAAATCGTGCTGAACCTGGTGCTGAATGCGCGGGATGCGATGCCCGATGGCGGACGAGTCACGCTCACCACCCGTAACGGCAACGACCCGGTAATGAGTGTCGAGGGAAGAAGGTCCACGGGAAGCTCTTGGATCGACTTCGAAGTTTGCGACACCGGTTGCGGAATGGACGCGGACAGGCGTTCCCGGGTCTTCGAACCTTTCTTCACCACCAAGAAGCCCGGCAAGGGAAGTGGCTTGGGATTGACCACGGTGCAAGACATTGTGAGGCAGAGCGGCGGCAGCATTGAGGTGGAGAGCGAGCCAGGGAAGGGAACCAGAGTCATCGTCCACCTTCCGCGGGTGGAAGCGGAAACCAAGCCGGGCAAGACCCGCAGCCCGGCCAACCGGCTCGGCCTGTCTGCAGGGCAGAGAGTCGAGATCCCAAGAAGAGGAAAACACCTATGACCACGGCTGCGGCGCTGGCGCTCAATCCGCCACAATCGGAACCGGCCAACTTGCTGAACTTGTTGATTGTGGACGACGAACGTGCGGTGCGCGAGGCTTGCCGGGAAGTCGCTCGGACCCTGGGCTTCAGCGCCTTGGTGGCGGAGTCGGCTGAGCACGCCTACCGGCTTCTGGAATCGCATGCTATCGACGTGGTGCTGCTCGATCTCAAATTGCCGGGAGTGGGTGGAATGGAGGCGCTGAACCGGATCAAACAGTACCGGAGAGACGCCGAGGTGATCGTAGTCACGGGCTGCGGTACGGTTCAGTCGGCAGTGCAGGCTATGAAAAACGGCGCCTACGACTATGTGACCAAGCCCTTCAGTATGGATGAACTGAAAGTGCTGCTGGAACGGGTGGACACCCACTTGAAACTGAAGAGTGAAAACCGCATGCTGCGCGAACGCATCCGATCCAAACACGGTTTTGCGGGTATTGTGGGCAGCGCACCGGAAATGGAAAAGCTGTACCGTATGATCGCCAAGGCTGCGCAGAGCAATCATCCGGTGTTGATTTTAGGCGAGAGCGGAACCGGCAAAGAACTGGTGGCACGTTCGATTCACTTTTCCGGGCCCCTGCGCGACAAGCCGTTTATCCCGGTGGACTGTGGTTCCCTGGTGCCCACGCTGATCGAAAGCGAGCTGTTCGGTTATGTGAAGGGGGCCTTCACGGGGGCCGTCCAGGCAAAGGATGGCTTGCTGACCATGGCGGAAGGCGGCACGGTGTTTTTTGACGAGATCGGGGAGATGCCAGTCGACCTGCAGGCCAAGCTGTTGCGAGCGATTCAGGAAAAAGAGATCCGGCCGGTGGGCAGCAACCGGCGAATCGCCATCAATGTGAGGGTCCTGGCCGCAACCAATCGTGACCTGGAGCAAGGAGTTTCCCAAGGAACGTTCCGCCGGGACCTGTATTTCCGGCTGAATGTCCTGAGTCTGAAGATTCCTCCCCTGCGGGAACGGCGGCAGGACATTCCGCTGTTGTCGGGATACTTCCTCGACCGGATGTCGCGCGACTGCGGACGTGAACGCTTGCTCAGCGACGCCGCAATGAAGCTCTTGCTGGCCTACGATTGGCCTGGCAATGTGCGGGAACTGGAGAACTGCCTGGAGCGTGCCTGTGCCCTGAACAGTGGTCCGGACATACAGGCTACGGATCTGCCTGGCGCAATAAGCGGAAACGGCCACATGACGGCGAATAAATCCGGCTCGGCCAAGATCGTTCCGATGTCGGAACTCGAGAAACAAACCATCCTCCATACCATCATGCAGCTGAACGGGGACAAGTTGTTGGCGGCACGGCTGCTGGGGATTGGCAAAACAACCCTCTACCGCAAACTCAAGGAATACGGTTCCCAAGACTGTTAGTTCGGAGGCCCTTGCTTCCCGCCCTGGGACACGTGCACTCCCGACAGTCCCCTCAAGCCCCCTATTTTCAAGCACGGCCAGTGTGGCTCACGACGTGCAATAGCAGAAGGCATGATTCTGCTGATTACGCCTCTGGCAAAAGCCCAAGATTGTGTACTGGCGATCGAGGGAGCGACCAGCGAAGCAGTGAGGGTGTGTAGCGCGCTCCATCTCGCGATTGCCGAATTGCAGGCACAGACATTCACGGCGGTGGTTTTTGATCAACTCTTGTTGGATGCTGAACACGATGAAGGTGAAGTTGTCCTCCAGCATCTCGGATCGGCGGTACCGGTCTATTTGAACTTTGCGGTGAGCGGAACGGCGCGCGTGATTCGCGAGCTAAAATCAGCTCTGCAACGCAGAGGGCGCGAAGTACTTGCCGCAAGACGAGACGCAGAGCAGGCTTTACATCACGAGCTAAGAGATGCGGTTACCGCTGCGCTGCTCTCCTGCCAGATGGCGCTGCAAGTACCAAACCTGCCTCCCTTGGCAGAGGACAAGATGCAGGCTGCAGTAGCTCTGGTGCGGGAGATGAGCATGAAGCTGGGCGGGACCGCTTAACCATTTCCCCCCTGACTTACACTGCCGTCTCGTTTAGCTCCGCGGCCATTTCCTCCAGCACGTCTTCCGGCTTTTCTTCCAGCATGAACGCCAGCACCTCTTGGGGAACTGGATTGCTCCACACCGGAGCAAACGACTGCCGGTGCAGCGGAGAGGGGCCGTGCTGGCGCAGGGCGGCCAGATGGTGAGGTGTGCTATATCCCTTGTTGGAAGCCAGACCGTAAAGCGGAAAAACCGGGTCCCACTCACAAATCATGCGGTCGCGTTCGACTTTGGCGAGGATGGAGGCGGCGGCGATCGAAGCGGAAAGCGCATCCCCGTGGATGATCGCTCTCTGCGGCAGGTCGCAGTCCAGGTGTAAAGCATCGATCAGCAAATGGTCAGGAGCGGGGTGCAGCTGCAATACCGCTTCCCGCATGGCTACGCGAGAGGCTTGGTAGATGTTGATTTGGTCGATGCGGGCGGCATCCACGGCCGCGATCGCCCAGGCAATGGCATGTTCACGGATACGCCCGGCCAAGACTTCGCGGCGTTCTGGCGGCAAAAGCTTCGAATCACGAAGCCCTTTCACGCGATAAGCGGGATCAAGAATCACGGCGGCAGCAACCACCGGTCCGAACAGCGATCCCCGGCCGACTTCATCCACGCCAGCAACCAGGCGCGCCCCCGATTCCCAGGCCAGTTTCTCAAACTTCAACGTGCATCGCAGACGCTTCAGCAGGCGAAGCTTCGCGGCAGCGGGAGAAAGGCTTTTGGCGCGAGCAAGTTTGGCTTCGGAAGCCACCAGAACATCTTCGCCCGCGCCATCCCTGTGGAGCAAGTTGGAAAACAGGAAGGCGCGAGGCCGCGCCTCCCCGAACGCTAAAAGGTGTTCTCGTCGGCTGATGGACCGTAGAGTGCCGGCACGGGAACGTTGTTGAGGCGCAGGTAGACGCCGAGTTGCGCGCGGTGGTGAATGCTGTGATTCATCACGAAGCTGCGCAGCACTGCGATGCGCGGCATGGAGAAAAGCGTCTTGCCGGTGGCCAGCAGCGCCCAAGGCTTCATGAAATGCGCGTCGTCGGTCGCTTCTACCAGTGCTTTCCGGCCGGAGGCTACATTCTTGTCAAACAATGCCAGCAGTTCTTTACGGCTCTGTACGGGTTGGCTGGCAACGAACTGGCCCTCAGGGGCGATGTCCAGCTTGTCTTTGTGCAAGGTCTCGACCACCCAACCAGGCATCTCGGCGAGGTGTTGCGCCAGATTGCGCAGCTTCATGGACTTGGGGTGGGGCGCCCACTCGAACTTGTCTTCGGGAACGCGTTCCAGGGTCTTACGGGTGTTGGCCATCTCGTGGTCGTACTCTCCGAGCAGAGATTGATTCAAGGGCATGGTTCTCTCCTAAGCAAAATTTCGAAGTTGCAATATTCGCTTTTTATTCGCTCATTGTCAAGGAGAATTTCGGGTTGGGCCTTCGGATTTGGGGAGCGATATATTGAGTAGCTACGGATTCGGCATGATCTCGCCGATGTTCGCCACGGTGTCTCCCTTTTTCATCGAAGGCACACCGCAAATGTAAAGAACCACTCCCGCCGCAGGCGTCTTGGCTTCATACACAATCTGGCCAAAGTAGTCCGTCACATATCCGATCTTCATTCCCTGAGCCACATACGTCCCCCGCTCCACCAGCGGATAGAAAATGCCGGCCTGGGTACTTTCCACGGTGTCAATCTTGCCGACCCAGACGGGATGCTCGACCGGAGTTGCAGCGCCGGGTAGCATCCCGAGATAGCGCATCACGCTCAGTGTGCCCTTGACCAGCAATTGCACATCTTCCGGCGTGGCTGTGCCGGAGTAACCTGCTTCCACGGCGATGGCCGGTTTGCCGCGCGTATTCGCCGTGTTGTCGAGATAGCGGGAGGCATTTGGGTCCTTTGGCCTGTCGCTCCATACGATAATGTGATCAAGCCCGAACGCCAGTACCATGTCACGGGTGGTTGCGTCATGCTTCGCATCGCCTGTTTTGGGCCAGTAGGCGTACGGCCGAAGACTCTCGTCGAGATCGCCGCCGTGGTAGTCAATCAGGTAATCGCAACGCTCTACTACCTGTTTTGTGATCTGCCATGACACGCGTTCCGTCTGTGACTCCGCGGGATTTCCGGGATAGAAGCGATTCATGCTTTTTCCGTCCACCGGGTTCACGTGCGGAACTTTCTGCTCAAACGACGGAATATTGACCAGCGGAAGAATAATGACCGTTCCGGAGATCTGGGCCGGATCGAGAGACTGGATCAGCTTTTCCAAGGCGATGATGGAGGCGTACTCGGTGCCGTGCGAGCCCGCGACGAGCGCCAGCATCGGCCCGGGTTTCACGCCGCGGAATACGGCCACTGGAATAGAAGCCGCGGCATCGCGGCCCGCAGGAACTTCAATCGCTCCGAAGGCCTTTTGTCCCGGAATAGCGGTGGCTGTGCCGACGGTGAAGGTTTGCGCGGCGGTGAGGCCGGCCGTGAGGCAAACAACCGACATTGCGAACCAGCGGGTTTTCATGGCAGAGAGTATAGGAGCAATGTTGAGAAGAGTCGAACAGGAGGGCTTCGGCAAGAGCAAGAGCGTTATCGTTCCTGGCGTCACAGCATCGGCTGGCCGCAGTACAAGGGCTATGCGATACTGAGGCAGAAGGGCCACACACACGAGCAAGTGACGCTCGATGTACTAGGGGCAAGCTAGGTCACCCGTAGGTTGTTGAGGGCGCGTAGCTCAAACGGATAGAGCATCGGATTTCTAATCCGGCGGTTGCAGGTTCGATTCCTGCCGCGCCTACCATGCCCACCCACAAGGTTGCCTAGGGGGAGGTCCCTCGCTCCGCTCGGGATTTCGGCACGCGGCTCAGACACCGCGTAAACGCCTCAAGTTCGATTCCTGCCGCGCCTACCAGCACTGAGGCTCCCTGTTACGAATTCCGAACAAACCCTGCATTGTCCGTCAGGAACCCCCGCAAGCGTGTACAAGGGCAGTGAAATACCTTTGGAGGCGCGTGTGGTGAACATTGACCGTGTTCTGGCCAAGCTGAAAGAACAACGCCGTGGTACCGACAAATCATCGATGCGTCGCGACATCGACAAGGCAATTGCCGCCCTAGAAAGTCTCCGATCTATCCGACGTGGCAGCGGGAAGAAACGGACAATCTACGCGCAGAGGGCAAGGCCAACGTCCGCTCTCCGAATTGGCAAGGTCAAAGACCTAACGCGGGTGCAGGAACGTCATGGAGACACCGGGATTGCTCTTGTTCTCCCGACAAGACAAGTCGGTTGATACAGGTCGCTTGTTGGGCCAACCATTCAACGCCCGGACGCTGCCTGCCTCCGTCGGTCTGTGCATTTCTCTCTCTAGGAGCTTGTTGAAAATACCGTTAACGCAGCGTGCGGATCATTCCAAGAAGCGCACGCGCAGACTGAGTTTTGTTATTTGGGCTTCCGATCTGCCCGCGAAAGTCAGGTCCGTTGCTGCTTCACGCGCTCTGCGCCC
>JAIQFW010000215.1 GCA_020073105.1 Terriglobia bacterium
GGTTTGCCGCCCATTCGATGCCAATCGGTCCCAGGAACCCCGCCGGAGAATGGAAGAGATTTATGATCTCGTCCTCCTGCATGGGACGGGTCGGCTTCCCACTCACCGCCGCGTTGAACTTGGCTTCGTTGAGCTGGTGATCGCCGCGCATGAGCACGATAACTGCCCGCGCTAGTGACTCGCCGGTCTTCGCGTTTTTTCCCTCCGCCATGTAGGCCAGGGTCTTGATCTTGTTCTTGGGGGAGACGCCGAGAAAACGCGCCACGTCCTCAATCGTCTTTTGTCCGGGGGTGTGGACCAAGAGCGGCTTGCCATCGCCCTCCGCAGCGAGGTCCGGCACGGCTTCCAGCTTGGAAGTGGCCTTCTCCAGGTTGGCGGCGTAGTTGCAGGCATCGCAGCTAACCACCTGGTCCTCCCCTGCTTTGGTCCGCACCATGAACTCGTGCGACTGCGATCCCCCCATGGCGCCCGAGTCTGCCTCGACCACGACATATTTCAGTCCGCAGCGGTCGAAGATCCGGCAGTATGCGTCGTAGTGCTTCTTGTAAGAAACATCGAGCCCGGCGGCGTCCATGTCGAACGAGTACGAATCCTTCATCATGAACTGCCGCACCCGCAGCAGGCCGGACTTGGGACGGGGTTCGTCGCGAAACTTGGACTGAATCTGATACCAGATTTGCGGCAGCTGCTTGTAGCTGCGCAGCTCTTTGCTGGCGATCTCGGTCATGACTTCTTCTTCGGTCATGCCCAGGCACAGATCGGCGCCTTTTCGGTCCTTGAGGCGAAACAGGTTGTCGCCCATCACCGCCCAACGGCCGCTGGCTTCCCACAACTCGCGGGGATGCAGCGCCGGGAGATAGAACTCCTGGCCAATCTTGTCCATTTCCTGGCGGACGATGGCGACGATCTTGTTGAACGATCGGTTTCCGAGAAATAGAAACGAATAGAGTCCTGCGGCCAGCTGGCGGATGTAGCCAGCCCTCACGAGAAACTTGTGGCTGGCGACCTCGGCGTCGGCCGGGGCCTCGCGCAGCGTAGGGATAAACAGTTCGGACCAGCGATGCATGGTGATGAGTCCTGAGGAGCAGGGAATTGGTTATTGTAAATGATTGCGTGGTAGGAGCCCGGCATCGTCCGCCGGAATCAGTATTGTTCGCGTAGGGGGGACGCGCTCGTCCGCTCAGCTGAGCGTCAGCCGCCGGGAACCATATCCGAAATGGCGAGACGTGCAGCCGCAACAGTTTCTTAATATAAAAACAAAAATATTGTTTATAACCATGTTTTTGTGGTACATGTATTGCCGGAGGCAAGCGCATGACAATCCCGGAGCGCGTACATCGATTCGTCGTAAGCCACAGGCCAGAGTGTGTTTGCGACGACTGCATTTGCAAGGAATTACATCTGCCACGAAGACAAGAGGTTGCACCTGTAACTAAGTCTTTAGGACTGACTGCGGAGTTCGTGCGTAACTCAGGGCTGTGTGTTTCCTGTGTCCATCCACGCAACAAGCTGGTAATACATGCAGTTTGACCAAACCTCAGGCGAGAAGGAGGGCAGATGAAGGCAACAGCAACGGTAGACGTGAGGGTGGCCGACGAGGTTTGGATCGTTACCGCATTGCTGCATAAGAAGTATCCCGACCGGACCGACTTCACCATCGACGAAATCATGGCGAGGGTGAAAAGGGAGGAAATGACCGGAAAATTGCGTCCTGGGGTTTACGCGCACGTGGTTCAGCACTGCGTTGCCAATCGTCCTCCGAACTCAGGTCGCTATCGGATGCTATTCGAGACGGCACCCGGACGCCGCCGTCTATTTCGCAGTGGCGACAGTTACGATCCATCCCGTGAAGGTGCAAAGATAGTTCCGGCGAGAGAAGAGGTTCCGCCCGAATACTCCCACCTGCTGGACTGGTATCGAGATTGGAGTCAAGACAGTATCGAAGAGCGAATCAAGAATGATCCCCTGCTGGCGCTGTACGGTGATGGCAAAGACCTGTGGGCCGACGAACACGCCGACGAGTATGTTCGCAGAATTCGCGAGGGATGGGAATGAGTCGCATCTTTTGGGACACCAACCTCTTTATCTATCTCTTGGAACCTAACCCGCAGTTTTCTGTCATGACGAAAGAACTGAGGATCAAGATGCTGAGGCGCGGCGACCAACTGTTAACCTCAACCATCACCTTGGGAGAGGTACTCATCAAGCCGATGCAGGCCGGAGACGCAGAACGCTGTCGAAAGTATGAACGCGCCATCTTATCGGCGGCTGCTGTCGTACCCTTCGACGTCAAAGCGGCGAGGCACTACGCCTCCATAAAAACCAGCAGATCGATACAGGCACCCGATGCGGTGCAACTCGCTTGCGCTGCAAGCGCAGGAGTGGATCTTTTCATCACTAACGATAATCGCTTACAGAACAGGCACGTGTCTGGGATTCAATTCATCGTACCGTTGAACCGGGTGCCGATCTGACGTGACTTGTCACCCCGCCAACTGCTGGAGAATCTCTTTCCCCAGCTTCTGGGTCTCGCCAAAGAATTTCTGGTACTCGACGAACCGGCGGTTCATCTCCAGCGATTTGTCTGCTGACAGCCGCTTGCGCAGAATCATGTCGCGCACGTGGACCGGGTTGGGGAGGGTCGCGTCTTCGGTCAGTTCTTCCAGCGCCGTATTGGGATCGTAATGGTACATGCCGCTATTGTAGCGCCGCCGTCCTCGGCGGACGTCGGCGCTACATCATCTCTGTTCCCCAGAGGTCGTGTAGGTGGACGATTCCATGGAGCTTGCCTTTGCCATCCACCACAGCTAGTGAGGTAATCTTCTTTTCTTCCATCAGCGCCAGTGCGCTGGCAGCGAATTCCTGCGCGGCGATGGTCTTGGGATTCTTTGTCATGCATTGCGCCGCCGTCAGATCGAGCGCGTCCTTGCCACGTTTCTCGAGCAGCCGCCGCAAATCGCCGTCGCTAATGACTCCGACCAGTCGTTCCCCTTCGACCACCGCTGTCACGCCGAGCTTCTTGCGCGACATTTCGTAGATCACGTCCGGCATCTTGGTCTTGGGCGTGACCCGGGGCACAGCCTCGCCAGTGTGCATGAGCGACTCCACCCGCGCCAGGCGTTTCCCCAACTTGCCACCGGGATGCAAGTTGGCGAAATCCTCTTCCTGAAAGCCACGTTTTTCCGCGAGAGCCATCGCCAGCGCATCGCCGAGAGCCAGCATCGTGGTGGTCGACGCGGTCGGGGCCAATCCCAAAGAGCACGCTTCCTTGGCAACCGAGCAGTCCAGGGCGACGTCAGCCGCTGCCGCCAGGGTTGAGGTCTGTGTGGCGCGGGCATTCTTGCCAGCGGAGTTTCCACCTAGTTCGTCGCAGGTGAAAGCAATCAGCGGAACCTGCAGCCGCTTCAACGTCGCCAGCAATCGCAGAATCTCTTCCGTCTCGCCGCTCGCCGAGAGCGCAACTACTACGTCCCCGCGCACCACCATTCCCAGATCACCGTGGACCGCTTCAACGGGATGCATGAACAGCGCCGGAGTACCGGTCGAACTCAGCGTCGCCGCAATCTTGCGGGCGATGATGCCGCTCTTGCCCATGCCCGTGACCACCACACGCCCGCCACAGCCGTAAAGCAATTCCACCGCTTGATTGAAAGCCTTGGCCATGGGGCCGGCAATGCGGTCGGCGAGGGCGCGCAGAGCCTCGGCCTCGATGCGTACGACGTTTTCACCAATATGCTTCATGCGGAAAGAGGATGTTAGCACGCACGGTGGTAGAGACGTTGCTGGCAACGTCCCGGCGGAAAGAATTCGAAGACGTAGCAAGCTACGTCTCTACGATTAAGGGGGAGTCTAAAAGTGCTCGTCCATCTTCCGCCGCTGTGCCCGTGGCCGGCCCAGTGCGGCCAGGCTTCGCGCCTGGATGGCCCGGTCCCAGGGGCCGGCTTCCCAATTGTCTTTCTTCTTGGAAGGATGAATCCACGGTGGCAGGATGATCAACAAGGCAAGAGCGGCGGTCTGCGAGTAAGGCTCATAAAGCGAGCGCAGTTGGGTGAGTTTCTCTTCGAACTCAGGTCCTTCCTTCAGTCGCACTCCGCGCTCGGCTAGGCTCTGTCGTAGCCGGGCCAGTTCCTCCGCGGGCAATCGATCGGGGAGAGCGGGCTCATAGTTCACTTTGGCTACCTGGATCAGGTCCACGAGGGCGTGACGAGCCATCGCGAACGTAATCTTGGCCTGGTCGCTACGTAACCCATCGATGCCCGCAATTACCAAAGCGCAGGCGTCGAGGATGGTCGTCAATGCAGCCAGCCACGATTGGTTGCTGTGTTGCGAGCGAAAGAAACCGAGCGGCGGATATGAGAGGTGACTCTCCAGGACTTCGCCAGCCCAGCGTTCCCACTCTCGCAGGACCTGATCGAACTCGAGCTGCTGTGGCCGATTGCACAGTCGGGCGAGAAACTCAGCTGCAGTCGGCGGAGATCCGGCGCGTGCGTCCAATAGCGAGATCTGGACTTCCCGGCGTGAGAATGACGCATAGATGGTCGGCAAGTAGCCAACCACAGTTCCCAGAAAACCAAATCCCATCCCCGCTTCCAGCACGGCCAGAAGCCGGGCGATCGGAGAGGTTGGAGTGATGTCCCCGTAGCCCAGGGTGAAAAAGGTCTCGCCGCTGTGGTAGAGCAGCCGGCCAAGCGTCATGGGCTCATTGTTGAGTTGAAAGTGCTCTCCTGCCCCGTACTGCAACAGGGCGAAGCCGAAGATCAGAGCAGTCGCCCATAATCCAAGCAACAAGATTAAGGACAGTGGCCCGAAGTAGCCGAGGAAGTTCTCCCGCCGGCTCGGAGACTTTATGTGCGTGGTGATCATTCGCCAAGGAATCCAGGTGCGACGGTAGAACCACGAAGTGATGCGATACTGCCGCCGCACCCGCCGCGGCAGAACGATCGTCTCAAACGCGTCGAGCAGGATCAGAAGGATGATCGCGGTGCCGGCGATGATGCAAAAGGCGTGCATGCAACTTGAGCGACTCCGATGAGCAGGGATGGTAGCAGATTCTTGCGGACAGGCGCTTGTGCCGGTATCGCCCAAACGGCAGGCTGAGGACGAGCCTAAGGCTTCAAATGCGCATCGTTCAGGGCTTTCTGCACCGCCTGTAACTCTTTCAAAACGCCCCTCAGCTTGGTTGACTCCAAGGCGTTCGCGCCGTCGGATTTGGCTTCCTTCGGGTTGTCGTGGACTTCCATGAAGATGCCGTCCACGCCGGCGGCTGCCGCAGCCCGCGCCAAAACCGGGATGAACTCCGGCTGCCCGCCGCTTGCCGCCGGTGCATCTTCATCGCCGTGGGAGGAGGATGGCAACTGGACCGAGTGGGTGGCGTCGAAAACCACCGGCGCAAACTTGCGCATGATGGCGAGTGACCGCATGTCCACCACCAGATTGTTATATCCAAAGCTCGATCCGCGTTCGGTGATAAACACTCGATCATTCCCGGCGGTGCGGCACTTCTCAACCGCGTGTTTCATGTCCCAGGGTGAGACGAACTGGCCTTTCTTGATGTTGACGGCGCGCTCACTCATGGCGGCAGCAACCAGCAGGTCGGTCTGGCGGCAAAGGAACGCCGGAATCTGCAAGACATCGGCGACCTCGGCCACCTTGGCCACGTCCGCCGTCTCGTGCACGTCGGTAAGCACCGGCACGTGCACTTCATCTTTCACTTTTTTCAGAATGCGGAGCCCTTCGGCCAGGCCCGGCCCGCGAAAACTCCGGATCGATGTGCGGTTCGCTTTGTCGTAGGACGCCTTGAAAATGAAGGGGAAGTTCAGAGAGCGAGTGACGCCCTTGATGACCTCCGCCATGAACAGAGCGTGTTTCTCGCTCTCGATCACACAGGGTCCGGCGATGAGGAACAAGTTGCCGGAGCCAATGTGAATGCCTTCGACTTGGAAGGAAATGTTCATGGGTTAACCACAGAGGGCACAGAGATCACAGGGGAAATCATACGCCCTGCGGTCTCTGTGATCCTCTGTGCCCTCTGTGGTGCAAACCTACCGCTGGCTGATTTTTTCTGGCCGGTGGAACATCTCCACTTCCGCAGCCGCCTTTTCTGCGCGTCGTTTCAGCCCGTGTTCGTACGACGCACCGACGAACGACTTGAACAAAGGATGCGGCTCCAACGGCTTTGACTTGAACTCGGGGTGGAACTGGCAACCGATGAAGTGCGGGTGGTCCGGAAGCTCGATCATCTCGACATAGGTGCCATCAGGGGTAGAGCCAGAGATTCTCATGCCTCCAGCCGTGAGTGTCCCTTCATATTCGCGGTTGAATTCATAGCGGTGCCGGTGGCGTTCGCTGATTTCCAGCTGGCCATAAACTTTGTGGGCCAGCGTCCCAGGCTCGATCTTGCAGGTCCAGGCGCCCAACCGCATAGTGCCGCCCAGTTCCTCCACGCCACGTAACTCGCGCAATTTGTAGATAACCCGGTGCGGGGTTGCGGGATCGAACTCGCTGGAATTCGCATCCTCCAGGCCACATACGTTGCGCGCGAACTCGACGCACGCCGTCTGCATGCCCAGGCAAATACCAAAGTACGGGACCTTCTTCTCGCGCGCATATCGGATAGCAATCAGCATGCCCTCGATCCC
>JAIQFW010000021.1 GCA_020073105.1 Terriglobia bacterium
TTGCGGAAATTTCCGCAAGCGGCGGATGGACTTTTCGTCCACAAGCCTAGAAGTTCAGCTTGAGCGCTGCCTGCATCTGGCGCGCCGAGGTGGTTGAATCGGGGCGAAGATGCGTGGAGCTAATCAACCCGAACGTAGGGCTGGTCTGCAAGTTATCGGGTTGCTCGAAGTGCGGGTGGTTGAAGATGTTGTAACCCTCCATCCGGAACTCCAGTTCGAATCTTTCCGTCAACTTTGTTTTCTTGGCGAAAGACAGATCGAAGTTTACGTATCCCGGCCCATAGAACTGGTTGCGGGCGATGGTCCCCTTTCGACCGAAAGGAGGCACATCGAACGCTGCTGGGTTGCTGAAGTACACCTTCTGATTCTGAGTGTCCGCCGAGTTTGCCCCGGCTAGGTTAGGATCACCCACCAAATCGCACCAGGACGCGATGCCCGTTCTCTGGCTGTCCCGAGTGCAGCGGACCTCGAAGGGATGTCCACCCTGAATACTGGTAACACCGGAGAACTGCATGCCCTCCAGAATCTTGCCCAGCTTGCCGCTGTTTGCGAAGCTGCGCCCGCGTCCGAAAGGGAGTTCCCAGATGTAGTTGATGACCAGAATCTGACGGATATCGTTATCAGAGTTACTGCGATCCTGGCGTAGATCGCGCGAGTTCCGCGGGAAGGTGCGGTTGCCCTGGGCGGGGGCAAGCGGGTCAGAAGCGTCGTCAATACCGTGCGCCCAGGTGTAGGATCCCTGCACCTGCAGGCCATGGCTCAGACGGTGGGTGATTTTCAATTGCAATGCATTGTAGATAGAGTTGCCCACAGAGCGCTGGTAGCTAGGTTGCAAGAGCGCGTTGTGAGCCACCGCATTGAAGGGCAGGCTGCCGAAGGTTCCTCCGTAATACAGCGTCAAGTTTGAGACATCGGCGGGTGTGCATGCGAAAGCATTGTTGACGTCGCTGCAGTAGGTCACCAACTGATCGACCAACACCGGATCGGGTGGGTTCCCGTCAACATTGCGATAGATATAGGTCCCCTTGGTACCCACGTAGCTCAGATCCAGGGTGTTATTCCCGGGCAATTCACGCTGGATGCCGAGGTTCCAGTTGTTGCTGGCGGAGTTGCGAAAGTGAGTGTCAAACACCACGGGGGCGAGGAGACCGCAGGTTCCGCAGACATCCGCATCGAATACTGTCGCTGAGGGGGAAGTATCAGGAACGACAGTCGGGAAAGCTCCACTGCCAAAGGCGTCGCCAATCGTCTCGAACGGGAATGTGTTCCAATCCTGCTCAAAGGGCGGGCTACCTCGTGCGTTGCCGAACAGGTTCCCGAAGACACGATCGTGGAAGATGCCAAACGCTGCACGGACAGCCGTCTTCCCATCCTTCCAAGGATCCCATGAGAACCCAATTCGCGGTTCGATGTTGGAATAGTCGGGTTGATAGAGCTGCTTCCCCGTCCCCGGTCCGACGATCGAAAAGACTACCGGGTATGAGTCGGGTGGGGTGAGTAAATTGGAGAAGTTAGCGTTTTCTTCGTAGGGTACGCCGTCCAACTGATAGCGCAGCCCCAAAGTCAAAGTGAAATTGGAGAACAGTTTCCATGTGTCCTGGCCGAACCAGTCATATTCGTGCTGGCGGAAGTGTTTGTTATCGGTCGCCTGCCGCACTCCACTCTTGTCGAAGAACTCGCCATTGAGGTCGTTCCACACGAAACCGTAGAGAGCCGATGCAGCGTCCTCGAGAGCTGTGAACGGATCGCCGTTGGCGTCGACAGGTTCATTCTGCAGAAGACCAAACCCGGTGAAGGCGAAGGTACGCGTGTCGACTTGGCGGCGGGAGTAAAAGCTGTTGGGCCCCTGCTCGCCGACGTTGCGAAAATCGAAGCCAAACTTTAACGTGTGGGCACCCTTCACCCAACTAATGGTGTCCGTGAAGCTGGTGGTCCCGGTCTTGCGCCATTGGCTATTGGACACCAGGTCCGTACAACCCACATTGGTGAAGGGATCTATGTAGTAATCGTGGCCGTAGCCAAACTGGTCAACCGCGTGGGCGGCATCGATTGGGCTCTGGTTCGTGCAGTCGAAGGCCGCATAGATGCGGTTCCAGCCGAACTTGAAGTCGTTAATCAGGTTAGAACGGAACGCGGAGGTCAAGTCCACGAGCAGGCCCTGGTTAAGCGACTTTTCGGCGGTCGCCGCGACATTGCCGGGCAGGACGTCGTCGTGAAAAGGATTGGGATCTTTGAAATAGTCGTATCCGTACCGCAAGCTTAGCGAGTGCTTGTCGTTGATATGGTGGTCAACCTTGGCGACCGCTTGCCAACTGCTCTGCCGCGACGAACTGGGGAAGAAAACCGTACCCAGCAGTCCGTCCGCGGAAGACGACGGCGTGGGGTACAGCGCCAGAACGTTCTGCATGGTTGGATCCAGCGGCAGGCCGTAGGCGTTGTTTGCCCCACCAGGGGTCAGGTCCAGTGGAACCCCGTTATACGTGAATACTCCCGTTTTGAACGCCGCGGTAGGCACGTCCGCCGAGTTTGTCGTTGTGGTAATGAACTTCTGGAACTCCTGGTTGACGAAAAAGAATGTTTTGTCCTTGATGATCGGCCCCCCAAAGGTATAGCCGAACTGGTTCCGGATATAGGGATCCATCTTCTGGGGCGCACCGGTGACGGGATCGTTGGTCCGGTTGAACCAGTCGCGGGCGCCACCAAAACCATTCCACCGGCCAAATTCGTACACGCCGCCATGAAAGGCGTTGGTCCCACTCTTGGTGACCACGTCAATAATGGCACCCGTGTTGCGGCCGTACTCGGCGTTGAAGTTGTCGGTAATAACGCGGAATTCCTCGACTGAGTCCGGATTGGCGCTTAAAGCCCCGCCCCCAAAAGGGACCGAAGTGTCGTTATTGTCAACGCCATCGAGCAGGAAGTTGTTGTTGCGCTCACGCGAGCCATTGACTGTGAATCCGCCCAGGTACGAAGTGGTCTGCGAGGTCCCGGGCGACAGCAGGATCAGACTGTAGGGGTCTCTGGTAATCAGCGGCAAATCCTTGATCTCGCGCGCAGCCACCAGATTGCTGATCTGCGAGGTTTCCAGATCCACCGCTGGAAGCTGGTCAGCCCGCACTTGCAGTTCTTCGGTCACTGCGCCTGGTTCGAGTTGGGCGTTCACCGTCTGCGCTTCAGCAACCGAAAGTTGAAGATCGGCGACTTTGAAGGTCTTAAAGCTCCCCTTCCTTATGGTGACTTCATAGTGGCCAACCGTAAGGTTCGGAATACTATAGGCCCCGGTTGTGCTGCTGGTGGCAGTGCGGGTCTGATTGGTTTCGAGGCTGCGAACCGTGACCTCGGCCCCCTGCACCACGGCCCCGGTCTGATCCAGGACCGTTCCCTGGATGGAACCGGTCTGACTGAGGGCTAAAACCGATAACCCCAATACAACCACGACGCCCCAAACCAAAGTCTTAAGAACATTCATATTCCCCCCTCGCTCTTCGACTTGGCAACCTACCAAGCACCGACTCCCACCGTACAAATGCTACTGCACAAATGCTACTGCGCACATGAAGGACTACAGCAGTGACTGACTGTGTTCCTGCACCCCATCTGCCAGGAGCTGTCGTTGTCTAAGGTTTTATCTATTAGCGGCTTGGGATTTCCACGGTACACGCTTCAGCGCGGAAATATGGAAATCCGGAATCGGCCTCGCACTGTTATCCGTAAACTCATACCGGGACTTTCGGAAGAATTCCCACCTTGGAAAACCCGGCCTCGCCCTTCCACCACCGGCCGTCCCGTCTATCTCCCCCGGCCCGATACAGAACGCTTCTCCTCAGCGACCACAAGGCGCTTTTTCGACATTGGAATGAAGACCCTGTATGCGGTACCGATCATCGTGCACGGGCGAAGACTCGGCGGCCTTATGCTGGCCAGCTCACGCGAGGATGCGCTGAGTAAAACTGATAAGGAGCTCTTCCAGGAGATCGGAAAACGGCAAAGGGGCCGCATCTCACCGCAGTGGAAGGTGCGGCTGACTAAGGGTGGCAGCGGGGGGATGGTGTTGGAATTTGTTGGCGCCAGAATTCAGGTTCAAACTGAGCGATGGGGGCAAGAGTCAATTCCGAGATGGCCAGCCTCTGATATTTTCGTCTTATGTTCTCCTAAGCGAGCACACAAGATCGTTGGGTACGGCGGACGGGCAAGCAAGTCTGGCGGGCGCTGTACAAATCAGCACCGTTCGTATACAAATAGCGGAAATCCTGCGCCCTTCGCAGGGTGAGCAACCTCACCCGGGGACTCGATCGCTTGTATATCCGGCCCAAGACTCTCGATGAAGCTGCGGTCCTGCTGGCGGGCGAGGGCGGGCAAGTCCTCTCGGGAGGCACCGATTTCTATCCCGCGCTTGGCGACCAGTTACCGCGAGGGCGGGTAGTGGATATTTCGGGGCTGAGGGAATTGCGGGGCATTTCCGCCGACGCGGCCCATACGCGCATTGGCGGCCTGACCACCTGGAGCGAGATCATCGGGGCTCCCCTGCCCCGCGGCTTCGATGGGCTGAAGAGCGCGGCACGTGAAGTGGGTTCTGTCCAGATCCAGAACCGTGGCACCGTGGCAGGGAATCTGTGTAACGCATCACCGGCGGCAGACGGGGTGCCTCCACTTCTCGCCCTCGATGCGGAGGTGGAACTCGTCTCCCGAGTAGGCAAGCGTCGTTTACCGTTGGCCGACTTCATCGTCGGAAACCGCAAGACGGTGCGCCGGAACGATGAGTTATTAACCGCTGTGCTGGTGCCCCGCCGCCTCGACGATGCCGCGTCCGCTTTCCTGAAACTTGGTGCGCGTCGTTATCTGGTGATTTCCATTTCGATGGTTGCAGCGGTTGTGCAACTCGATGGCTCTGGCCGTGTGGCCGAGGTCCACGTTGCGGTTGGGTCGTGCTCCGTGACTGCACGGCGCCTCTCGAAGCTCGAACGCGACTTGATCGGCGCGCCAGTCTCCGGATTGGCGACGCGCGTAACTCCCGAATACCTCAGCCCCCTCTCCCCAATTGATGACGTCCGGGCCACGGCGCGGTATCGCCTCGATGCGTCACTGACGCTCGTGCAGCGTGCCCTGAACTACTGCGTGGGGAACAGCTGAGATGGCTACGACGCATGAGGTCCCGGTCAGAATTGGAACCGACCCCATTCCTTTCTCCGTTAACGGACGCAGGGTGACGGTGTCTTGCTCCCCGCTGCAGCGGTTGTCTCGCGTGCTGCGGGAGGACCTCGGCCTCACTGGAACCAAGGTTGGATGTGACGCGGGCGATTGTGGCGCGTGCACGGTGCTGCTCAATGGCGAACCGGTGTGCGCTTGCTTGGTCGCTGCGGGACAAGCTGAGGGCGGTGAGATCACGACTGTCGAAGGACTGTCGCAAAACTCGCCCGCCGGCGCCCGGCTCCAACAATCTTTCCTGTCCCATGGTGCGGCTCAATGTGGAGCTTGTACTCCCGGCATGCTCGTGGCTGCGACTGCGCTGCTGGAGCGTAACCCAACGCCGAGTGACACCGACGTCATGGACGCGATTGGCGGGGTATTGTGCCGGTGCACCGGATATCGCAAGATCATTGCCGCGATTCTTGAGGCGGGTACAGCGATCTCAGCGGAGACATCACCGCAGGCCGGCGCAGCTGTGGGAAAACGCCTGGTCCGCCTGGACGGAAAACAGAAAGTCGAGGGAACAGAGATTTTCGGCGCCGACGAAACTCCCGCCGGGGCCCTGGCCGTCAGAGTTGTTCGGTGCCCGTACCATCGCGCCCGGTTTCACATCGCTGACCTAAGCGTTTTTGTCCGTGAACACCCCGGCATCCACTCGGTGTTGACGGCCACCGATGTACCGGGGAGAAACTGCTACGGCGTCATTCCTCCGTTTGCGGATCAGTCAGTGTTCGCTGAACAAGAAGCCCGGTTTCGCGGGGAAGCAGTGGCAGCGGTGGTCGGTGACGCCGAAGCGGTAGAAATGTTGAATCTCGCAGACTTTCCCATCACCTGGGAAGAGTTGCCGCCGCTCGTCGATATCGACACCGCCCTTTCCCCGGAAGCAACCAGAGTTCATGCTAACCGTCCGGGAAACGTTTTGGTGAGGGGCCGCGTGGTCCGCGGTGATGTCGAGAAAGCTCTGGCCGAGGCCGATGTAACGGTTGAAGGAGAGTACGAGACCGGCTTCGTCGAGCACGCTTACATCGAGCCCGAAGCCGGCTTCGCGCGCCGAGTCGGGGAACAAATCGAGATTCAAGCCTGTACCCAGTCACCTTACATGGACCGCTCGGACATCGCAGCCATCCTCGGTATTGCGCCGGAGCGAGTCCGCATCATTCCCACTGCGGTGGGAGGAGGATTTGGGGCAAAACTGGATCTCTCGGTTCAACCCTTCCTGGCCTTGGCCGCGTGGCATCTGGGAAAGCCGGTCCGCATGGTGTACTCGCGTGCCGAATCCATAATCTCCACCACCAAACGTCATCCGGCGCGCATGAGGCTTCGCGGCGGTTGCACTCGCGAGGGCAAGCTCCTGGCGCTCGACTTCGCCGCCGATTTCAACACCGGCGCTTACTCTTCGTGGGGACCCACGGTGGCAGCACGTGTTCCCGTGCATGCCTCAGGCCCCTACCGTGTACCACACTATCGCGCGCTGACCCGGGCCGTGCACACCCACCTCGTTCCCGCGGGGGCGTTTCGTGGTTTTGGCGTTCCTCAAGCGGCAATTGCTCAAGAGCAGCTCTACGATGATCTGGCAGACGCGGTGGGCATGGATCGGCTGGAGTTTCGGATTTTGAACGCACTCGACGACAACACACCCACCGTCACCGGCCAAGTGTTGGGGGAGGGTGTGGGTATCCGTGCTTGCCTGGAAGCGCTGCGGCCCCGCTGGCAGACGGCCCGCAAACAAGTTGCGGAGTTCAATTCCGCCGCGGCAGGGCCGCTCCGCCGTGGGGTCGGAGTGGCCGGCATGTGGTACGGCTGCGGCAATACCTCGCTTCCCAATCCGTCCACGGTGCGAGTGGGATTGAAGCGCGACGGCCGCATCGCGCTGCACCAGGGCGCGGTGGACATCGGGCAAGGATCGAATACCATCGTGACCCAGATTTGTGCCGACGCGTTGGGAGCTCCTATCGACAGGTTTGACTTGCTTTCCGGAGACACGGCTATCACGCCGGATTGCGGCAAGACTTCGGCGTCTCGCCAGACCTTTGTGACCGGGAAAGCCGCACATATGGCGGGCGCGCAACTGCGACGTAAGATTCTTGAGATGGCACACGCGTGTTCCTGTGCGACGATTGTTTTCGCCAATGGCGGTGTGACTGTCGAAGATAACGGCAGGTCGCACAAACTTTCACTCGGCGACATGCCTCTGGATGAGCACGGCTACGTCATCACCAGCGAAGCCACGTTCGATCCGCCAACCAGCCCACTCGACGAAAACGGGCAGGGCATACCGTACGCTGTGTTCGGATTCGGCGCTCACGTGGCCGAAATCGAAGTCGACACCGAACTGGGCACTATTCGTGTTCTCAAAATCACTGCAGCTCACGATGTCGGACGCGCCATCAATCCCACCTTGATTGAAGGGCAGATCGAAGGCGGTGTGGCCCAGGGTCTGGGAATGGCCCTGATGGAAGAGTTCTTCCCCGGCAAGGGCGAAAACCTTCACGACTACCTGATTCCCTCGGCGGGAGATATTCCTCCCGTGGAATCCATCCTCATCGAAGATCCCTCCCCGATTGGTCCGTTTGGCGCAAAGGGGATTGGAGAGCAAGCGGTGATTCCCACCGCGCCAGCAATCCTGAATGCGCTGCACGACGCCATTGGTGTTCGCCTGCGGAAAACCCCGGCTACTCCTGACCGGGTGCGGGCTGCGATTCTGGCGGCGCGGAAAGGTGGCGCGCATGGCTGACGATGCCATCCGCTGCGATGCCTGCCCGGTGCTGTGCTACATCAAGCCGGGGCGAACGGGTGCGTGCGACCGTTATGGCAATCACGACGGCGAGTTGGTGCGTCTTGATCCGCACATCGTTCTCGATCGCGCGGTGTCGCGCGGAGATTCCGTCGTGCCCTTCCTGGGGCGCGACCAGGACTGGGATGGCAAGATCGTAAGCGGCCCTGACACTTTCATCACCGCGATCGGTGCGGGCACGACCTATCCCGACTACAAGCCGGCTCCTTTCATCATTTCCTCTGAAGTCCAAGGTGTGGACATGGTCACGGTGGTGACCGAGGGGATCTTCAGCTACTGCGGTGTGAAACTCAAAATCGACACCGACCGCCATCTCGGGCCGGAGACTAATGCAGTTCGGGCCAAGGGAGAGCAAGTCGGCCACGTCACCACAGGCGAGTACGGCTCGCAGATGCTCTCCCTCGGCGGGGTCCGCCATCTGACCGGCGGAAGCAGAAAGGAAGGCACGCTTACTTGCGACACGCTGCTCGACCTCTGCAATGGCAAGGCAGTGGAACTCACGATTGACGACGGGGCCACCGTCATTGTTCAGGCCGGCAAAGCACCGGTGGTGGATGGAGCGCATGAAGAACGCATGCGCGTGGGCTGCGGTTCTGCGACCATCGGTATGTTTGCCAAACAGTGGTTCCAGAAGGTGGACGAGGTCGTCGTGGTGGATGACCACATCACCGGCGTTCTCTCGGAACACCAGGCGGGCAAGCTTTTGGGCGTTCCTGAGACCGGCATCAAGATGAAAGGACGCCGCTCCACGCCCGGACGCTACTTCCAGGTGGCCGAGCCGGGCACGGCATGGGGAGCGACGAATATTCAGGACCCTCTGTCGATTCTGAAAGCGTTCAATCCCAAAAAGGCCTGGCCCGGACTTCGCTTGCTCATGGTCAGCACTACCGGGGAAAACTACGCGTACTTTGAGTTGGATGAACATCTGAAACCGATTGAGAAGAATCTGCCTGGCTCACTGCAGGAATCCGTGGCCCGTATCAAGGAAAATTGTGAGCCTGCGCTGTGCACAGTCCTCTTTATGGGCGGTGCCGGGGGGTCGCTGCGCGCGGGTGTCACGGAGAATCCCGTCCGCCTGACGCATTCGGTGCGAGACGCTCTGACCCGCGTTACCTGTGGCGGGGCGCCTGTGTATGTCTGGCCCGGAGGCGGGATTACGTTTATGGTGGACGTCACCCTCATGCCGGCGAACGCATTTGGATATGTGCCGACCCCTGCGCTGGTGGCTCCCATCGAGTTCACGCTCACACTGTCCGACTATGCCGCGCTCGGTGGCTACATGGACCAGGTTCGCTCGCTGCAGTCCATCATGGCGGACGATCGCCGGCGTCACCTCTCCGCGCGAGAGAGCAATCCGTGGCCGCTTTCTTCGGCCAAGGACACGAGGCACAAATGAGAGAGCGTGCCCAGATCGGCTACTTGCCTGACGGCCGCAGGCTGCACCTGCACGATGGGCCGATTGATTTGATCGTTGAAGCCTTCGGGTCGGCTAGCGAGGTCGAGTGCGCATATCGCGCGGCAGCAAAGCGGTTCGTGACCGTTCTTGACGAACTGTGCGGCGAGCTTGCATTTCTGCGCCAGCCTACCCGCGACGACGGGCCCTGGCCCACAGGCATGGTTGCGCGCAGGATGGTTGGGGCGGTGCAACCCTATGCTTCGAGGACATTCATCACTCCCATGGCCGCCGTAGCCGGTGCGGTTGCGGAGGAAATCTTAGAAGCTATGACCTCGACGGCTGTGCTCGCGAAGGCTTACGTGAACGATGGCGGCGACATTGCGCTGCATCTGGCGCCGGGGGAGCATTTTGTTATCGGCATGGTCGAGAGGCCGGACCGTCGGTCGCTGTTCGGCACCGCTTCTCTGCATTCGGACCAGCCGGTTCGTGGCATCGCCACCAGCGGCTGGCGCGGCCGCAGTTTTTCTCTTGGCATCGCCGACGCTGTCACCGTGTTAGCTGCTACTGCCGCTCAGGCCGATGCGGCGGCTACCATCATCGCCAATGCTGTTAATCTTCCCGGACATCCCAGCATCAAGCGGGTTCCGGCGCGCGAATTCGCTCCGGACAGCGATCTTGGGGATCGGCTGGTGACGCACGATGTCGGGGCACTCTCCGACAAGGATGTCGAGGTTGCTCTGCGGGCGGGAGTGAATGTCGCTGACTCACTCATGTTGGAGGGGCTGATTCACGCAGCAGCCCTGCATCTGCGAGGGGAGACGAGAATCGTGGGTGGCAGTTGTTTGCCGGCCCTTCAAGCAGAAGCCAGGAGACTTGTTCATGCCTGAGGTTCGGGTTCGAAAGAAGCTCATCACCGTGGAAGAAATTCTTCACGAAGGAGGCCCGGCTGCTGCAACGCCTCTGCGTCGCGCGGCGGCGCTGGTTGTCATTCACAATCCCTTCTCGGGCCGGTACGTCGAGCAGATCGAGAGCTTTATGGACGACCTCAAGCCGCTCGGCCTCGAAATGGCGAAGTCTCTGGTCGCTGCCTTGGGCGGCGATCCAAAAATTATTGAAGGTTACGGCAAGGGAGCCATTGTCGGATCAGCGGGCGAGATCGAGCACGGCGCGCTTTGGCATGTTCCCGGAGGCTACGCCATGAGAGAGGTGCTCGGCGCCAAGGCGATCGTGGCCTCGACCAAGAAAGTCGGCGGCCCGGGGACCCGGCTCGATGTGCCCATCACCCATGTCAACGCCTCTTACGTTCGCAGCCACTTCGACGCCATGGAAGTGGGCATCACCGATGCCCCACGAGCCGATGAGATTCTGCTTGCGCTGGTGATGACCACCGGTCCCCGGGTTCACGCACGCGTCGGCGGCTTGAAAGCATCAGAGATTAAAGGAGAAGACGGACTGCGATGAAAGCCCGAATCCGCAAGCTCGCGACCTTTGTCGAAGAAACCTGCAACGAGATGGGGCGGGCCATCAATCCGCCCGCGCGGCGGGCGGCGGCAGTCGCTGTGATCGAGAATCCTTGCGCCGGAAAGTACGTCGAGGACTTGTCGGAACTGATGGCGATTGGAGAAGAACTGGGAGAGTTGCTCACGCAAAGGGCGGTCGCCGCGCTCGGCATTCCGGGTCCCTCCGCCGAGAGCTACGGCAAGGCTGCCGCCGTGGGCGAGAACGGCGAAATCGAGCACGCCGCCGCGATCCTACATCCCAAGCTGGGTACACCTGTGCGGAAAGTCCTGGGCAAAGGCGCTGCCCTCATTCCCTCGTCCAAGAAACGTGGCGGCATGGGCGTGGTTCTGGACATCCCACTCGGGCACAAGGACGCGGCCTTTGTGCGCAGTCACTTTGACGGCATGGAAGTCCGCATCAACGATGCTCCCCGTGCTAACGAAATCATGGTGGCGATCGCCATCACCGATAGCGGCCGCCCTCTCCCTCGCGTAGGTGGGCTGACCAAGGATCAGATCAAGGGGGAGGACGGGTTGCGATAGGCGGAAGCGTGGGGCCCAGCATTTAGAATGGATCGCGGCTCCGGCCGCTCGGGGTAATAAATGACTTCTTGTCGATCTCTCTTGCTACTGGTCATTTTTCTTCCGGCTTCTCTTTCGTCTCAAGCGACCAAAGACAAAGCTGACCTGATCGTCACCGGCGGCACCGTGGTCACCATGGACGGCGCGGGAACCATTTACGACGACGGAGGCATTGTGGTGAGAGGTGACACGATCATCGCTGTCGCTCCGCGCGCCGAGGTCGCCGCCAGGTACCAGGCCCCGCAAACCATCGACGCCACCGGCAAGCTGGTCCTGCCCGGATTCGTCAACGGGCACACCCATGTGCCCATGACTCTGTTCCGCGGCATCCACGACGATGTGACGCTGAACGATTGGCTCTACAAGTACATCTTTCCCGCGGAAGCGAAGAATGTAAATGAGGAATTCGTCCGCTGGGGGACGCGCCTGGCGGCGGCCGAACAAATCCGTTCCGGTGTGACCACCTTCGCCGACATGTACTACTTCGAAGACGCGGTTGCCGAGGAAACCAAGGCGGCGGGAATGCGCGGTGTGCTGGGGGAAACGTTCATCGATTTTCCTGCACCCGACAATAAGACCGAAGCCGAGATGCTCGCCTACACCGAGAACTTCCTGAAGAGATGGCAGGGCGATCCATTGATCCACGCGGCGGCCGCCCCTCATTCCATCTATACGTGTTCCCTGAAGACTCTTCAGGATTCTTCGGCATTGGCTCGGCGATATCATGCGCCGATCTTGATTCACGTCGCGGAAATGAAGAAAGAATGGGCGGACAGCGAAAAGCAGCATGGCATGTCGCCAGTACAGTACTTGGACAAGATCGGCGTACTCGGGCCTGACACCATTGCGGCACACTGCATCTTCGTGGACGAGGCTGACCGCAAGACTCTGGCACAAAAGCAGGTTGGTTGCGTCCACAATCCGTCGAGCAACATGATGATCGCCAGCGGTGTGTCGCCGGTGCCCGAACTGCGAGCGGCCGGAGTCGCCCTTGGACTCGGCACCGACGGGCCTGCCGGCAGCAACAACGATCTGGACCTGATGGAAGAGATCGACCTGGCAGCAAAGCTCGCCAAGATCACGAAAATGGATCCGCTGGCGCTGAACGCCAAAGCGGTGGTCGAGATGGCAACCATCGATGGCGCAAGAGCACTGCACCTGGACAAAGAGATCGGATCACTGGAGCCAGGCAAGAAGGCCGATTTGATCCTCATCAGCTTGGATGCGCCGAACGCCGTCCCAATGTACGACGTTTATGCGCAGTTGGCGTACGCGCTCAAGGCCCACGATGTAGAAACTGTCGTAATTGGCGGGCGGATTGTAATGCGCGATCACAAGCTGGTGACGATCAACGAAGAAGCGGCCATTGCAAAAGCGCGGGAGTACAAGAGGACAATCGCCAATTCGCTCGGCCTGCCCTAGCCGTCAGAGCAGCCGAGTCAATGCTTTGCCGGGGCGGGGACGCCCGCGCCTACACTGTGAGCCGCCACCGTCACCACATCGCGGCCTGACTTCTTCGACTGATAGAGACACCGGTCCGCAACCCTGAGCAACTCGTCCGACGTCAGCCCGTGTTCCGGGAAGGTGGCGATGCCAATAGACACTGTGACTGTGTCCAGAGCCTGTCCGTTGTATCGCAATTTCAGTTGTTTCACTTCTTCCCGCAGATGATTCGCGCGTGCAACTGCGTGCTGCGCTGCAGACTCAGGCAAAATGATGGCAAACTCTTCGCCACCGAACCGGCAGATTATGTCATCGGAGCGAAAGAAATTACGGAACAACTCTGCCACGGAACGTAGTACCAAGTCTCCCGCATCATGGCCGAAGGTGTCATTGAACTTCTTGAAATGATCGAGATCAAGGAAAAGAACGGAAACCGGATGCTTCCTGCGGGTGGCGCGCTGCAACTCCCGCTCCAGCGACTCTTCCATAAAGCGCCGGTTGAATAGGCCGGTCAGCGGATCGCGAATCGACAGATCACGCAGCGCCTCGCGCAGGCGCAAGCTGGCGAGCGAGAGAGCAACCTGTCCAGCAGCCGTCATTGCCAGTCGTTGCGTGGAATCCATCCGTTCCTCAGTCCACGGGGTCGTGCTCCCACCCCCGGAACCAGCAAACTCAAGCAGAAACACTCCCAGCGTGTCGCCCTGACCCACCATAGGAAGACACAGGTACCTCCCCCCGGCCTTGCCCATCAGGTGGGAACAGGAGATGCTTGCTTCGTGGGACTCGCTCCAATGCGGCTGGCCCCGCCTAAGGGCCCAGCATGCGTCAGGAGTGTACTGCGGCTCGGAGACACTGGGCTGGCCCCAGTGGACCGCTGCTTCGACCAGGTTCCGTGAGGACTTGAATAAATACAGGACTCCCGATGCCGCCCCGGGGAAGAGGCGTTGCGCGAAGCGGCAGACTACAGCACAAGCTTCCTTGACGGTTCCGCAACAGTCCAGCAGGCTGCCCATCTCATTCAGCAGCGTCATTTGGCTGGTGCGCAGTTCCAACTCGCTCACCAACTGGTTGAGTGATTTCGCATGTTGGCGTTCTGCTTCGGCCGCTTTGACTTGTTCCGAAATATCCTGGTAGATCGTATACGCACCCTGTACCTGTCCATCGACCATCAGGGGCACGGCGTGCATTTCCAGGTCCAGGACCGTTCCATCCTTCCGCCTGCGCTTCACGTTCTCGTGCAGAGTCTGTCCTGCAAGGGCCCGCGAAGTTGCAAGTACCGCGCCGTCCAGCAAACCTTCGGGCGACAACAAGCGGTCAGGATCGCTCCCCGCAAGCTCACGTTGATCGTAGAGAAACAGCCTCTCCAGCGCCGGGTTGGTGAGTTCAACCCGGCCCTGACCATCCAGAACCACAATCCCCAGCGGGCTGTTCTCAATCAACGAGTTCAAGTAGAAAGTACGTTCGTGCAGTTCAAGCCCCATGCGATGCCGCTCGGTCACCTCCGAGCCCACGATGAGACCTACGGCAGAAACCACCAGCATGAACAGTCCAACCTTAGACAGCACGGCGGGCGTGGGTGGGAAGATGTGCATCGCCACTACGATGCCGAAGTTCAACGCCAGGACTCCGGTTACCACCCGCCGGATCCCCTGCCGCATGGCGATCCATATAATAGGGACAAAACCAATGTAAAAGGGTCGATTGGGACGTCCAAACATGACCCAGAGCACGCCGATCAATGCTGCAGCTTGTCCCACAGCTTCCAACCAGGCGGCAGCATGCTCCGGGTAAGTCTTCCTCCGCAGATTCCTTGCTAGTGTGGGGCCCGAGACTGAAGCTGACAGTTGCCTTCGGACCCATGGGAGCACATGCACCAGGAGAAACGGCGCAATTCCCAATAGGCCGATCGTGTCCCCGAAGAACCACCCTACCGCTGAAGCCCAAAACGCACTCCACTGAATCGAATGATCGGCGACCAGGCAGAGTACGCCAATCGCAGTGGCTACCATCGCCGCTGCGACCGTAACGAATACGTAGCGAACAACATCCCGGCGCCGTCGCAGCCCCAGATCGATGGAAAGCGGCCCACGCAAGACGTAGGCGGCTGCGGCGTAACAGATGGCAATCCCCGCCGCACCCATCGTCCCACCGAATGCAGCGATTGGCTGGTGGTAGATCCATGTGCCTGCAAGCGTGTCGGCGAAACAGACCAAAAAAGCGTACCAGGGGCTGATGCCCAACAGAACGGCTAGAACCAGCCCGGTGGCCGGATACCAAGCGGTAAAACCTAGATGAGATAGAAGTATGACTTCAGGCCGATTGAGCAGGAGGTACAGCAGCAGGAAAGCGAAGGAGAGAAGAAAGTGGCGAACAATCAGGCGCTGCGACGGCTTGGATAACATACTGGTGCCCGCTTCGTGTGCGTGAGGATTGCCCGCGACTAGTCGAGTCGCGCCCCCAACCGCCAACCCAAAATCGCTATTGGCCCAACTTGCTGTACACAAGTCTATTTGAGGAAGATTCGTTCTGAACCTGGCGCAAATCACCTTGGTAACGTGACTCCCGTAGCAGGTTGCACGTTCGGCTGGCGCCGGGGCCCTGCACTCAGCCTGCCATAACCTCGGGGACCTTGGTCGCAGGTGGCGTGTTCCGGCTCCTCAGAGCACTGACAACTCCGTCGATGACGACCATGCCGATGCCCGGCAAATCGCCCTTTTGCACACTGTCTAACAGGGTCTTGCCGGCAGAATGTTGGGCCTTGTCCATGAGGACGAAAGACGCCTCTCGACCCGGTGCGATCAACCCGCACTCAAGATTACGCATTCTGGCGGTGTTCCCGGTTGCGAAACAGATCGCGATTTCTGCAGGAATCTCGCCCAGCGAGGACAGCATAGAGATCACTCGGATGATCCCCAGCGGCTGCACCCCGGAACCGGCAGGGGAATCTGTGCCCAGGATGAGCCGGCTCAGGCGTTTGAGTTCCTTCGCTGTGCGCATCGTCAACAGTGCAGCCCGCTCATTTCCGTTATGAACGATCTCCAGGGCCCGGGAGGAGCGTTCACACAGGGCCACGATCTGGTCATCGGGAAGCGCGGTGTGGCCGCCATTGATATGGCCGACGACGTCTGCATCGGTTTCGAGCACCATGTCCTTGTCAATAAGGCTGGAACCGGGAATCGATGGCCCTCCGGTGTGGATCGTGCTCTGAATGCCGTATTTCCGCGCCCAGGCGACCATCTGCTTGGCAGTCTTTCCGTCCTTTACACTGCCCAGTCCCACTTCCCCCAGGATCTTCACTCCAGCGGCAGCCAGTTCTTTGAAGTCGTCTTCGCCCATGCCGTGTTCGATCACCGGAGCCCCGGCGTAGATCTTCACTCCACCGGGACGAAACCCCTGGAACGTGCGCTGAGCAGTGATTGCCATCGCTTTCAAGCCGATGATGTCCTTCGGCCGGCCTGGGGTGTGGACCTCGCCCGCCGAAATCATCGTAGTGACCCCGCCGTGCAGACAGCTGTCGATCCAGCCGACTTGATTTTGCCGGGGTGTCCAGTCTCCGCACACGGGATGTACGTGGCTGTCGATCAACCCGGGCGCCAGTACCGTTCCTTTGGCATCAATCGTTGTGGTCGCGTGGGAAGTATCGGTGTCTTTTTCTTTGCCCACAGCCTCGATTCTGCCTGCGACCGCTACCACGGTATCGGCGTCGAGGATGGGCCGGTCAATGTCACCGCTCAGCAGAAGCCCGATGTTACGGATGACCAGCTTGGAGGGGTTGGCAGCTTTCCCAGATTCGTCATGGGCCATCATGAGTTCCTCCCTCGCGCCGCGGAATTGGTCTGACCAAGGGGTGCCAAAGCGATTTGCATCCGCCGTAGGCGGCCGCTCAAGCCCCTTGTCAGCCGTGCGGCGACAATGTTATAAGCGCGCACAGTCCCTAACAGGAACGAGAGCACATGGTATCTCGCAACGTCATTTTTTGGGAAGTCGATACTCAGAATGATTTCATGCTGCCCGGTGGCAAGCTCTATGTGCCGGGAGCAGAGAAACTCCTGCCAAATATTCGGCGGCTGACCGACGCAGCCCGACGGGACCTGGTGTTCCTGGTCTCGCACGGCTGCTTCCACCCTGAGAACGACCCGGAGTTTCAAACTTTTCCACCCCACTGCCTGAAAGGCACGCCTGGCGCGGAGTTTGTTCCCGAAGCCTTGACGCACCGTTTGGTGCGGGTTCCCAACCAGCCCCAGGAGAAGCTGCCCAGCGATCTCTTCAGCTACCAGCAGATCATCCTAGAGAAGCAAACCCTGGACATCTTCGAAAGCCATCACGGTAATGCACTGGTCGAGCGGCTAGGGATGCAGCCGGAGTTCGTGGTTTTTGGCGTCGTCACCGAGTACTGTGTGCGTTGCGCTGCCAAGGGTTTGCTGCAACGGGGGCGCAAGGTGGCAGTGGTCCAAGACGCCATTGAAACCCTGAAAGCGGAGGACGGCCAGTCTGCTCTGGCCGAGTTGCAGGCGCTTGGGGCGCGGATGGTGACGACCGGACAAGCACTTGCCCAACTTACGTCAACCTAAGCCGGGGTAACCTCTCCTCTGCGAACGAGGTCAGTGCTGCGCCCGCGCCAGATCGCGAATCTGGTTCAGGTACCCAACGTACACTGGAATTGGAATGTCGGGCGAATCGCCATCATTGAGGAAGTGTTCCAGCCGGATCTCCAGCGGAATCGTGCGGATCACTTCGCCAAACCGGGGCATCTGCAGGTACTTCACTTTCCATATCTCGATCATCCGTGAGCGAAAATCCTCGCTGATGAAACCCATCCTCCGCTCACCCAGATAAACATCATCAAAGTGATGCTCGGCCAGCATTGTGCGCAGTGGATCGTTGTCCGGCGAGAAGGTGTAAACCAAGTGGAAGAGATCGGCCAGATCTCCCCACAGGACCTTCTCTTCAAATGCGCTAAAACGAAAGGGCGTACGGCGGCGCTGTTGAACCAGACGGGGGTGGTCGCCGGCCACCAGGCCATGTCGACCCAGTTCATCGCGAAACCAGTGCAGACGCTCCGCAGTTAGGTTGTGGCGCAGGAACTCAACCGCGTAAGCATTCGGCAAATACAACTTGGGATCGGTGTCGAGACGTGCAAGCCAAGAGGTCCAGTCCCTCTGCTCCAACTGCTTAAGCAGGTCCTCTAGGTCCGCAATGGTCGTGTCGGGGTGATACTTCACCGCTTGCCAGAAATGCTCAGTGGAGTCATAAGTGGAGCCATACAGTTGGATGCCCTCCTCAATTGGGTACCAGTTAGAGAGCACCCGTCCGGGAATGGATGGAGATGCGCTCCAACAGTTCAGCGAGTGTTTCCATTTCTCCTGCACCGCTAGAAACGCCTCCGCGTAACCCTGCGGGACCACCTCCTTCACCTGCGCCAGCGCCTGCCGAAGGTCCTGGCTGGTGTGTGTTACCAACGTCTCGAGCGGGCGCTCGTCTGCCATCGAGATGATCCGGCTCTCAATTCCCCGGCGCAGCAGGTCCTTGGCCAGACTCTCGCGTTCCGCATCCGCCAAGTTCCAGCGCCGTGTCTGGGACTCGATGTAGGGGAACAACTCGGCCAGCGATTTGAATTCGATGAAGCCGTGAACGGCAAAGGTGACCGGGTGGCCCTCTTTGAGAACTACGGTGGAGGGAGTAACGATTGCTTGAAGGGGCACCCGTTCGGCCGACAGGGGCGCGCCCAGGATCGTAGTGGTGAATGTAATCTGCACGACGAACGCGAATACAGCTTGTCTCTTTCCCACGAACACCTCTCATCCCGCCTTCGGCCACGGGCCGTGCAATAATCCCATGAATACTTTCCGAACTACAAACAGGATTCTTCTCGCCTCAACCAGTTTGCTATCCTACAGCGATGCCACGCACCTTTCTGATTGATACCGACACAGCCTCCGACGACGCCGTTGCTCTCATCATGGCTCTCCGTGCGCCCAATGTCCGCGTGGTGGCGATTACGACGGTCGCCGGCAATGTCCCGGTCAGTCAATCCACGCGCAACGCGCTTTATACGGTTGAGTTGTGCGGGGCGAATGTGCCGGTTTATGCCGGCGCGGACAAGCCCCTCCTGCGCACCTATCAAAATGCCACCTGGTTCCATGGGCGCGACGGTCTGGGAGACCACAACTACCCGGCGCCTCATCGCTCTCCGGAGAAGTTGCACGCGGTTGACGCAATCATCGAAACGACCGAAGCCAACCCTGGCCTGGTCATCGTTACCCTGGCGCCGCTCACTAATCTCGCGCTCGCCGTGGCCAAGAAGCCATCGATTGCTGCCAAGGTCAGCCGCTGCGTGATCATGGGAGGCGCTCCCTGCTGCGAGGGCAACGTGACTCCCGCCGCGGAGTACAACATCTGGGTTGATCCCGAGGCTGCACGCATGGTCATGCTCAGCGGCCTTCCGGTCGAACTTGTGGGCTGGCAGACCTCGCGGGGAAGTGCAGTCGTTCACGAGGACGATATCACGAAGATCCTGGGCTTCAACAACCCAGTCGCCCGCTTTGCCATCGAGTGCAACAGCCACGCACGGAAAGCGTACAAAGTGCAAACGGGGGAGGATGGAATCTCGCTACCCGATCCGGTAGCCATGAGCGTCGCCCTCGACCCAAGCATCGGAACCGATTGGAGCACGCACTGGGTGGACGTCGAGACCCAGAGCGAACTGACGCGCGGCATGACGGTCGTGGATCGGCTGAACGTCGCAAAAGATGACCGCAACAAGGCGGTTTGGGAGCCCGTCACATCCAAGGCACCGAACGCTAAGGTGTGCTGGACGATCGACACCAAGCGCTGGAAGGAATCGCTGTTCACTGCTTTGCGGTAGTTATGGCTGCGAGTAGAGCGCCCTCTTCACAAACTCGCCCGCTCCAGCGCGTCCCAGAAACTTGTCCCCCTCCACCACTACGCGACCGCGGGAAAGCACCACGTCCGGCATCCCCGTAACCTGGATTCCTTCAAACATCGAATAATCTACCCGCATGTGGTGGGTCTTGGCGCTGATGGTGTGCTTGCGTTTGGGGTCAAAAATCACCAGATCGGCATCGCTGCCCACGGCAATCGTTCCTTTGCACGGATACAGGCCGAATAGCTTGGCCGGAGTTGTGGAAACCAGTTCCACAAAACGATTCACGCTGAACCGCCCTGCCGCTACACCTCCAGAATAAATCAGGCTCATGCGGTGTTCGATGCCCGGTCCACCGTTGGGAATCTTGGTGAAATCATCCTTGCCCAGCTCTTTTTGTTCCTTGAAGCAAAAAGGACAGTGATCGGTCGAAACTACCTGCAGATGGTCGCGTTTGAGCCCGTTCCAGAGCTTTTCCTGGTGCCACTTCTCGCGCAGGGGAGGAGTGAAGACATACTTCGCTCCTTCAAAACCCGGCGCATCAAAGTTCTCGAGCGAGAGATACAAATACTGCGGGCAGGTCTCCGCATAGACGGGAAGGCCGCGGTCGCGCGCCTCGCGCACTTTTTCGAGCGCCTCATTGCAGCTCAGGTGCACGATGTAGACAGGGGCGCCCGCCATCTCGGCCAGTGCGATGGCCCGAGACGTAGCCTCGGCTTCCGCCGTGGTCGGCCGGGTTAAGGCGTGATACTTCGGCGCCTTCTTCCCTTCCGCCAGGGCCTGCTGCACGATGACGTCAATCGCATTGCCATTTTCAGCGTGCATGCAGACCAAGCCACCGTTTTTCGCTGTCGTCCGCAGCGCCTTGAAGATACTGCCATCGTCGAGCATGAAGACGCCGGGATACGCCATAAACAGCTTGAAGCTGGTAATGCCTTCCCGCACAAGCGCGTTCATCTCATCGAGTTGCGCGTCCGCCAATTCGGTAATGATGCAGTGAAACGCATAGTCGCAGACGGCTTTGCTGGAAGCCTTTTGCATCCAGGTGTCGAAAGCCGTCCGCAGCGACTGGCCTTTGTACTGGATTGCGAAATCAATCAGCGTGGTCGTCCCACCAAAGGTAGCAGCCCTCGTGCCGGTTTCGAAGTCGTCCGCGCTGGTCGTGCCTCCGAAGGGCATATCAAGGTGGGTGTGCACGTCGATCCCGCCCGGCAGCACGTACTTTCCGACAGCGTCGATGATGCGGGTGGCGTTTTCGCGGGGCAGGTTCTGTCCGATGGCGGCAATCTTGCCGTTGCTGATGGCGACGTCGCTCCCATAGGTGTCCGTCGCAGTGACCACGCGACCGTTCGTGATGATGGTGTCAAAGGCCATAACAGCACACTCCTGCTGGCAAAACATGCATTCTATGCTATTTTCGTTGTCATTCCGAGCCGCTCGAAGCCGCACGTGCGCGGTGAGGGCGTGTCGAGGAATCTGCAGTTCTGCGGGCTGTGACCAACTGCAGACCCCTCGCTACGCTCGGGATGGCAATTCATTTAGGATTTCAGCAACGTAGTCGCAAAGCAGCCGATCTGAACGAAGCAGGGGTAGCAACAAGGAGGCACCATGCACTTCGGTATCACCATCAAGCCCGACATGACGGTAGAACGTATTCTGGCCCTCACCCGCCAGGCCGAGGCCGCCGGATTTGAGTACGGCTGGATCTTCGATTCTCACGTACTATGGCTAGAACCCTACCCGTTGCTGACCTTGATGGCGGCGAATACCAAGAAGATGCGCCTCGGTCCGTGCGTCACGAATCCCGCGGTGCGCGACCTCACGGTGACCTCGAGCCTGTTCGCCACTCTGAACCTGATTTCAGGAGGGCGCATGCAGCTTGGCATCGGCCGCGGCGACAGTTCGCGGCGAGTGCTGGGCAAGAAACCGGTCGGGGCGGGCGATCTGGAACGGGCGATCAGGACTTTCCGTGAGCTGACCTCAGGACAGGAGATCGATTACGACGGCCAGCCCACAAAACTTTCCTGGGCGAAAGGCTCGCCTCCCGTGTGGGTGGCGGGATATGGGCCCAAGGTACTGGACCTCGCCGGCAGAGTTGGGGATGGCGTCATTCTGCAGTTCGCCGATCCTGACCTGATCGCGTGGTGCCTGAGCTTTGTGAAGAAAGGAGCAGAAACTGCGGGACGGGACTGGCGCAAGATCGAAGTGATGGCCGCCGCGCCGGTGTGGATTTCTGACGATTTGAAGGTCGCGCGGGACCGGGTGCGCTGGTTTCCGGCCTTGGTTTCCAACCACGTGGTGGATTTGATCTCGCGTTACAAGCCGGAGGAACTCCCGCCAGCCCTGACCTCTTATGTGAGCAGTCGCGATCATTACGATTACCGGGAGCATTGCGAAGTTGACAGCGAGCACTCGAAATTTGTCTCGGATGACGTCGTGGACCGTTTCTGCGTCGTCGGGACTGCGGAAGCGCACCGGCAGAAGCTTCGCAAGTTGGCCAGCGTGGGCGTGACCCAGTTCAATGTGTATCTAATGTGCGGCGAGGAAGAGGAGACGCTGGAGCAGTACAAGAAGGAGGTGTTGCCGACTTTCAAGTAAGCCCTCGAGCGTAATAGTCGCAATACTTGGCCGCACCGCAGCGCGAACAAGAAGGATTTGTCTCCAAGCATATGCCACGTTCAAGACCGACTTCTCTGGCCTGCACCTGACCGTAGCTCACGAAGACAATGTCAACATATCGAATCGGGTACGCGGTAGCCTGCGCGAATTTCCTCCCTTCCTGAATTAACGCGACGTACAAGGGATCGCCCGTCAAGTCATTCTGGACAAGCGCGAGCCGTTTGAAAATGCGCTCAATGACACGATCCGGCTTGAGGACAGGGAGCCCAATGTCCGTCATGAAGTGAAAGGCGGTCCTCTCACCCAGGAACCCAAAAAGCTGTCGAAAGTTCTCCCGAAGGCCGATGATCTCCTGATCAGACTGTGCAGGCGGTAGGGAAAGAACGTAATCCCGAAACGAACCGCGCTTGCCGATGATGTCCCTGAATGCCCTCGCGTTCCTTATGCACGCCCGAACTTTGCCATCATGTCTTATCATCTGCGAGTCGTTGAGGATGGACTGAACTTTGTGCTCGTCGTAGTCTGCAACAACACTGTAAATTGGGAAATGTCGGTCAATGACGGGCAGTTTGTTTGTGACTGTCTGGGCCTTAAATCCAGAATAGAAGACAATGTGAACGAGCATCGTGTAGTACTCGTCATCCGTAAAGCGTTTGCCTTCGAGGTGTTTAAACGGCTCTAGCTCTGCTCGGATCTGGTCACGGGAAAGTGTGCGAGAGCCAACCTCGAAGAGTGTAGACTCGATCCCATCGAAGATTGCTTTGTAGGCTTTCATGACTCCTCCCCCGAACTGCCTAACTTAGAATGTGTCCAGGGCCGAACAAATCCCCCAACTCACGCTTCTTCGATCGCCGAATGACCGGATGCCCTCATCTTCATCAACGCGTAGTAAGTACCAAACGCCACCGCAAACCCCACAAACCACGAGTAGTCATACAGCGTCCGCAGTGACGGAGCCACCAATCCCACCAGGGCCGTCCCCGCTCCAGCACCTAGCGCCACCAATGCCGCCCCGTTGAAGCCGTGCGAATACTCATAAGCACTGTCGCGGAGGTACAGGTCGTCCACCAGCAGCACACGTCTCCGCACCACGAAATAATCGCAGATCATGATGCCCGCCACCGGACCCAGAAACGCCGCGTATCCACCCAGCCATCCGAAGATAAATGTCTTGTAGCTGCCCAGCAGCTTCCACGGCATCAGCACGATTCCCATGAAGCAGGTGATCACGCCGCCGGTCCGGAAACTGATCTTCTTCGGCCAAAGGTTGGAGAAGTCATTCGCCGGTGAGACCACATTCGCGCCGATATTGACGTTCAGGGTTGCGAGCAAAATCGCCACCAACGAAATCACCACGGCCACAGGAGAATGAAACCGGCTGAGCAGTTGCACCGGGTCCCAGATCGCGGTCCCGTAGATGACCACGGTTGCCGAGGTCACCAGAATTCCGATCAAAGAATACAGCGTCATGGTAGTGGGCAGAGCGAGGGCTTGGCCAATCACCTGTTGCCGCTGGCTCCGCGCAAACCGGGTAAAGTCAGGAATATTCAGCGAGACCGTCGCCCAGAAGCCAACGGTGGCGTTCAGAGCCGGGACCAGGAATTTCAAGAAGTCCGCAAAGTTGGCGAACCGAGACGGAGCCGAAAGCATCGGCCCGAAGCCGCCTGCCGCATGATAAGCCCACCCCAGCAAGACAAGCCCCGCCGCCAGTAGTATCGGGGCGCTGATCCCTTCCAGAAATCGGATGTATTCAATGCCCTTGAGAATGACCGCCAGATTAATGAACCAAAACGCCAGGAAGCAGATTGAAGTGCTGTAAGGAAAGTTCGCCCAACTGGGAGCCAGAACCGCAATCAGGGTGCTGATGGCTTCGCCGCCGATCCAGGTCTGGATCCCGAACCACCCACAAGCCACCAACGCACGTAGCACCGCCGCCACGTTCGCGCCCAGAACTCCAAACGACGCGCGAGCCAGCACCGGAAAAGGTATTCCGTAACGCGCCCCGGGATGCGAATTCAGCAGCATGGGAACCAGCATGATGGTGTTGCCCAGGAACACGGTGGCTACGGCCTGCTTCCAGTTCATTCCGCCCTGGATCAGGCTCGCCGCGAGCATGTAGGTCAAGATATTGACCGACATCGAGACCCACAGCGCGGCGTAGTTGTAGGTTCCCCAATGACGGCGCTCGGCGCTGGCAGGCGCGAGATCAGGGTTGTACAGCGGGCTGGATTCGATGCGAGACCGCACAGGCTCTTGGACTGTTGTCATGGTCGTGGCGGGTACGATCTCAGTCCGCGGCCGCGGTTCGTCCGGTCTGCGTGGTCAGCGCACCGTAGGTTTCGGGCCGGCGGTCCCGGAAGAACTGCCAGACCTTCCTCACTTCTTCAATTATGTCGAGATCGAGGTCCGCGACCACGATCTCGTCTTTGTTGCGGCTGGCTTGGGCGATGATCTTCCCGCGCGGATTGCAGAAGTAGCTTTTGCCGTAGAACTCGCCGATGTTCCAGGGCTTCTCCCTGCCCACGCGGTTGATTGCGCCCACGAAATAGCCATTGGCTACGGCATGCGCGGGTTGTTCCAGTTCCCACAGATACTCTGAGAGTCCTGCGACCGTGGCTGAGGGATTGAACACGACTTCCGCGCCGTTCAACCCCAGGACCCGGGCGCCTTCCGGAAAGTGCCGGTCGTAGCAGATGTAAACTCCCACGTTCGCATACTTGGTCTGGAACACGGGATACCCCAAGTCGCCTGGCGTGAAGTAGAACTTCTCCCAGAATCCGGGATGCACGTGCGGGATATGGTGCTTGCGGTACTTGCCCAGATAGCGGCCGTCGGCGTCAATGACCGCGGCCGTATTGAAATACAGCCCGGCCATTTCTTCTTCGTACACCGGCACAACAATCACCATGCGATGCTTGGCGGCGATCTTCTGCATGAGCTTGGTGGTCGGCCCGTCGGGCACTCGCTCGGTAAGTTCGTACCAGCGAATGTCTTGCTCTGCGCAGAAGTATGGGCCGTAAAACAGCTCTTGCAGGCAAAGGACCTGGACTTTCTTGCGCGCCGCCTGCTCGATCAGCTTGAGGTGCTTGTCGATCATGGCCTGCTTGATTTTCGGTAATGGATGATTGCTGCCGAGGGCATTGCTCGCCTGGATGAGACCACAGCGCACGATCCGGGACATGGAGGCACCTCCAAGACAGGCAATATATCAGAAGAGGCAGACGTAGCCGGGCCGGCAAGCTAGTACATGATCGTCATGGTCAGGTGATGCGGCCACCAGGTGGTGTGATAGTGGGTCCAGAGGCGTGCGTCGACTTGGGGGATGATGATCTGCTGATCGGGCGGCCGGAGCTTGTTGATCTCCTCGGTGAGCAACGCCGTGGCATAGATGCAGTGGGCGCGGATCTCGATCTCCCACCAGCTGTCACGCGGAATCATCTGGTAGGAACTGATCGCGCGTTCCAACTCTTCCGAATAGCTCGTGATGCCCAGCAGGCGCAGCGGTACGGGCACAATGTAGTCGGCAAAAGCCGTCATCTTCTCCAGGTCATCCACGCGGAACTGGCCCTTCTCCCGCAAGGCCGAATACAGGAACCAGACGCCCAACTGCGCCAGCTTGTAGAACCTGACAGTGTGGCCATCGTATTCACTGACATCCTGGAAGCGCGGAAACTCTCTGACCAACCGCTCCACTAGACCATTGCCATTGTCGTACAGCTTTGGCGAACACGATTTGACGAAGTTGCGAAAGCGTCCTTCGTAGCTTTTTGCCAGCACTGCTCCAACTTGGTGCAAGATCTGCATCTTTTCGTCGAGCATGGGAAGCTCGATGTTGCCCGCGAAAATCTTCTCCAACTCCGGCCGGGTCACCCTGGCGAGGTAGGCGCCGTCCAGTATGGGACTGCCGCCGTCCATGGCGCATCTCATGCACGCGAACAACGCATCGGAGTCCGACCAGTGCCGTCCGGCATAGTCCACCTGAAACTTGAGGTGACGGGAGAAGTCGGTGAAAGCCGTGTCTATACAATTCGTCGTCAGAATGAAGTCGATAACTTCGTCCGGATCGCCCTCACCCATGCCCATGGGCAAGGCGTAGTCCGGCACGGGCAACTCCTCGTAGGCCATCCAGGCAGCGACTTCGACGATGCGATTCAGGTGAATTCGCACATCGCGCGAGTGCTCGATGACCGGCACCAGACTGTCCAGGACCGGGCTGCCGGTGAGCATGGGCCAGCGCGTCACCGGCTGAGCATGGGATGGTTCAGTCATGTTTCTCGAGGTTTTTCGCCAGGCGGTCAGCTTCCTGCTGTTCGGCTGTTGCTTGTGACTCGCGGGCGGTAAGGGCGTAGATATCGGCCATGCGCTGGTGAGGAGTTGGCTCCACGGGCCGCAGTTTTGCGGCCTCCTCCAGGTGGTGCAGAGCGTCGGAATACTGGGCGGCATCTTTGCTTTTCTGCGCCAACCCGAGATTGGAAAAATAGAGCAAGTCCACAACCCCGGAGTCCTGTGGGTTGAGATCGTGGGCGTGACGGAGGGCTTGATAGGCGGCAGCGTCTTCACCCAGCTTCAACAGAACAGCACCATAGAGGGCGTTCAGCTGAAACAGGTCCGGCCAGCGTTTGAGGGCGGTTTCCAGGGGCGGGCGAGCGTCCGTAAACTGATTCAGCTGGAAATAGGCCAGCGCGAGGTTGTACTGCATCTGGGGCGATTTCGGAGCCAACTCCGCGGCGCGGCGCAAGGGCTTCAATGCAGCTTCCAGGTTTCCGTGCTGGGCATAAATCGTACCCAACTCCGTCAGTCTCTCCGCATCGTCCGGATCGTATAGCTGGTCGCAGACGGCCCGAGCTTCCGCCGTTAGGCCCTGGTCGAGTTTCTGCCGGCAATCCAATCTCAGCTGGCTCGCGTGGGCGTCGCCCTGGCGAAGCTGCTCTGACAGCGCCAAGGCTTTCTTCGCCTCGGCTGCGCGCCCCTGCCTGCGATACACCAGCCCCAGTTGATACTGCGCCCGCGAGTCTTTCGGATCAACCCGCACGGCTTCTTTCAACCACCTCTCGGCGTAGACCAAGCGGCCCTGTTTGAAGTACGCAAAGCCCAGATAGTACGCCGTGTCAGGAAAGGGCGGCTTGATGACCGCTTGCTTCAGATCCTGGATTGCGGCGTCGAACTTGTGGTCGTCGAGGTCCAACCTGCCCAGATAGTACAAAACGTTCGGGTGACCCCCTACTTCCTGCCGCACGGTTTCAAATTCCTTACGGGCTTCGTCGGACTTGTGAGATTCGAACAGCGCCACCGCTAAGGGAAAACGCGCTCTCTCGATCAGCGAGGAATCAAGCGCCAGAGCAGCTCGAAACTCGCTCGCGGCCTCGTCGTACCGGTCTTGTTTCAGAGCGTCGTAGCCTCTGCCGACGTGGGTTTCTGCGCTGTCGGTCACGGATGAGGAGACGGCTGGCTCCTGCGCATTGGCCCAGCCAAGGCTGGCCGCCAGCAAAAAAGCAACGGCCACCAACATCCCGTGCACCCGCTTGGCCGAGACGCTCGAGCCAACATCGATCTTTCTGGGTGCTCTCACGCCCTTCGCGCCGCCTTCTCGATCAACGCACCGGCAACTCTTTTGATGTCCGCAACTTCGTCGGCTGTGGCCGTGCCCACGTAATCGCTCACCAGTTTTCCGCAGCGTTCCCGGACCTGCTCGTAAGCCGAGGGATCCTCACCTCGAACGGCGAGCAACTCCTTGAGCCAATGTTTGCCATAGCCCGCATGGATGGTTTCGTCCGCCCAATCAAAGTCCATATCGTGCTCGCTCAGGCCATCTCCGTAGGCGTGGAAGAGTTGTGCGCGGGTAAGCTTGTACCGGATATTCTTGGTTTCGAAAAAATAGAGCATTCCCAAACGATAGATCGGGTCCTCACCTGAGGCGCTGTCGTAGATGTAGGTTCCCAGCGGGATCTCCGCCGGATCCAGGCCCCACGCCAAAAAGCGCTCGTAGCCCATCCGGCAATGGCGTGACTCATCGTAGGTCCAGCGGGCAGCGTTGTGAATCCACTCCCATGGCAGCATGTCGGCAAAAGCGCTCAACATCACCCCGCCGGCCTCGATCGCCCAGACTTCGTTCAGGTGGCTGATGGCGGAGCGCAGTTGCAGGAGCATCCCTTCTCCGTAGGGATAGTTGGGGTCGACCACATCCGGCCAGTAAAACCGGCACGGCCAAAAACGTGGATCCCGCGCAGGCCGGTCTGGAATGGAATAGGCCTTCGAACCCACTAAAGCTCCAACCACAGGAACCGAGGGTGACGGCCCAACCCCCACGCCGCCGACTTCGGCGAGCCGGTGAGCAACAGTTTGTGTCCAGGCGAGAGCGGCCTCACGCAACTCCGGATTTCGGGAAAGCTCGGCATCCGCCCATCGCTCGAACCCGCGAATCTGTTCCTCCTTCTCGGAAAGTGCCAGAGAAAGAAAACGATGGGTGGGGCCATCCGCGATGGAATCCGACGCGGTCAGATAATCCCGGTAGGAATCGCGCAGTGCCGGCAGGAGTACCTTTCCGACGCTCAGGAGGAAAGCGGGGGCCGAAGGGGAATCCTTGACGGCGCCGAAGAACTCGATCAGCGCCTGATCCGCGCCCTCTTCCTCCAACAGGCGGCTAGGGAAACGAAGCTCGAACACTCTCTCCCGCAGGGCATGAGCGGTTTCGGCACTTTGCCAGATGAAACGGGCGAGGCCGGCCTTAGCTTCGAGAGGCGCGATTGCGGGAATCCAGGCGGCTTGGCTCAGCAGCAGCGAGCGTTCACAAAAGAAAAAGCGCTTCAAAAGCTGCGCAGTGTCGAGACGCATCCAGCGCGCCCGAGACTGCGAGCCCTGCAGAAACGCCTGTGACATCGTCCCCCCTTCAGAGGCGGTTGCTCAACGCGACGGTGATCACCGCCGCAATCAGCACCAGCATACCCTGATTCAGCAAGCGTCGAGCCGCAGCGGGTGCGCCTTGCCATTCCCCTCTCCACAAACCCCAAACGTTGCCCATGACGATCGAGAGCGAAATGAACAATGGCCAGCCAACCACAACGCCCCAATGCCCAAGCCTCGCCGCGCCTGCCCCGTAGAGATAGAAGCTTCCAATCCACATCAAGGCCATCAGTGCGCTCAAGCCGAGGTTGCGGGCGGTCTCGGGCCCCCAATACTGGCTCAGAGTATTCTTGCTCACCATAAGGAACAAGCAATAGGCGAAATTCACCGCGAATCCCAGGGTGAACAGCAGCGCCCACACGGTGTTGCCGGACGATGCCTGCGACACGCCCAGGGTCTCCGCGACATGGGTTACGTTTCCCCCAAAAGCGACGCCCACATTGGGGAGGCAGGAAAGAATTCCTGCCAGAATCGCGATCACCAGTCCGGATCTGAAGAGGCTGACAGGCGTGGCCGCTGATTTGGTTCCACCCGGCGTGCGGCGCGACCCGCCTATCGAGCACAACACAATCCCCAGAATCACTAACGCGGTGCCCGCGAGCAGAACCAGCCCCTTAGTCGTCAGCAGGGTCTGCGGAAAGAAAATCAGCAGCGGGATCAGCGCACCCAGGCTGGCAATCAATCCCATAATGATCGGATATCCCAGCGCCATCCCAAGCCGGTCCATGCCCAAGCCGAACAAAACGGCACCGACGCCCCAACCCGCCCCGAAAATCGCCAGGATTGTGAGGTCTCGCGAGGGAGATGCGCTGTACACAGAGAAGATGTTAGGTACGAGCAGGAGCGTGATCATCCAGTTGAAGACCAACATGCCCAGCAGCGAGAAGGTCGCCCAGGTGTGTTCCCACGACCATCGCCGCACCAGGGTCATGGGAAGAATGAAGGTCCCCTGCAGTAGACCAGCCAGCAGCACCAGGAGAAAGCCTGTGAATAGGGGCATAGGCGTCAGCCGAGAATTCTACCCGGTCGATGGCAACAAGGTTCAGTACACTGTCCGACTTCGGTTCCCGATCAGTTTTTTGCCAAGCAACTCTTTCATGATCTGCGCCCCAGCACTGCTGCCGACCAGGTCCGCCCCGGCCGCCAGGAGTTCTTGTACCTGTTGAGCAGTCTTTATCCCGCCGGAGGCTTTGATCCGGATGTTGGCCGGAGCCAATCTTCGTAGAAAGCGGATGTCTTCAGCGGTGGCCACGCCGACCGCTCCACTGCTGGCGTTCTTAAGGTAGGCCGCGCCCGCCTCGATGCTGAGCGCGGCGGCACGCTCCTTTTGCCGGGCATCTAGCAACGGAAGCTCCAGCATGACCTTGATCGGAACGCCCTGTCCCGCCTCGACCACCCCTCGGATATCCGCGGCATATTCTGCCTCCATGCCCGAAAGCAGAAACCCGACGTTTGGCATGAGGTCGATCTCTTCTACGCCGTCCTGGACAAGCCTTCCTGCTTCGTACGCTTTCCCGGCACTCGTCATCGTCCCGTAGGGCAGGTCGATAAACGAAGCAGTACGTATCTCAGTGCCTCGCAGCGCTTGGGCAGTCTTCTTGACCCACGCCGCGGGAACCATGGCGGCATGAAAGCGGTATTTCATGCACTCGGCAATGTGCTCTTCCAATCGCGCATGGGTCAGGACATTCGAGATGATCGTGGACTGAATGCGGCCAGCAACGCGGGATGCATCCGAGGACTCAGAATCGGATTGTGACCGATTAAAGCTCACGCTTGCTCCAACCAATTCGGAGCCGTCAAGCTGTTCTGCCCGTAGTATTGAAGCACCTCGGAACGAGTCGGGAGTGAAGGGATGACACCCTCCTTGGTGACTGCCAAGCCGCCCGTGATCACTGCAAACCGGACGGCAGCCTCGAGGTCGGCGCCCGAAGCCAGTGCCATTGCCAGCCCCGCATTGAAAGCATCGCCGGCCCCGGTCGTATCCACTGCCTTCATCTTCTGCGCGGGAACATGCACCGCAGTCGCAGCCGTTACGATCAACGCGCCTTTATCGCCCAGGGTCAGCACTACCTGTTTGACTCCCTTCGTGATCAGCTCGCGCGCAACCGCCTTGGGATCAGCACTCACATTCGAACTCCGCCCGGCCAGCACCTTGGCCTCGGTTTCGTTGGGCGTGAGTACATCTACCATCCGCAAGACGGAGGCAGGAAGGGGACGCACTGGGGCGGGGTTCAGAATCGTGATGGCCCCGTGGGCGCGTCCGAGTGCCAGTGCTGCCTCTGCGGCCGCCACGGGAATCTCAAGCTGGGTGAGCACAACCGCCGTCGAGTCTATTGCCGACTTGCCATGGGTAACATCATCAGCGGTCAACAGCTCATTTGCTCCCGGGTCCAGCACGATGCAGTTGTGGCCGCTCGTCGCTTCCACCACGATAAAACCCACACCGGTGGGCGCATCTGCGGTTTGTATCACATGGGCGACGTCGATACCCTCGTCTCGATAGAGCTTCAGCGCCATCTCACCGAAACTGTCCCGCCCGATTTTGGCGAGGAAGCTGACCTTCGCTCCCAGGCGCGCACAACCTACGGCCTGATTGGAGCCCTTGCCGCCATAGTCCACGCGGTAGCCGGTTCCCAGCAGGGTCTCGCCGGTGCTCGGCAGGCGTTCGACTTTCATGGTCAAGCCGGTGGCGTAACTGCCCACAACGGTGATGCGAGGAACGATCAACGGGCACGACTCCGGACGTGGTTTTGACCAGCCAAGTCCGTAAGCCTACCACAAGGCGAAATCGGTCGGTCCCCCAACCTTGACCACCTCCAGTGGGGCTGTTAGATTTCGGCTCTACTGTGAGCTACCAGGAGGCACCTCTCTGACCCCGCTGGAGAAGCCAGGCCATCCCCTCAGTCTTCCACGGCGCGATTTTCTCATCCGCTGCTGTCAGGGAACCGGGGCGATGCTGATTCCCGCGGGGCTGCGCGGACTTGCTCTTCCTCCCTCCCCGGATGCCACTTTTCATTTGCATCCCCACTATCGTGCGCAGAGGCCGCTGGATGCGACGCTCCTCAAGACCCGTGCGGGCCTCGACGAGTTCATCACTGAAAAGTATGCCGATCAGATCGCGGCGACGCTGGCGGAATGGAGCGCCGGCTT
>JAIQFW010000216.1 GCA_020073105.1 Terriglobia bacterium
CCTGCTCCAGCGCCACCAGCAGCTCAACCCTCTGCATCGAATCCAGCCCAAGATCCAATTCAAGGTTGTCCGTAGGCCGGACAATCTCCGGTTTGGTTCGCGAAGCCCCACGAATGACCTGGAGGGCGCGCTGCACGTCGGGCTGATCCAGCCAGGCCAAATCATCCGCGCTCAGCGGCTGCTCGGCTCCGACCTCGGCACTGGCCGATCCGGTCGCAAGGGCTGCGCGGACACGCTTCTCGACTTCAAAACGCTTGATCTTTCGCGTGGTAGTGCGCGGCAAATCCTCCTGCCAGATTTCGTAGCTGCCGATCCGCTTCGTCGAAGGCAACTGGGCCGACAAGCCTTCAATGTCGAAGCGCAGCACTTCTTTTGCATTCGCGATTTTTCGTTGCCTGAGTACCTCGAAGTTCGGGACGACCACGGCGTGCAAGCGGCTCGCAGCGGGATCACCGGGGCCGCCATCGAGACCCATTACGCAGATCTCCTTGATGAAGGGCGATTTCAGATAGTGGGCCTCGACCTCTTCGGGGTGGATGTTCTTTCCGTTGCTAAGAATGATGACTTCTTTCGTGCGTCCGGTGATGAACAGGTTCCCGCCGGCATCGAGATGACCGAGGTCGCCGGTGTAGAGCCAGCCGTCTTTCAGGGCAGCTGCCGTAGCGTCGGGCCGGTTCCAGTAACCCTTCATGACAATTGCGCCCCGAATCAAGATCTCACCCACCGGCTGGTCGCAGCCCTCTTGGGTTTGCGGATCGGCAATCCTGATCTCGACACCAGTCAGCGCCGGCCCGACCGAGCCGATCACATTGTTGGTGGGAGAGCTGGCGCAGGCGGCCCCGGTGGTCTCGGTCAGTCCGTACGCCTGCAGCACGTCAATTCCCAGGGCGTAGAAGTCGCGGGCGATTGCGGGGTCGAAACGCGAGCCACCGGTGACCAGGTAGCGCATCTTGTCCCCGAAAATGTTATGGATCTTGCGAAAGAGGATTTTCCCCAGGTTGAGCCCGAACCGTCGGCTGAAATGCGTTGCCACCATCATCGCGCGTACCGCCCACTGGGCCAGTTTTCCGCGCTGCGAAATCTGTTTGAAAATGCGCTCGTGGATCAAGTAAAAGAATTGCGGGACCACGGCGAACGCTGTGACCTTTCTTTCCACCAACGCCCGCAGCAACTCTGTGGTGTTCAGGGTTTCCAGATAGACAACCCGCGCGCCATTCACCAGCGGCAACATGAGATTGGCCATCTGAGACAGCACGTGGAAGAGCGGAAGCACTCCCAATACAGCGTCGTTGGGACCGATATCTGCCCAGTGAAACACCGCCTCGACCTCGCCCATCAGGTTTCCGTGGGTGAGCATCACCCCTTTGGGATCGGCTGTGGTCCCCGAGGTGTAGAGAATTGCGGCGAGGGAGTCGGGCGACGAGGCCCGTGGTATAAAATCGCCCGGCCCTGCCGCCAGGATGCCGTCGAGTGGCGTGACAGCGGGTTGTTTCTCTGTAGAGACGTAGCTTGCTACGTCTCCTGCATCGGTGCAGACAATCGGCAACCTTGCGGCTGCCCGCGCAACGGCTAGATGCTTCCTGTCACAGAAGAGCAACGAGCTTCCGCTGTCTTCCAACAATTTCGCGATCTGATCTGTGTTAAGCGTGGTATCCAGCGGGAGCGCCGCGCATCCCGCGGCGATGATTCCCAGATACGCCGCAACCCAGCGTGGATGGTTGCCTGCGAGGATCGCGATGCGCGCCCCGCGCTGAAATCCGTTCTCCGTTAGCGAACGCCCAATTGACTCCGCCATACGCCGGACTTCCGCATACGTGTAGCTCTCCATCCGTTCCCGCCCCTGGATCTCCAAGGCGACGTTGCCGGGCCATCGCTCGGCGCACTCGCGGAAGCGATCGTAAAAGGTTGCCATGGATAAGCGCCGAATGTTATACGAATTTTCGTCCCTGCTGAAAGCTTACGCCGTGGCCGGGCATGCCGGGAATTCTCCTCAGCGAATGCGGCCCAGATTGTTGTACCTTTATGCGCATGAAATCTTCCAGATCGCTTCTGTTGGTTTTATTGGCCGCGCTCCCGGCATTTGCTCAACATCTTGTACCCGCCCCGGTGTTCAACGCCATCGCCACCGAGTATTCCGGCGAAGCGGCCCAAGAAAGTGATCGGCAGATTGTTGAATACCACCGCATCCAGGGTAGTCCCATGATGGCGGAGGTGGCCGAGAAAGTGGTGCTAGCCAAGCTGCGCTCCTGGGGTGTCGAGTCTCAACTGGAGCAATTTCTCTCCGACGGCAAGACCCGCTACCAGACCTACATCTCGCCGATGGGCTGGGATATGCGTGGCGGCGAGTTATGGGTCGAGAGCGTTGCCGGAGACAAGAACTTCCAGCCTTACCGCCTCTGTCGCTACAGCGACGCGCCCATGTGCGTCTCCACGTACTCCAAAGGCGGCGATGCCACCGGCGAACTGGTGGAGGTGGGGGCAGGGACTAGCGAGACTGACTATCAGGGCAAAGACCTTCATGGCAAAGCCGCTCTGGCCTATGGTTATGCCGGGGATGTGGTGCGGAAGGCCGTGCTCGAGCACGGGGCGATCGGGGTTGTGATCTATCCTGCCGCGGACGACCGTCCAGAGCATCCCGACATGGTTCGCTACAACGGGATCTGGCCCCGCGCCGAGGAACTAGATAAGACGGCCGGCGGTTTCCAGATTTCCGCCAACCAGTACACGAAACTCGGGGAACTGATGCGGCGTGGCCCCGTGCGTGTTCACGGGAAGATTGATGCCACGCTGGGGGTGGGCCGGCTCACGCTGGTGCATGCCTGGATTCGCGGCACCAAGTCTCCGGAAAAAGAAGTCCTCATCACCGGCCACCTGGACCATCCCAAGTGGAGCGCGAATGACAACGCCAGCGGTGCGGCCGCCATGCTGGAGATGGTGCGGACCCTCCAGGCTCTGATGGCTGCCCACAAGCTGTCACCTCCTGAGGTCACGCTCCACTTCATGTGGGTGCCGGAGAACTTCGGCACTATTGCCTACATCACAAAGCATCCTGAGGCTCGTTCCTGTGACCCATGGGACGATCCCCGGCAGACGCCATCCGACAAGCCGTACAAAGCCGGCGAACCCTGCATCGTGGCGGACCTGAATCTCGATATGGTGGGCGAAGACACGGTCAAGACGAATTCGCGTTTCTACATCACGCGCACGCCCGACTCCGTGCCCGGCAACCTGAACGGGCTGATGGCCGATGTTCTGGAGCAAACTCGCGAGGCCTACCTGTTTGCACCGACCGGCACCCACAACTACTGGCCGGCGGAGATGGCTCCCTACGCCCAAGGCAGCGATCACGACATCTTCCTGGCCATGGGGATTCCTTCGGCGATGCTGGGGCACGATCCCGACTGGACCCACCACACCAGCGAGGACACGGTCGACAAGACAGACGCTTCAGAGTTTCGGCGGGTTGGAGTTCTGGCGTCAGCGGCGGGGTATTGGGCGGCGAGCCATGCGGTTGAGAATCCGACGCTTCAAACCCCCTTTGCGTCGAGCGAAATGGTACGCAACTATTCTCAGCGCATCGCGGAGGGGCTCGCTGGCGCAGATTCAGCAGCCAATCAGGCGCGCCTTCGGTTCGACATGAAGGTGGTCCAAATTTTTGCTCAAGATCCTAAAGGCACAATTAGTCCCCTGGCAATTTACGATGCTGCCCACCCCTCGAGGCCCGGCCCGCGACGCCTGACCATCGGGCCAATCTACGCTGCCACGTTCGAATCGCTGTCCGGGGATGATAAGAAGTGGTGGGACGAGCAGTACGCAGTCTTTTCCAGCGATTCGCCCGGTGGCGGACTTCCGGTGAACCCGACCTTTCCCGTCATCATGTTTGAAGCCATAAACTTCATGGACGGCAAGCGGGACGCGGCAGCCATTGCAGGGTTACTCTCCGCGGAGTACAACCACGACTTCGATGCCGCCTGGGTGGAGCGGTTGGTCGGGATCCTGGCGAAGCTGCAGTTGGTGACAAGGCGATAGAAACGGACTGGGAAATCCCGCGGTGAGGGGTTGCTATTTGCCTTCTGGCACAGCCCGCGCAGCCGGTTGGCCGGCATCCTCCGGTTTGCACTTGTGAACATTGAACTGCGCTTGGATAGCCGACTGCGCATTCCCCATGGCTGGGTCTCCTGAGAACTGCGCTTTGCAGTATTCGCAGATTCCCAGCACCGGAACGTTTCTGACCCGTTTCACAAACCGAAGATTGCGCTTAGGCATGGAGACAGTTTCCCACAGGCTGGAACCGATTACTACTCTGCCGGATTTTAAGCTGCGCCACCCGGAGGCTGGGCTTCGCCGCGCATTCTGCGGGTGGTCTCCGCGAACTCCGCGATTCAAGACTTGGTGCTCGCCGAGTCCCCTCAAACCCTGTAACGCCGAGACCGCCGAGAACAATCGCGGAGCACGCTGAGGAATTTCGAGTTTGCTGAAATTGAGACACCACCACCTGGCGACCGAACTCCTGTCCCGGCATCTAATATGCTAGGCTTTTAAAGGTATCGGCTGCGGGTTGGCCGCCCTCCAAGGATTCTCGATTTGATTAATGCCCTGTTAGGTAAGGTCTTCGGGACCAAGAATGAGCGCGAGCTCAAGCGCCTGCTGCCTCGCGTCGAGGCCATCACGGCGCTGCAACCCGCCACGCAGAAGCTGAGCGACGAAGAACTACGCGCCAAGACGGTCGAATTCCGCCAGCGCATTCAAGACCGTCTGGCCAAGCTGCCCGATGAGCCCGAGGCCGACCCCGAACGTCGGAAGGAACTCGACGTCGAGCGCAGGAAGGCCACGAATGAAGTGCTCGATGAAATTCTGGTCGAGGCTTTTGCGGTGGTCCGCGAGGCCGGCCGCCGCGTGCTCAACATGCGGCATTTCGATGTGCAGCTCATCGGTGGTATGGTCCTGCATCAGGGCAAGATCGCCGAAATGAAAACCGGTGAAGGGAAGACGTTGGTCGCGACCTTGCCGGTTTACCTGAACGCGCTCAGCGGGCGGGGTGTGCACGTAGTTACGGTCAATGACTACCTGGCCAAACGCGACTCAGAGTGGATGGGCAAGCTGTACACCTTCCTGGGCCTAACCGTCGGCGTCATCGTGCACGATCTGGACGACCAGCAGCGCCGCGAAGCCTACGCCGCCGACGTCACCTACGGCACCAACAACGAATTCGGCTTCGACTACCTTCGCGACAACATGAAGTTCGACCTGAAAGACTGCGTGCAGCGCGGGCACAATTTCGGCATCGTCGACGAAGTCGACTCCATCCTGATCGACGAAGCCCGTACCCCGCTCATCATCTCGGGCGCCAGCGAAGAGTCTACCGACAAATACGCCAAGGTCAACCGCATCATTCCCAAGCTGGAAAAGGGCGAGGAGATCGACGTCGCTCCAGGCGAACCCAAGCAATACACCGGTGATTTCGTCGTCGATGAGAAACACCGCAACATCACGGTGTCGGACGAGGGTTGGGAGAAGGTTGAGGGCTTGCTGGCAATCGGCAACATTGCCGACCCGGAGAACTGGGCGCTGAAGCACCACGTCGAGACGGCCATCAAGGCCCATGCGTTGTATCGCCGCGATGTGGAATACGTGGTCAAGGACGGCGAAGTCATTATTGTGGACGAGTTCACCGGCCGCCTGATGCCGGGCCGCCGCTGGTCTGACGGCCTGCACCAGGCTGTGGAAGCCAAGGAAAACGTCAAGATCGAGCGCGAGAACCAGACTCTCGCCACCATCACCTTCCAGAATTACTTCCGCATGTACAAGAAGTTGGCGGGTATGACCGGCACGGCCGAAACCGAAGCCACCGAGTTCGAAAAGATTTATCGGCTCGAAGTGATGGTCATTCCGACCAACCGGACGCTGCTGCGCAAAGAGAATCCAGATGTGGTGTACCGCACCGAGAAAGAAAAGTATTTCGCGGCTGCGGATGAGATCCAGAGGCTGAACGCGACCGGGCAGCCGGCGCTGGTAGGTACGACCTCGATTGAAAAGTCGGAGCGGCTTTCCGAGCTGTTGAAGAAGAAGGGCGTCAAACACTGGGTGCTGAACGCCAAGCAGCACGAGAAGGAAGCCGAGATCGTGGCCCAGGCCGGGCGCAAGGCCATGGTCACCATTGCCACCAACATGGCGGGCCGCGGAACCGACATCCTGCTGGGTGGCAATCCCGAGTTCATGGCCAAGCAGGAGTGCGTGAAGAAGGGAATCGCCCAGCCCCTGCGGGCGGCGCAGGGCAAGGTCCAGGCAGCGGTGGACGACAGCAAGAGCACGGTCTGGTACTACGCGGGAAATGAATACGTCGTCCCGATTGACCAATGGACAGAAATCTTCAATCGCTACAAACAGCAGACCGACAAGGAACACGATGATGTGGTCGCTGCCGGTGGGCTGCACATCTTTGGCACCGAACGTCACGAGGCCCGGCGCATCGACAACCAGCTGCGCGGGCGCGCCGGCCGCCATGGCGATCCCGGATCTTCCCGCTTCTATCTCTCGCTCGAAGATGACCTGATGCGCATCTTTGCCAAAGAGTTGGTTTCGACCCTGCTGCAGAGGCTGGGCATGG